>NZ_AP023086.1:4672022-4991544 GCF_021655555.1 Marinagarivorans cellulosilyticus | reverse complement strand
AATGGTAGCAACAGCAAATATTCCGCCGCATGCTGCAGCTGCCCCTAAGAAAAGCGCCATTCTGCGGGAAAGAAAGTGTTTTCTTTTTTGGGGGGCTAAGTTGGGCGTTTCCAGCGGTATTAATGGCGCGGTGCGGGCCTCTTGCTCTGGTAGGCTATGCCATAGTGTAATTAGCTCTTGATAGGCTTTGCGATGGGATTCTTTAACAGAGCACCATTTTTCGAAGGCAAGTATTTCTGCTTTAGAGGGGCTGGCGAGGTATATCAGTGCAAACCAATCACTCGCTTGCTCATTAATATTTTCCCGATGTTGCGATAACTCATCCATTTAATACTCCTCCAATGGTTGATTATCCATGGCGTGTTTAATATCGAGCAGTGCGCGCGAAATATGTTTGCGTACTGCAGCTTCAGAAATGCCAGCACCCTTAGCGATATCAACATTACTCATGTGTTCGAAGCGGCTTAATTGCAAAAAGTGCCTGCGTTTTTCGGGCATAGCTTGCATCGCTTTTTGCATTGTGTGCAGTGCTTGGCGTGCTGTGTGAATGCGCGCGGGGTCGTTAAGCTGGTCGTCGTCACTATCTTCGGCGGCGCTGGTGTGGTTGCATGGGTGTGCGCTGTGTTGTTGCCGGCGCAATAGGTCTAGCGCTTGGTTGCTGGCCATTTTGAATAAATAGGCTCTGGGGTTGCCAATAGCTTGATCACGCGCAATGGATGTATATTTGGCAAAGGCTTGCTGCACGATATCCTCTGCTTGAACGCGCTCTAGGGCGAACTTTAGGCTCACATGGCGCAGAAGCTCTTCCTTGTGCTCAAGGTAGAGTTGGCTCAGTTTGTGGTTTGATATTTCCATTCGCGCGCTTCTTGGTGGTGTGGGTGGCTTGCCGCCTACCTGTGTCCCTATATAACGTATGAACTCGTAAGATCGAACCTTTAGGGTGCATCATACCGTGTATATATCAATATTGAGGTGCTGCAAGAGGCACTTATGCAATTTAGATATTAGTGAATGCTAATTTAGGTATTGCTAATTTATTTACATTAGCTAATACTAATGTAAACGGAAAGAGGAAGCCCTATGGCAGACGAAGACATATCACTCGAGCAACTTGCCGTGCATGCAGGCGAGGCGGTAACGCTGTTAAAAGAGTTAGCAAATACCCATCGCTTAATGATTTGTTGCAGCTTGGTTGCGGGTGAGCTTTCGGTAATGGAAATTAACGAGCGCTTGCCCTTAAGCCAATCGGCACTGTCGCAGCATTTAGCGCGTTTGCGTACGGCAAATATTGTAGTTACCCGTAAAGCATCGCAAACAGTGTTTTACCGCCTAGCCGATGAAAAAGTACTGCAAATTATATCTACCCTAAAAAACATTTATTGCCCCTAATCGAGGTACATATGACACATACAAAAACATCAGCCAGTGAGTTTTCAAAAATAGCGCACAGTGCAACAGTAGTAGATTTACGCACAGCCGCAGAAGTACAAACAGAATACCTAGATAATTGTTTGTGCTTGCCAGTACAAGAGCTTAGCGATGCAAAATTTAATGCAATGCTCGATGATAAAGGCCATAAGAATGAGCCGGTTTATTTGTTGTGCCAAAGCGGTAAACGTGCCGAAATTGCCGTTGAAAAATTACAAGGCAAGACAGGCCGGCCGCTAGTAATTATAGAGGGCGGTTTAAATGCGCTAAAAGCCAGCGGTCTAGCGGTTAAAAGTGGTTCCGGTAAAGCAATCAGTTTAGAGCGGCAAGTTCGGATAGCCGCAGGCGCGTTGGTTGTTGTCGGTGTTATTTTGGGTACTTGGATTACGCCATATGGTTATGGCATCTCGGCCTTTGTAGGCGCGGGGTTAATGTTTGCAGGCATTACCGATACTTGCGGCATGGCAATGTGTTTGGCGCGCATGCCTTGGAATAAAGCACGCGCCTAAAAAATCGGAGTACAGTAATGGCACCCTTTATAGGATTAGTGATTGGTATTGTTTTGGGCTTAACCGGCGCCGGTGGTTCTGTACTGGCAGTGCCGATGCTAATGCTATTCGTGGGTATTAGCGCTACCGATGCCATGGGCTTAGCACTTGGCGCTGTGGCAGCTAGTGCGGCATATGGTGTGATTTTACAGCGCAAAAATGTGCTTTGGTTGCCCGCCTTAGCGCTTGCAGTTGGCGGCATGGTAATGGCGCCACTGGGTAAAGTTGTCGCGTTAATGCTAGATGAGCTTTATTTATTATTGGCGTTTAGCGCTTTAGCGATTTTTATTGCGGTAAAAATGTGGCGTCAAGCTACGCTTTCTCCCGAATATACGCGTTTTGTGCGTGCAGGCCAAGCAGTAGAAGAAAGCTCGCCATTACTATGCCGCTTAAGTGCTACTGGGCAGTTCCAGTTAAAGCCGCGCTGTATTTCTGGTTTATTGGTGGCGGGGTTGGGCATTGGTTTCGCGTCGGGGCTATTAGGTGTTGGCGGTGGATTTTTAATTATCCCAGTATTGTTATTCTTAAGTTCCATATCAATGAGACGTGCTGTAGCGAGTTCTTTATTTGCCATCGCACTTATTAGCAGCTCAGGCTTTATTAGCCATCTACTTTTAAAGGGGTTACCGGCGCAGCTGCCGTTAATTCCTGTTTTGTCAGCTAGCCTTGTGGGCATGTTATTTAGCCAGTGGCTTAGTCGCTATATTGCTGGGCCAGCTTTGCAAAAAACATTTGCTACTGTGCTGGTTGTCGTTTCATTGTTTACTGTTATACAAGCATTGTATTAAGCATTATGCGGTATTGCAGTGGTAAAAAAGGCGGCGTTACTATCGTCTAAAAAATTTCAGAATTAGAAGTGTCCGTTGTATTTTTATAGGAGTCTAAAGCATGTTATTTCGTCAGTTATTTGATCACGCGAGCTATACTTACACCTACTTATTAGCGGATGAATCTTCTGCGCAAGCTGTACTTATAGACCCTGTCGTTGAAAAAACAGATGACTATTTGCGTCTAATTTCAGAATTGGGTTTAAATTTAAAGGCTGTTTTAGATACCCACACCCATGCAGATCACGTATCTGCCATGGGCGCGCTTAGAGAAAAAACGCAATGTTTAACCTTGTTGGGCGAGCAATCCCGTAGCGAATGTGTAAGCCAAATGTTCCACGATGGAGAAGTAGTCAATATCGGGCAGCTAAAAATTACCGCGATACATACGCCAGGGCATACAGATGATTCCTATAGCTTTGTGGTAAAAGACGGCGGCAAAACTTTATTGTTTACCGGCGATACACTATTAATACGCGGCTCCGGCCGCACCGACTTCCAACAAGGCGATGCATTACAGCAATACCACAGCATTTTTAATAAGCTGCTGGCCTACGGGGATGATGCAATTATTTACCCTGGCCACGACTATAAAGGTTGGGCCACAAGCACGGTAGGCGAAGAAAAGCGCAATAACCCTCGATTACAAGTAACTAATGCGCAGCAGTACGCCGATATTATGAATAACCTTAACTTGCCAAACCCTAAGCTAATGGATGTTGCAGTGCCGGCGAATCAGCGGTGTGGGAAATTGGTTTAGCCTAGGCCTCAAGTTGTGTTTAAGGCTTCTAAGGTGGCAGCGGGGACTATAACCAAGTTACCAAAATAGTACAAAGTAGCCGCGCGCTGTAGTCCTCAAAATTACAGCCGAGCATAATGAGCTGCATCACTGCTGATCGTAAGCCTTTGAACAATTTTGTGATACGAGTATGCTCGGCCGATATTTTTTTACTTACTGTCCTTATAGAAATGCGCAATTCGCATTTTCTTTAATGCCGGCTCAATTTCAGGGTCATACCCGCTTACGCCTCGCTGCTCGAGCAAACTGTACCAAGGCAACTCTTTAGTGCTGGCCTCTAGGCGACCAACCAGCTCATCGACTGAGCCAATGATTTTCCCTGGGTTGCCGACAACGATCGAATCGGGTGGAACTGTCTTTGCGACAACAGCGCCAGCACCGATGATAGCATTGGGGCCTATCGTTACCCCTGGTAATATAATTGCACCATGCCCGATATAGACATTATCACGAATATCGATCTTGCCAACGCGGTCTAGTATTTTGTTGTAGGCACGGTTAAGGCAGCTAATTGAGCCATCGTGCCCAAATATACTGCAATTAGATAGTTGAACATTATTGCCAATCCTAACGTATTGGGTGTCTGTGATATTTGTGTAGGTCTTGATTGAACAGTCTGTTCCAATGCTATAGTAGTTGCCCCATTTTCGCAGATAATTTGCATATTCAAACCCATTCGGCTTGCAAACCTTCAAGTACAAGCCTTTAAACTTTCCAGTTTTCCATGCAATTTTTTTAACGATGAGAGAGAGTATGGACATAAGTAGACCCGTTGATGGTGTGAATGTATTTATCTGCGCTTAGTATTGCATAATCCCAGCGACGTTACATATAGTTACCGTGTTTCAGTAGTCCGAGTTTGATTGTATTGTTCATTGCAGTAATCAGTTTGATGTTTGTCAGCTAGGGGGGCTTACTTATCGTGATAATGCGTGCATTTGTCCGATGGCATAGTTCACCACAACCGAGTGTACTGAGTTAAAGTGCTCTGTAATAGCTATAATGCGGGTAGCCCTAGCCGGGCGAGGGTTGTGTGGTGCTGCGAGTGAGTTGTATTCAAGTATTGCGAAAACGCACTAAAAATTTTCACGATCCTGAAATTAAACCATTCTCCTATACGGGGTCATGAATAAATATAGTAGCTGCCCGCTCTAATTTTCTCCAGTTCTTAGCCTTTACGTCCGCCACGCTATCATATGAATACATTTAATGGGTTTTTAAGTAATTGCCATTTTTATTCATAAAATGTGCTGCGTAAAGAGTAGTCTTGATTATTAAGGGGTTAAATATTGGGTTATGCTAACGCTTGCTGCGAACCATTCACGACGCAGTAGGTCACACCGCGACAACTTTTGATTATCGTATAGAAAGGATACTTATGGCCCGCCCAATCAATCGCCGCGTACTGGCAACGGTATGTGTTTTTATGACCCTCGGCGTAATTATTGTCACATCTGTTTTAATGTTCTTTAAGGGCTACAGCAATAAGGTTGCATTGGTGCACACCGTAGTGGGCTTCTCCTTTTTAGCGTTAGCGGTTTGGCATTTGTTTAATAATTTCAAAGCTATCAAAAGCTACTTGTCGCCAAGCTCATTCTTATCTTCGTCAAAGTACGGTTACTCCCCTGTGGTCGCGTTAGCCTTTAGCATTGGCTTGTTGGTATTCTCGATTATTGAAATTCAACCGTTTAAGCGGTTTCACCAGTGGGGGCTTTCAATGAGGCTGTCTGATCAAAGCGAGGCATCCCAAGCGAGCACCTTAAGCTACGACATTATTGATAATTCGACTCCTGGGATGGGGCGTGAAATAAAAATAGATTTCAAAAAGGGGAGTAACTTCCATTGGCCTCAATACGCCATATGGGTGGAAAAGCCTGACGGATCATTTGTTCAGCCCTTATACGTAACCCGCAGCGTGGGTGATAATACCTTTAAAAATACCGTTGCTCTAGCAGACTCAACAACGGTTTTTAAGTCTAACCCCTTTAGCCAAGATGACTTCAAGTTTGAAAGCACTTTTACTGAAAGTTATGATGAAAATGCTAAAAACAATCGATATCGCCCTGAATCGTTGCCGGTTTTTCTACATAAAACAAATCGTAAAAATTTATCTAATTCGGCAGTTAATGGGGAGCAAGTGCAATCACTAGATGGTTATACTGGGGCTACACTGTTTAATAATTATATTGTCTCTCAAAATATTAAAGACACCAAATCACAACGCTATACAATTTTTCTAGAGATCAATCAATCTTTTGATTACAACAAATACTATGCCAGCGATAGCTTTCCCGATGACCCCGTTTACTCGGGTAATGGTTTTAGCGCGCAACCATCTCTTATTTATTCTGTAGAAATAGATTTTTCATCCGCTACTAAAATTTACCCAATGTCACTGGCCGGGCATGGTCATCATTCTGGAAAGACTGGTGAGATTTATTCGGATGTAGGCAATCTAACCACAGCGTTAAATATCGTTGATCGCATTATTGTGGATATCCGTTAGTGGTATGTGATGTCACTTTTCGATGGGAATAAATAATATTCATTGGAAGGTCGTCGATAAGTGAATGCCCTGCAGTGGCCGTGCTGGGCATTCATGGCGCTATTGACTGTGCACAATTAACCAAAGTAATCGGGCTGGTTACCTTCTTTCCATTTTATATTGCAGCCCATCGAGGGGACTTGATTCTCGGGCACGGGCTTACCTTCGGCAATTAAATCCAGTGCTTCACATAAATCTTTTCCTGTGGCGGGTGTTTTATCTGAATCGTAATTGCCCGACGAAATGCGGTGTGGGCGGGTATCGTCGAACTGGCCGCGATAGGCGAGTTTTTTGTCGGCATCGAATACGTAAATGTCGGGTGTACATGCTGCGCTGTAGGCCTTAGCCACCGTTTGGTCTTCATCCCATAAATAAGGAAAACTGTAGCCTTGTTTTTCTTTTTCTACTTTCATCATGTCGAATGAATCGGCGGGGTAGCCTTCGGTGTCGTTGCTGCTAATGGCGACAAAAGCAATGCCTTTGGTTTGATATTCTTTAGCGATTTTTGCCAGTGCGGGGGCAATATGAATTACATAGGGGCAGTGGTTGCAGATGAAGAAAACGGCTAAGCCCTTTGCATCAGAAAAATCATTTAAGCTGACGGAGCCACCATCGGTTGATGGTAGTGTAAAGTCGGGAGCAGCGCTTTGTAACGCCATCATGGTAGATTCAGTTAATGCCATGGGTAAACCTATTTTATGGATTAATGGTGAGTTGATTGTATTAATTAATGGCTAATACGTTGCAGTACATCCCGCATAATATCGAGGCGTGCATTAATATCTTGCGGGGTGTTAATTGTTTCTACAGCGCTAAGTCTGGGTAGTAAGCCGCTATTATTCGCAACTTGAATCGCAAGCCCCGGCCTTGCGTTTAATTCTAAAAGCAGGGGGCCTTTTACTTTATCTAAAACAATATCAACGCCCAAATAGCCAAGCCCCGTCATATCGTAGCAGGCGCAGGCTAGGTGCAACATATCTTGCCATTGCGGAACGACTAAGTCGATTAAGGGCTGCTGGGTATCTGGGTGAATTGTTACCGGTTTACCGTGTTGTACAGCATTGACTGCGCGTCCACTAAGTATGTCAATACCAACGCCTACGGCACCTTGATGCAGGTTGGCTTTGCCTTTGGATTCGTTACACGATAAGCGCATCATGGCCATTACGGGGAAGCCGCGAAAAATAATAATGCGCAAATCAGGTACACCCTGGTGAGTAAATGCCTGAAAAATAGGGTCGACTTGTATTAATTCTTCAACAATGGCGACATCGTTCTTGCCGCCAAGGGAAAATATGCCGGCTAAAATATTAGATAAATGGCGTTCTATTTCTGGGTTGCTTAAGGCTTTGCCGTTAGTGCGCTGCCAGCTACCATCGTCGCCGCGCAATACAACCAGAATGCCTTTTCCACCGGAGCCTTGTGCAGGCTTAATGCAAAAGCCTTGAGCGCCCTCGATCGTTTTAAATATATGCGTAATGTCGTGTTGCTCGCTAACTACGCTCAGTAATTCGGGCACGTTAACGTTGTGTGCAATGGCGAGCTTTTTAGTTTTTAGTTTGTCGTCGACTAAGGGGTACAGCGAACGCTTATTGTGCCGGCTAATAAAGCGAATGTTTCGGCAGTTCATGCCCATAATCCCTTTTTGCTTTAGGGATTTATAGGTGCGGTAAAGCGGCAGTGGGTTAAACATTAGCCCCCCGTAAAACTGCGGAAGCGCTTAAGTTCTAATAAGCGATAGCCGGTATAACTACCACACAACAATACAAGGGCCATAAAAATAAACTGAAGGCCTAAAAAGTGAAAGGTTAAATGCTGAACCCAATCGTTGCTCATTATAAGGTAGCCCAAAATGGCGACAAATAGCGAACCGCCACCTTGGCGCAATACTTCTTTGGCGCCTTCTTCTTCCCATAAAATGGACATGCGCTCTATTGTCCAAGAAAGGATGATCATGGGGAACAGGGTAAGCTTTAAACCTTCAGATAAACCAAAGCGGAAAGATAATACAGAAAATAGCGCCATAATGAGTACGACAGAAATAATCACCAAAGCAATGCGGGCGACCAATAAAAGATTGTGCCGGGATAAGTACGAGCGGATTAGCAAGCCAACCCCTACAATCAGCAAAAAGCCGATAAGCCCAGTGACTAAACTGGTTTGCATAAAGGCCAGGGCGATTAATACAGGCATAAAGGTGCCGCTGGTTTTAAGGCCGATAAGTATGCGCATAAATACTACTAACAATACGCCCATTGGCACTAATAATATGCCTTTGAATAGCGATTGCTCACTTAGCGGTAGGCTGTGGATAGAGGTATTTAATAACCCAGCTTGGTTCTCTGGCTCTTGTAGGCGGGCAATAATCGGCACTTGTTTTTTGAGCATAGAAAAGCCAATGGTTGCACCGTGGCCACCAATAAGCTCAATAACGGCGTCGTCGTTTTGCTCCCAAATAAGCCATTCTATTTGCTCGGGATTGTATTTTCCGGTTGGGTCGAAGTAGGCAATATCGTTGCCATCAAAAACTTGAATCCATGTGCGCAAGGGTTGTTTTCTGCCGCCATCTTTTAAAACTAATACGTCGATTTCGCGGGCGGGCACATCAGCTAGCATTAGTAGTTCTACAATGCGGTCGCTAGCCGTTGATTTTTGCAGCAGCAGCTGCGCTTGTTCGTTGGGTGTTTTAAAGGTTTTTATTAGCTCGCGCGCAAGCGAAAAATTATCAATAGAGGTTTGGTGTGCCGCGGTGAGTATCGCAGTCGCGGTAGTGGCAACAGAGCCTAAAAATCGGGTTTTTTCTATTTCTGGCTTAACGGGGGCTTTAGCGTTTGGGTTATCGGCAACTTTAAGCTCGGTCAGGTAATACAGGGTTTGTTTGCCGCGGGCTTCACGTATGGACCACTCGGCGCGGCGGGTTTGCCCGTCTTCAACAAAGCGCAAGCCAAAACCGGGGCTGGCGGTGCGCTCTTTAACGCGAATGTATTTGGCGCGGTCGCTAGGTAGGGTAAAGGAGGCTTGAATAGGGCCAGCATCGGCTTCGAATTCAATGGTGGCCTCTACGGCCCATATGGTTTGTGTTGCACCGGGTAAAAAAGGAATGCCCGATACCCAGTGCCTAAAGCCAATTAATGCGCAACCAATAATCATTAGAAGCACGACGATATAGGGCAGCTGGGTATTGAGGCGTGCCATGTATTATTCCTTGGCTTTTTTTAAGCGTTTATGAACAAAAACCTGGCTTACATCCACTACAGCAACGTCTTGCATAAATGTGCGCCCCAGTAAAATGGGATACAGCATATTGCCGCGATCGGTTAAGGTAAATTCGGCGTCATCTTCATGGCTGCCAATGCGAACACGCAACTTAATGACGGGGCGTTTTTCTAGCCCCTCGGCAGAGGCTTGCTTGATTTTTACAGTGCGTACAACGGGCACTTCGAACGCCTTAGCTGCTTTACCATTAGTGAGGTTTACGGCTTTATTGCGTGTCTTTTTATGGCTAAAAAGGTTAAAGCGTACCCACTGTTTGCCGTCGCGCTCAAAATATTGAATATCGCTGGCGTGTATTGACGACGACTTGGCGCCAGTATCAATGCGCGCTTTTAAATAGCTTTGTAGCTTGGCAACCCAAACCCACTCTACACGCCCTAACGTCATTTTTTGTGGTGCAGGTACGTCGTTATTGCTTGCTTTGGTTTTTTTGCTTTTTACTGCGGGTTTGTCGGTTTTGGGGATGTTTTGCTGTGGTGTTTTTACGCGCTCTAGAAGCTCGGCCATTTGCATTTGGTTAACTTCGAGTAAATCATTAATACTTTCTTGCTGCTGCTGTAACTGTTCTATACCGGCATAATGGAAGTCCAGCATGGCTTGGTGCTGAGCTAATTGCATGGCTTGCCAGTCCAACTGTTCTTTGTGGTTGTCTTGGTGTTGCTGGTTGGCGCAACCAGCACTGATACAGAATAATGCGAGCAGCGCGGCTGCGTTCAGTTTACCGTTTAATAACATGTTGGCTCTCCTGCAAAAGCGGATGTGGGTGTCCCTTCTCCGTGTTTCTCTTCTCTATATTCTCTGTGAAACAGTCGCTTTGTTTGGGTTGTGTAGTCAGGTGGATTGAAGTCTACGAGTATATCGGATGTCATATCAATCCTGATGCGCGTATAAAGTGCATTTTTAGCGATACCCTACCCTATTGCTGTTTATCATGGTGCTATGGCAATTAGTAGGCGTTGTACAACCCAAGCAATAGCCCGACGAATGGGCCTTAGTTTACGGCGGTGCAGTAGAGAGTAAAGCGGTAATATTTTGGCCTGCAGGCCGGCGCTAAAAGCTTGAGTAGCGATAGGGTTGCGACGGTTTACTTGGGGCAGCTGTAGTTTATGGTTCATGCGAAGGAAATCCTAGGCAGCACACTGTGTTTGGGGGCTACCAGCGCACAATGCGCCCTTCGTCATATACCGCCCCAGAGCGCGCGCGATTTACCTGCACAAAAATATTGGTTTTGGGCATGCGCGAGGCAAAGCTAATGGCTTCTACTGCGGCGTTGATAATTTTTTCTACGCGATCGAGTGCGTAGAAATCTGGCAGCATTATTTCGGCAATAATAGGGTGGGAGTCTTGTGGTTGATATTGTGCTTTAACGCCGGCATAGGCGTAGTGCCCGCCGGGTAATAGCTGCCATGCAACAGAAACATGCTTCAGAGGGATTTCAGTACTGCGGGCAAAGTGCTCGCACACCTGCACTGGCCAAGCAGCGCTATCTTGGTTCTCAAAGGGCAGTGATGTAACTTTGATGATAGGCATAAATACGCTAGCTTGTTGAGGCTGGTCTAAAACCAGATAGTAAAAACCCGCCAAGTAGGCGGGTTTTTAATGTTGGCGCATCCGGAGGGATTCGAACCCCCGACCAAGTGGTTCGAAGCCACCTACTCTATCCAGCTGAGCTACGGATGCAGAAATCTGAGGCAGGATTCTACTGTGCTAATTGTAATTCGTCTACATGGCATCGCAGTTTAACTGCGAACGCGCGCGTAACCGTGGCCGGCATTGGTGATTAAACCTTTTAGCTCCATGGTCAGGAGCGTTGCCATGAGTTCTCCGGCTGGTACTTGTGTGCGTTCGGCAAGGGTATCAAACGGTACAGGGTCGAAGCCCAGCTGTTCGAGTATAAGTACTTCGCTAGCGCTTTCAGCACCCTCTAGCGCGAGCGATGCTTGCTGCGGCGCTTTCGCCACGCCCACTTCCGAGCGCTTAAACGCTAAAATGCCTTGCAGCTCTTCTGTGATGTCTTCCGCGCTTTCTACCAGTTTGGCGCCGTCTTTGATGAGTGCATGGCAGCCACGGCTAAGCGGGTTTTGAATGGAGCCTGGAATAGCAAATACCTCGCGGTTTTGCTGTAGCGCATAGCGCGCAGTAATGAGTGATCCACTTTTAATGGCGGCTTCTACTACTAATACCCCGCACGATAAGCCGCTAATAATACGGTTGCGCTGGGGGAAGTTGCTGGGCAGTGCGCGAGTGCCAAGCGGGAATTCACTAATAACAGCGCCGCCACTGGAGGCAATTTGCTCGGCTGTATGCACGTGGCGTGCGGGGTAAATGTGATCAATGCCTGTGCCCAGTACCGCGAGGGTTTTGCCACCGGCTTTTAAGGCGCCTTGGTGGGCGGCAATATCAACTCCTAACGCTAAACCACTGGTGATGGTAAAACCCGCAGCGGCCAGCCCTTGGCCAAAGTTTTGCGCATTGTTGCGCCCGCCTGCGGTGGGGCTACGGCTGCCGACGATAGCAATTTGTGGCAGGTTGAGTAGGGTAGGGTCGCCCCACACGTACAATAATGGCGGCGCGCGCTTGGTTTCTTTGAGTAATAGCGGGTAATCGTCGCTGTCGATATCTACGATGTGAATATGCCGCTGTTCAAGCCAGTTTTGGTTGGCGCGAATTTGGCGAAGTGCGGGGTGATCTTCACCGCTACTTTGAATCTCGAGCAGCCAGTTTACGGCATCGCTGTGCAATATTTTGCGCAGGTCTTGCGCCGGTGCGGCGAAAGCGTTGGTTAGGTTTGGGTAGTGCTCCAGCAGCCGCCAATGGGCAGCTACGCCTGTGTGCGGTAATTGCTGTAGTAACATCCGTTGTTCTGTGGGGGTTAGGTGCATGCTTCCGTGTGCTCCATACAAAAACAGCGGCAAAAGCCGCTGTTTAAAGCTGCTATAACGCAGCTATGTTTTTAAATGTGGCTTAACTTAGGGGTTTTTAACCTTATCCTTAGTCGAAAGCGGACGCTCTGCTTCCAATACCAAACCCAAGCTTAATTTTTCGAAGGTGCGAAATACCATTAACAGGCCAGCGCGTTCGTCAGGTAGTTGCACCATATCGCCTTTAATGCGGTCGCGAATTTCGCCGCCACGCTTGTAAATTGCCATGACGTTACCAATTTTGATGCCTTCGCGCTGGCCGCGGTTAAGCACCACCACGCTCATTTTGCCCACTTGGTTTACGCCGCCTTCTACCGCAATAATTTCGCCATCAACATCAACGTCGGGTGCCGATGGGTAAAAAGTAGATTCAATCGTGCGCTCTTCGTCTTCTAGCAAGCGGTCGCCAATGCGAACTTCTTGGGTAGAGCGGGTAAGGGCTAAAGTCGCTACGCTTTCGTCGAGTGCGCGCATGCGGCCAGAGCCGATATCGGTAGCCTCAACGCCTAACACTTCACCGGTTTGTGGGTCTTTATAGATTTGACCTTTGCGGTAAATGCCGTAAGCGGCAATGCTGGCGTCGAAATCGCCACGGGCGTAAACGCGATCGCCTTCACCGGTAAGTAAGCGCTTGTTCTCGCCAGATACCACATAAGGTGCGGCTTCAAGCTGGCCATCGTCGACAACGCGGCTGCGCGACAAAAAGTTATTGATGCGGTCGAGCGGAATTGAAGCAATTGCTTCGCGCTCGTCAATAACACGCATTTGCGGCGATAATTTCACAACGCGATCAATCACGATGCGCGGTTTACCGTCGAGGTAAATGAGGCGAACAATATCACCAGGGTAAATTAGGTGGGGGTTTTCAATTTGGGGGTTAACGTGCCAAATCTCCGGCCACATCCAAGGTGTATTCAAGAAGGTATTGGAAATATCCCAAAGGGTATCGCCCTTGACTACCACGTGTTGGTCTGGGTAATCGGCGCGTAATTGGACTTCGTCAGCATTGACCTGAGTCGCTAGTACGATAGCGCCAAGTAATCCCAAGATGCGTTTTTTCATATTATTGTTCCCGTCAGTGTCGGCCCTTGGACGTTTTAACCGTTATAATAGTCTACTGCTTAGGGGTTGACAGCCTGGTGTTACAGGCCCACATTGCCCACAAACTATCCTGTGCGCGCTATGTTAACAGCGCGCTTTACCTTTTTACTAGAGGTTTGTCACAAAGGCCAATGGCACAGTTAGAGATACTTACATTCCCCGATCCGCGTCTGCGCACAATTGCAGCCCCTGTTCAAACCGTTGATGATCGTGTACGTCAAATTGTAGACGATATGTTCGAAACCATGTACGCCGCGCCGGGTGTTGGTTTGGCGGCAACGCAGGTAGATATCCACGAGCAAATTATTGTTATTGATGTTTCCGAAAAGCAAAATGAGCCCCTCGTTTTTATTAATCCTAGCATTGAAGTGCTCGATGGTGAAAAAGAAAACTACGATGAAGGCTGTTTAAGTGTGCCCGGTTTCTACGAAAGTGTCGAGAGGCCGCTCCACGTGCGGGTTACAGCGCTGGATAAAACCGGTAAAGAATTCACTTTAACCCCCGATGGGCTGCTTGGCGTGTGCATTCAACACGAGATGGATCACCTCAACGGTAAGCTTTTTGTGGATTACCTTTCTAGCCTCAAGCGCAACCGCATTAAGGGTAAGCTGCAAAAGCAAGCTAAGCGCGCCTAATTTTACACAGAGGTTCCACTATTACTTTTCGAGACGACGTTATGTCTGCCGATAAACCGTTACGTATTATTTTTGCGGGTACGCCAGACTTTGCCGCCCTGCATTTACAACAATTATTAACCAGCCGCCACACCCTAGTGGCAGTGTATACCCAGCCCGACCGCCCAGCAGGGCGAGGCAAAAAGCTGCAAGCAAGCCCCGTAAAACAGGTGGCAACAGCGGCGGATATTCCTGTTTTTCAGCCGCAAAGCTTAAAGTCGGAAGAGCAACAGCAAATACTGGCTGACCACAATGCCGATGTCATGATTGTTGTGGCTTATGGTTTGCTGCTGCCGCAAGCGGTGCTTGATGCCCCGCGCTATGGCTGTTTGAACGTGCATGGCTCGATTTTACCTCGCTGGCGCGGCGCGGCACCTATTCAACGTGCCATTGAAGCCGGCGATGCCGAAACGGGTATTACGATTATGCAAATGGATATTGGCCTAGATACTGGCGATATGCTGCACAAAGTGTTTTGCCCCATTGCTGCAGACGAAACTGCCGGCAGTTTGCACGATAAATTAGCTGCGCTAGGCCCCAATGCATTGCTGGCAACGCTAGACCAGCTATGTGAGGGCAAGCTGCAGCCCGAAGTACAAGATAACGCGCTAGCCAATTATGCCCACAAGCTGAGTAAAGAAGAGGGCGCGATTGATTGGCAGCAAAGCACGGCGACTATTTTGCGCAAAATACGCGCCTATAACCCGTTCCCTGTGGCTTATACCTTACTGGCTGGCGAGCGCGTGCGCATTTTCTCGGCCGCCCAAAGTAGCAAAACCTCTAGCGCAAGTGCCGGGCAAATTATTAGCCATGCTGAACATAAATTACACATTGCCACTACCGATGGCGCTATTGCCGTAAGCTTGCTGCAAATGCCGGGTAAAAAGGCTATGCCAGCGCGTGATTTACTTAATGGCATGGCCGATAAACTGGCCGTTGGCTTGCAATTTGAAGGGGCGCCGGCCGCTTGAATATGCCCCCTAATAAGCCCATTGCAAAAAAGCCGATGGATACGCGCATAGCCGCTGCAAAAGTGTTGGCGGCTGTCTTGCGAAAGGGGCAATCGCTCACGGCTGCGTTGAATCAATATAGCCCAGAGGTTGTCGAGCGGGATCAAGGTTTACTGCAAGAGCTATGTTTTGGTGTGGCGCGTTACGCACCGCGGTACGAAATAGTCGCCCAGCACCTGTTAAGCACACCCATCAAGGCGAAAGAAGCCGAAATTACCGCGCTGTTGTATTTGGGCTTTTACCAGTTAGAACATACCCGCATACCGGACCACGCCGCGATTAACTCGGTGGTTGAGGCGACTAAAGCCCTCAAGAAAAATTGGGCTACGGGGTTACTCAACGGTGTGTTGCGGCGTTTTAATCGCGAACGGGTAGAGCCCGCCGAATCCGCGGCTCCTGCGCCTTACAGCAAGGAAGACCAGTACATCTACGCGCATCCACAGTGGTTAATTAATATGCTGCGCAAGGCCTGGCCAGAAAGTTGGCCGGCTATTCTTACCGGCAATAATCAGCATCCACCGCTTACCTTGCGCATTAACCAGCAGCATATTAACCGTGCCGATTACGCCGCGCAGTTTGATCTACCACACCATTTGAATGCGCACAGCCAGCAGGCCCTGACGTTAACCAAAGCCGCGGATGTTACAAGCTTTCCCGGTTACAACGAAGGTTGGTTTGCGGTGCAGGACGAAGCCGCCCAGCTGTGTGCAAACCTATTAGATTTAGCGCCAGCGCAGCGCGTGCTAGATGCCTGCTGCGCGCCGGGCGGCAAAACCTGCCATATTCTTGAGCACCAGCCCGCACTAGCAGAGCTAGTAGCCCTTGATGTTGATGGCCAACGCATGGAGCGGGTAGGCCAAAATTTAGCCCGTTTGGGGTTGCATGCGACACTTAAGGTTGCCGATGCGGGCGATACCAGCGCATGGTGGGACGGCACACAATTCGACCGCATATTATTGGATGCACCGTGCTCGGCTACTGGTGTTATTCGCCGCCATCCCGACATCAAGTTACTGCGCCGAGCAGACGATATTGCTAAGCTGGCCGAATTACAGCAACAATTACTGGCCGCGCTATGGCCCACGCTGGCACCGGGTGGGCGTTTACTGTATGCCACTTGCTCGGTATTGCCGCGCGAGAACGAAAAAAGTGTGCAAAAGTTTTTAGCCGCAACCCCCGATGCGCAGCATATTTCTATTACGGATGTGGCTTGGGGTGCCGAACGGCCGGTAGGTCGCCAATTGTTTCCGCAAGAAAACGGGCACGATGGCTTCTACTATTGTATTTTAAGTAAATCAAACGCTGCATAAGCTACGAATGCGTCGACCACGCAGGTTAATTGCGTGACTAAACTGGGCAACAATAAACGCCATGAGCGATAACTCCCAATGAAGATTATCATTTTGGGTGCGGGGCAAGTTGGGGGCACGCTGGCTTCTAACCTTGCTAGCGAAGCCAACGACATTACCATTGTCGATAAAAACGAAAACTACCTGCGCGACTTGCGCGACCACCTCGATATAGGCGTTGTGGTTGGCCATGCCTCTCACCCTGAGGTATTGCAGCGGGCGGGGATTGAAGATGCCGACCTATTAATTGCCGTCACCAGTGATGACGAAATTAACATGGTCGCTTGCCAAATTGCCCATAGCCTTTTTCATACGCCCACCAAAATTGCCCGCGTGCGTTCGCAAGAATATGTTCAGTACCCCGGCTTATTTTGTAACGAGGCCATGCCGGTGGATGTCATTATTTCGCCGGAACAAATTGTATCGCAGCATATTATTCGCCTTGTCGAGCAGCCTGGCGCTTTGCAGGTATTGGATTTTGCTCAAGGTAAAGTGCAGTTAGTGGCGGTGCGGGCGTATTACGGAGGGCCGCTAGTGGGGCAAGAGTTACGCTTTTTACGTAAACACATGCCGAATGTAGATACCCGCGTGGCGGCCATTTACCGCCGTAACCGCGCGATTACTCCTACCGGCTCGACGGTGATAGAAGCCGATGACGAAGTCTTTTTTATTGCCGCACGCGCCGATATACGCGCAGTAATGAGCGAGCTACGAAGGCTAGACCGCCCCTACAAGCGCTTAGTAATTGCTGGCGGTGGTAATATTGGCTTTAGTTTGGCTAAAAACTTAGAGCAGCGCTATTCCATAAAAATTATTGAATACAATCACGAGCGTGCCAAATTCTTATCGGCCGAGCTCAACAAAACCATTGTGCTCGAAGGCAGCGCCTCTGATCGCAATTTATTGGTGGAAGAAAACATAGAGGACTGTGATGTTTTCTTGGCTGTCACCAATTCCGACGAAGCCAACATTATGTCTTCTATGCTGGCTAAACGTTTAGGTGCCGGCAAGGTGCTCACGCTTATTGCCAATGCGGCTTATGTGGATTTAGTACAAGGCGGCGAAATAGACATTGCCATTTCGCCACAGCAAGCCACCATCGGTAGTTTGCTTACGCATGTGCGCCGTGGCGATATTGTGAATGTCCACTCTTTACGGCGCGGCGCGGCCGAGGCTATCGAGGTTATCGCCCATGGCGATAATAAAAGCTCTAAAGTGGTGGGGCGTGCGGTAGAGGATATCGACCTGCCCGAAGGTGCAACCATTGGCGCCATTGTGCGCGAAACGCAAACCGACGACGGTAAAATGAAGCACGATGTCGTTATTGCCCATGACAATACCGTCATTGAGTCTGGCGACCACGTGATTGTATTTTTGGTGGATAAACGCTTTACCCCCGACATTGAACGCTTGTTCCAAGTAGGATTTACTTTCTTTTAACCCTGCAGTTTTTTCGTAAGGGGTTACACCGAATAAGGTAAAGGCGAATGCGCTTTTCGATTATTGCAAAAGTTTTAGGTGTATTGCTGATGTTATTCAGCCTTACGCTGGTGCCACCTACGCTGGTATCGCTGTGGTATCACGACAAAAGCCATCTAAGTTTTTTGATGGCTTTTTTCATTACTTTAATTACTGGCTTGGTATTATGGTTTCCTACTTTCAATATCAAACAAGAATTGCGTACCCGCGATGGCTTTTTAGTAACGGCTTTATTCTGGGCCGTGCTAGCGCTGTTTGGTGCGCTACCCTTTATTTTTTCTGCTGCATCTAGCCTTAGTATTACCGATGCCGTATTCGAGGCGTTATCGGGCTTAACAACCACCGGCGCCACGGTAATAGTAGGTTTAGATTATTTACCGCAATCTATTTTGTATTATCGGCAGCAATTACAGTGGTTAGGCGGCATTGGTATTATTGTTATTGCCGTAGCCATTTTGCCAATGCTTGGTATTGGTGGCATGCAGCTTTATCGTGCAGAAACACCAGGCCCAGTTAAAGATAACAAGCTAACCCCCCGCATTACCGAAACCGCCAAAGCGCTTTTTGTTATTTACCTTACGCTTACCGTAACTTGCGCACTAGCGTATTGGGCAGCGGGTATGAGTTTGTTCGATGCAATTGGCCACGCATATGCAACTGTGGCCATTGGTGGCTTTTCCACGCACGATGCCAGTATTGGTTTTTTTAATAGCGAAGCCATTTATATTATTGCTATTATTTTTATGATTTTATCGGGTATTAACTTTGCCCTGCACTTTACTGTGTGGCGGGACCGCTCCATTAAAAGTTATTGGCGCGACCCCGAATGCCGTTTTTACCTCACCATGATTTTGCTCGGCCTAAGTATTACCATTGGGTATTTGTATTACACCAATACTTATAATCTTTCGAGTAGCTTTTTGGTGGGTAGCTTTGAGTTGGTTTCTATCCTTACCACAACAGGCTTTGGCGTAGCAGACTTTACCGTGTGGCCGACATTCCTCCCCTACCTCATTTTTATGTTTGCCTTTATGGGCGGTTGCGCAAGCTCCGCCGGTGGCGGCATGAAGATGATCCGCATTATGCTTATTTTTAAGCAGGGCATTCGCGAAATTAATCGTTTAATACACCCTAACGCCATTATCCCTATTAAAGTGGGTAGCAAAACGGTGTCCGATCGCGTAGTGGAAGCCGTATGGGGATTCTTTGCGGTGTACGTAATTTGTTATGTCGCGATGATGCTTATTTTATTGGGCACCGGCCTAGACGTGACCACAGCTTTTACCGCCGTTGGCGCTTGCATTAATAATTTAGGCCCGGGCCTTGGTGATGTAGCAGCCAATTACAGTTCGGTAAATACGCCGGCTAAGTGGGTATTATGTTTTGCGATGTTGCTGGGGCGGCTTGAGGTATTTACCTTACTGGTTCTTTTCTCGCCGATGTTCTGGCGCCGCTAATAATGGTGCTTCTCTAAAGCGGCCCTAACAGTCAAGACCAATTTCACTAAGTGGAAGAATATCATCAAGCTTCAGGCTTTTCTTCGTGGTCACTCAAGGTGTCGACAAGATGGAGTCGGAGCACGTAGCCAATCATCTCCTGCACGGGATCGAATCCCAAGCAAATGTCGTGGTCTACGTGACTGAGCTTGATAATACTTCATCCTGATTAACCCATTTTCCAAACTTAACGGTTGGGCACCGCCGTTAAAAAGAGTCAATCATTATGGGAATGCGATAAATGTTTTTTCGTTTTTTCAAAGCTTCCACATCAATATCGCCAATTTACGAGCGATTGCCACTTTTGCTTTCGCGGGCCCCTTTCTTTCTTCTAGGGATTTCCCTCAAGGCTTAAGCGCGCAATCTCGCCCGAGTGTTAAAAGTACGTGTGCACCCTCGACAAGGTGCCACCGCAATAAAACATCACCTTAATTCCATGCGAGCGCAGCGCCCCTTGAATGGACGGCCGAATCATCTTGCTGGTTTTTAGTATCGTTTGCCTTGCTCCCAATATACTTCGTAGCTCCCGCTAAAGCTTTGGCATTTCGTCGATCCGTCTTTTTCATGCTGTTCATTAAATTCTTTGCCGCACTGCTCTCCCCATCACTCCATCACACTAAAAACGACCTCATCCATCTGACCAGCACCATCAATAACACTCACCTTATGCCTTCCATTTTCTAAACCTGATAATGTAAAGCTATCCCCCTCGCCTCGCCACTGGCCATCTAAAAACCAATGCAGCTTGCCATTAAACCCCGTAGTTGTGGCTGTAATTTCTGGCAGGCTTGTGCCGTTATAACTTGGCGTTAAAGTACTGTTAGGATTAATACCGTTAATTTTTAATTTTTGTAGTGCCAATGTTTGTTGGCACTGTCTTGCCCATGGGGGTAATACATTGGTGCGGCGCCATTTTTGCGGTAGCCATAGTTCTAGTGAGCTGGGCCATACAGCAAAGGTTTTTATGCTGTGTACTGGTTGCGCGCACTGGGCGTTGGTTTGTTCGCCGTTAGCATTTAATTGGGCTTTAATTAAATTGCCAGCCCAGTAGCTGTCTAGTGGGTCGGCTAGGGTGTTGGCGGGGGCTTGTTGGTTTATTAACCAAGCGCTTTTTTCGCGCATGCACCAGTTGGGGTCTTGTAATAATTTTAATGTACCTAAAGGCCAGCAAATAGTATTGCGGGTGACGTTTTTGGGTTTAGGGGGAAGGGTTAATTGCTGCGCAGGTAATAATGTGAGTACGCGGCGCAATAATGGTACGGCATTTTGGCGACCGTAATTATCGGTTAATGGCGTGCCATCTGGCCGGCCTACCCAAATGCCAAAGGTTAAATCTTTAGTGCTAGCCAGTACCCATGCGTCTCTAAAGCCATAACTGGTGCCGGTTTTAAAGGGTATTTCAAGGGTATTGGTTGCAATGGCTCGTCTTGTTTCAAAATGTGAAAGCGAAGCGCCCGCCATAATATTGGCCGTAATCCACGCCGCTTCGGGTGATAATATTCTGCGCGCTTGATTGGGGCTTTTATTATTTTTAGTACTGTGGGGTGATGGCGATGCCGCTAAATAGCTGATGGGCTGCGTTAAACCTGCACGGCCAAAAATGGCAAACGCTTGTGTTAAATCCTCTAGGCTAGTGCTTGCGCCGCCTAAAATTAGCGATAAATTTGCCGCTTGGTTATTAACGGTATGTAGCTTAATACCTGCGGAGCGTAAATGGGCATAAAATGCATTTGGCCCTAGCGCATCCAATACTTGCACCGCAGGCACATTTAATGAACGTTGTAAGGCAGCGCGCACCGATACAGGCCCGCTAAAACCTTGATTAAAATTTTGGGGTTTGTATTGGCCAAATTCGCTGGGTACATCTAATAACAGTGATTGTTCGTGAATTAAGCCTTGGTCCAAGGCTATGCCATATAAAAATGGCTTTAAAGTGGAGCCTGGCGAGCGAATTGCGCTAACCATATCGACATGCCCAAAACGAGCGTTATTATTAAAGTCGGCGCTACCCACATAAGCCTGCACCGTTAGATTCTGATTATTTAATACCAGTACAGCAGCCGATGTGCCCTCTGGAAAGGTGTGAATATACTGCTTTACAGTGCGCTCTAAATTGCGTTGCAGTTGTCGGTTAACGGTTGTTTTTATTGTTTGTTGTGTGGGGTATTGCTGAATTAAACGGCGCGCTAATAACGGGGCCATTTTGGGGTGTGAATTAAATTGCGCGATAACCGGTTCGGCAAAAGCCTCTTGAATAAGTTTATTGGGCCATACCTTAAATGCGGCTAACCGGTTTAATACTTTGTTGCGGGCTTTTTCGGCGCGCATTGGGTGGCGGTCTGGCCGCAGGCGCGATGGGGCTTGTGGCAATACGGCCAACATTGCGGCTTCGGCGTGGGTTAACTGCAACGCGGATTTACCAAAATAGGTAAAGCTGGCCGCTTGTACGCCTTCTAGGGTGCCGCCAAAAGGCGCGTAATTTAAATATAATTCTAGAATTTGGTTTTTATCGAATTGCCATTCTAATTGCAAAGCGCGGAACATTTGCCAGCACTTACCGAATAAACTGCGCGAATGCGGCTCCAGTATACGGGCGACTTGCATAGTAATGGTAGAACCACCAGACACCACATCGCCGGTCATTAACCATTGGCCCAAAGCGCGAATTAATGACAAAGGGTTTACCCCTGGGTGTTGGTAAAACCAGCGGTCTTCATAATTAATTAATGCTTGTAAATACAGTGGCGAAACCGCTTGTTGGGTTACCGGGTAGCGCCATACCCCGTTGCCATCGGCAAATACCCGCAAAGGCTCGCCGTGTTGGTCGGTAACCACACGGGCAAAATCGCTTTGGGTATTGGGCATAGGCAGCGGCAATAGCTGGTTGCATAACAAAAACACACCAAACGCTATTGGCCCTGCTGCTATAAAAGCCAGCAGGCACTTTGTTTTTTTAGTTAACGCGTTTAGTCGCATTTATACAATCGCTTTTTTATTTCGCTAATACGTCTACTTGCCCTTCGCTTTTACCCACTGCGCGTAACCACGGGCGGTACATGTCCTCGATTAATGTTGGCGGCACGGTATAGCGGCCTGGGGTAACAGCGCGTGCTAGGTAAAATATTTGGCTGACTTTACGCGATAGGTGAATAGCGGCCACGTAGCGATCGTCGCGGTATTCCTCGTGCACGATGCTTGAGCCCTCCAACCATTGCGCCACTGTTTTCCCTTGAACTTGGATGTCTTGCATTTTTACCGCAGAGGCTAGGTTTTGATTTTCTAGCTCGAAGCCCGCTGGCAGTAAATCCACCACTAGAGCATCGGGGATGCGCAGCTTAGCGGTGCTGATGTCTAAACGCACAAGGATTAAATCGCCGCTGGTAACCTGGTTAATGTTAATCGGCTCGCCTTGAAGATTGTAAAAAACGCGGGTTACGTTAATGCCATCGCTTACCGGTGCGGGTGCCTCCGTGGGGTAGCCGGAATATTGCAAGCTTACAAATAATGGCTGCGCGTTGGAGTTATCGATATTCAGCGTTGCGGGCACTTGTTCGCCCTGCCACATTTGGCTAAAACCTTGGCTAAGAGTTTGCGGTGCGGCGGTTTGGCCATTGGTGCTTAGCCCTAACTGCCATGCTGGCAGGGCGTTGGCCTCTAGGCTGTGACCTAAATTAAACAGTGCCCAACGGTCTTGGGTGGATAACCAACGCGAATCTAATAGTTGATCGCGCAATGGCATTAGGCCTTGCAGGGGGTTGTTAACCAACTTGCTTTGTAAGGCTAGAGTGCTTACCCACGCTAAGTCGCGCACTGGGGTGCCGTAGTCGCCGGCATAACCTTGTGGCCTCGGGCTATTGCTTAGCGCTGCTGCCCAGGCCTCTTTGGCGCGGCGCACATCGCCGGTTAGCTCTAGGGCTAAAGCCAGTTGGGCTAGGGGCAGCGGTGTTTTGGCTTGTTTGGCATAGCCATCGTATAGGGTGCGCAGCTCGCTTAAAGTAACTTGCTGTTTGCGCGCTAGCACCAATGCGGCGTAGGCGCGGTAAGCTAGGTGATAGTGATCTGGCCAGCTGCTATAGCGTTGCGATTCCGACCACAGCTTGCCCTGGGTGGTTACATAAGCGCGCAACCGCTGTAAGGCGCGGTTAAGTAAGGCATCGTCTACGGTGTAGCCTTGTTCTTTGGCGCTTAGCAGGGCGTGGGTAGCGTAGGCGGTTAGCCAATGCTCTTCGTTGGATTGGTTATTCCATAAGCCAAAGCTGCCATCGCCGCGCTCCATGCCGGCAATGCGACCCAAGGCGGCTTTAATAGCCGCCGGCCGTTGGGTGATTAAACTTTGTTGCCGCACAGAGCCACTATTGCCGATGTAACGCTCCAGCTCGGCTTGCGTGCTAACCAGTAATGGCCATAGCCGGCTAGTGGTTTGTTCTAAGCAGCCATAGGGGTATTGCATTAATTGGTTAAGGTGTTCGGCCAAGTTAAGTGGTGGCTGTGGCGATACCGTTACGCGCATTTGTTGTTGCGGTATTTCAAACGGGGGCTTGCTGTAGCGTGGGGCCGTAAAATGGCTATTGGCATTGATAACTTCGTCGGTTTGAATGGCAATGGCTGGGTAGGCTGGGCGCAGGCCAATGCTCCAACTTCGGTTAAGCTCTAGCGCGGGCTGGCCTGCGGTTTGATTGGCTGGGTCTTGTGTAATGGCAATGTTTACCTCGCCGCTACCACTGCTTTGCTTGGCCTGAATCGGTAATTGCAGGGTGTGTTTTTGCTGCGGTTGCAACGTAATGTTTGCAAGTACTTGCTTACTGCCTAGCTCTTTATTCGATTGCACCTTAATAGCAATTGTTTGCCGTATGTCGGTAAGGTTTTGCACATCGAAGGTGGCGTTGGCTTGGTCGTTAAGGGCCAAAAAGCGCGGCGTGCTTACCTCGGCAATTAAGGGCGCGGCGACTTTCATTTTGGCTTCTAGGTGGCCAAAGCGATTGTTGCTCCAAGCTACGGCCATTAAGCGAAGCTCGCCATTAAAGTAGGGTAAATCGAGGGTAATCTCTGCCCTGCCGTTGGCATCTAATTGGGTTTTTCCGGAATACAGTTGCACGACTTGTACGTCTGTTTGTGGGGCTTCGCCGCCGCGCGCGAGTTGGTCGTCGGCATCACCACCAAAGCGTTGGCGGGCGCGTACATCGCTTAGTTGTTCGATAAACGAGGCCCAGGTATCGCGCAGCTCGGTGCCGTAAGCGCGCGGTTCAAAAAACCATTCAAACGGCTTTGGCGTTTTAAAATCGCTAAGGCTGAGCACGCCGCTATCTACCGCGGATAAAGTCAGGTGTACGGGGCCATCATTGGTGTTTAGCGCTGTGTGGTTGGCTATTTGCACAATGGCGCTTACTTGGGTTGCAGGCAATGCTTTGGCCGGGGCTTGCAGGCTTAATTGCAGCTGTTGCGCGTGGCGGGCAAGTGGTAGGTGGATAAGCCCTAATGCACGCTTTGGCATTGCTTGGTTTTGGTTATTATTTTGGCCGGCGCGCAGCAGGTTTACGCTGGCGTAAATATCGTGCCGGTGCCAGTCGGGCGCAACCGGAATGGCAACCGCGTTAGCGCCAGCGCTTACCTGCACGGTTTTGTGCCACAGCAATTGGTTTGCCTCTACGGTGACTAGCGCGGTGCCAGCATAGGGTGCTTCAAAACTGAGGTTGGCTTGGCCGTTAGCGGGGTAAGCATTGGCATCCCAACTTAGCTCGATTTTATCGGGCCGGCCGGTTTCGCCTTTGGTGGGTTTATCCCAGCTCCAGCCGGCATAAAAGCGGTAACTGGCGAGTAAGTCTTGGTGTTTGTTGCGTACTTCCATGCGGTAGTGGCCGTATTCTACCGGTACCGCAATAGGGGTTCGCTCGTTAGCCGGTAGGTTTACCACGCGGTTAAAAACCGGTGTTGCTTGAGTATTTTGGTTGCTGTGCCAGCCGTTGTTCCACTCCCAGTAGTATTGCTGGTTTTCCCGTATTACCAGTACATCGACTTCTTGGGCTGCACTTTGCTGGCCATTTTTATCGACTTGAATTAATTCGACAATAGCCTGTGCATTAGGCGCTGCAACTTGGGTGGCCCAAGTGGGGCGAATGCCAATAAGTTGCTCCCTTGGCCACACATACTGCGTAATGGCGCGGCTAACGGGGCGGCCGCCGCTTTCAAAAAGGCTAACGCGGGTAACCAGTTTTAATGGCTGGGTGGCGCCTTGCCATTCTTTGGGTAATGTAAGGTTAGCGTGGCCATTGGCGTCCAGCGCTGCGGTGGCCAGTTCGGTGGTGCCATTAAAGCCGCGGTAGTCCTCGGCGCCAAAAACAAAGCCGTCCCATTGTTCAAACAACGTGCGGGCGGCACTGGTTTGTACACTGGTTTCTATGCGGTTGCCGGCGGCGGGCGCGCCGTACAGGTAATCGCCTTGAATGGCGATGGTAATGTCGCTTTGCTGGCTAAGGTGTTTACCCGCAGGGGATTGCAGCTGTAGCTTCATGCGTTCGGGCAAAAAGTCCTCTACGTTAAAGGCGTAGTTAAAAATATCGCCGTTACCTAATTTGGCCCGAAATTGCCATTCGCCACGCACAGCATCCTTGGGCAGTGGCAAGCTGTGGCTGTAAAACGCTTGGGCATCGCCTGCCCATTGCACGCTTTGGTATACGCGGCCATCGGGCATTACAAAGCTACCATTAATGGTTGGGTTACCCGCTAGGCGGGCGTCGTTGTCGCGCAATAAGCCGTTGATATGTACGGTTTCGCCGGGCCGGTATAAATTGCGTGGCGAATACAAAAATAGCTCCAGCGGTTTTTGCGCACGCGCAGGCAAGCGGTATTCGGATAAATCCATCGCAGGGGTTTGCAGTTTTAATACACTAAAGTGGTCGCCCTTTTGGGCAATGGCAAAGAGGGGGGCGTTATTGGTGTGGCGGTTAAGGCTGCCAAACGTTGCCAGCCCATCATCAGTGGTGGTGCCTTCGGCCAGTTGTTTAGCTTGCCGGTCAAATACGGTAATGGTTACGCCTGCCGCCGGCTTGGTGGTAATGGCGTGGTGGGTAAATGCCACCATTTGCTGCTCAAACTGGCGCACTTGTAAGCCAATATCGCCCAAGGTGAACCATGTGGTTTGATACTGGTAATCGTACTTGCCGGCTTCGCGCATAACGGCAAAATAAACGCCAGGTTCTTTTAATGGCTTAAGTTGTGTAAGGGGGATAACACTTTTTAGCCGTTTGTTTTTGGCAAAGTTTAAATCAAAGCGCGCGCTGTAGGCCAAGCTGCCATAGTCTTTAATGGATTGTAATTCGTATACGCCATTGCCCATTTCACGTGCTAAAAAGGCCCCTAATTGGCTTGGGCGAATTTTAAAAAAGTCGATATCGACGGCTTCAACATTCACAGCTTCTACGGTTAAACCTTCGGCCAAACTCGGCGATAACTGGGTGCCATAACTGGCAAATTTCACGCTTTGCTGTTTGTTGCGGGTGGTTAGGCTTTTGTTAAACGCCGCCTGTAACTGCCGGCCCGTAATGCTGGTAATGCCGGTATTAACGGCCACCTTGTAATGGGTATTAGGAGTAATAAAAGGGAAGTAAACGGTGGTGAAGGTATCACCCAAAATCCAATCGCCTGGCGGTGGATTTTTACCTGGCTGGGCAATAGTTAGCGCATTGCGCCATTGGCTGGTTGGGTCCAGCGGAGAAGAAAAGGTAATAGCTATTGCCGGGGCGTTATCAAAACTTAGCTCTGCAATGCTTAGCACTTTAAAAGGCGTAACAGCATAATTTTGCTGTAACTGAGCGCGTTGCTCGGCACTGAGTGTTGGGGTGGTGCTAGACCCATTGGGGGTTTTGGGCTGCTGGCCAGTGGCCGCGTCTTTGCAGGCCGCAAAGCTTAAACACAGCAGCGCTATGCCCAATACTTTAACAGGCCAAAGATTCAAAACACGCATAACGTCTTCCTATTCCAATAGGTTAAACAAAGCCATAAGGTTAACGCGAAAATTAAGTGGAAGGGTGATCAATTGTGGCGAATTAGGGCGAGGGCTGGGCCTATTAGTCGACGGGAAAACTGTCGTTAGGCGAGCGACAGGTGGTAGAATTTACTATTAGTTTTTTATCCAAGGAATGATAGTAATGCCTTTATCTATTAGCCGCTTGCCTATCCTTAGGGCAACAGTCGCGGCGCTACTGACCCCGATATTCTCTATAACTTGTCTCAATGCCCAGGCTGCAATCGTCGACCAAGCGGTAGTCGATAATGTCGCTTACCTGTTGTTTTCAGCCCCAAACAAAATCGAGCGCTTTGATCTTGCCACAGCCCAACCGCTTACCGCTGTAGCACTTACCAAAGAGCCAAGCGCAATGATTGTGGACGGTTCTACGGCTTATGTTGCCTATCAGCGCGAGCTACGAACGGTTGACCTTGCTACAGGGGAATCTACCTTTGTGCGCAATTTTAGTTACGCAATTAGTGACCTACACGTTATTGAAGGGGTGCTGTATGTACGTACTACTTCTGGCTATGACGGAGAGTATGTTGCGTTATCGCTGCCAGATTTCACTGTGATTGACCAAATCGCGCCCTCCTATGCCAGTGGCTCTTTTACTCCGGGGGATAAGGCTTTTTTCTATCGTGATTCCGGCCTTTCGCCTTCAGATATCAATAAGCAAACGCTATTAGAAGATGGCTCTTTTGGTGGCGTATTGGAAAGCCCCTATCATGGCGACTATCCCGCGGGGTCTAAAATCTGGGTAAGCCCGGACCAAAATCGCGTATTTGAGAATGCCGGTATTGCGTATTTCACCGAAGACCTCACCTATGCCGGCAGTTTAGGCGGTAGTTTTGAGGCCATGACGTTTGTTAATGGCAACCCCGTTGTTGCACGCGCGACACAGCTGCAATTGTATTCCAGCTATTTGCTGGATGCTGGCGAGCAAAGCTTGTCACGAATACCTAACTTCCTGGCCAGTTATGAACAAACCGTTTTTGCCTTTGCCTTTAGCGATAGCAGCTACGAGGTAGAAAGTGTGGATGTTTCTAGCTTTGAATTACCGGCCCCAGGCACCCCCCTAGATGGCGATAGCGTTGCATACGGCGCCGATTTTCTTTCTACAGACGGCAACGATGTGATCTATTCCACCGATGCCTCACTACTGACGATATTTCGGTGGTCCACGGTCGAGGGCAAGCACTTGGTCAGCTGGCCACTGAGTAACCCGCCCAGCAAGGTGTGGTATTCCAACAGTCATCAACGGCTTTATTTGGGCTACAGCAATGGCAAAATTACCTATTTTGATACCACGGTTGAAAACGCGGTCGAAACACATTTCACGACATTATCTTCGCCAGTACTGGGGTTAACCGACGTAGGGGATTACCTTTTTACGGCGGATAACTCGGGCGCGCGGGGTAGCTTTTTCACCTTTGATGCAGCTGGCACATTGGTGAGTAGCGTCGACTGGAAAAGCCAATCTGGTTATTACATCTGGAGCCAAGCGCTTGGCCGGCTGTTCCACTCAGATTTTAGTGATATAGGCTGGACAGAAATTGATGCTCAAACAGGCGTGATTCAAGATGACGGACTCACCTTTAGAGGCGGAGACTCCAATAGCGCCGTTTTGCGCATTGACCCTACCGGCGAGCTATTAATCAACGCTGCAGGGGACATTATCAGCGCCAACACACTCGCTGTTGTGAATTCTTTATCCAATAGCATTGCCGATGCCATTTGGGTGGGCGGCCAGCTCCTTACGCTCAATGCTACTGGCTCGTTACAAGTGTGGAGTGATGAATATGAATTACTCAACCAAACCCAATTAGGTGGCCTTTCGATTATCGCGATTAAAGCTGTGGCCGGCCAACTGCTTGCCATCGGTTACGAAAATGGCCGGTTGAGTTATCAGCTTATTGCGCTTGATGCCGATACGGATGATGACTCGATAACTGATTTAATCGACAACTGCCGCAACAGCGCCAATACCGACCAGCAGGATACTGATGCCGATGGTGCTGGCGATGCCTGTGATGAAGATGCCGACAATGATGGTTTGAGTAATGCGATAGAAATAGCCGCGGGGCTAGATCCCCTACTTGCTAGCGATGCCCAAGGCGATCTCGATAACGATGGTTATAGCAACCTTGCTGAAGCATTGTCAGGGTCCGATTTAAACAACCCGCAAGACACGCCCGCAGCCATTACCGAATACTTAGAAAACTTTAATGACGGTTGGCCTGCTGGCTTTTTTAGGCAAGGTGCAAGCTACCTTACGCCAAACGGTAAAGATCAATCGCAAGGGTTGCTTATCCCATCAACCGATGGCCAGCAGGTAGTGGCTTTCAGTGGTGTATTTACCGACGGCATATTAACCGGTGAGGTTTTCAGTCTTGCCACCTTTTTTAATGATGAAGATTTATCGATCTATGTGGATGGCGAAGAGGTTCGCACAATTTCTGCCGACTCAGACGGCTGGACAAGATTCAGAATTAATTTGGAAGCCGGCGAACACACTATTGGTTTTGGAGCTCAAAAAAGCCGTTTTAGTAACGGCCTTGGTTATGGCGTTATTTTAGATAACCTAGCCTTTGGTCGCGATAGCGACGACGATGACATTATCGATGCGCAGGATAACTGCCCGCTGCAATACAATTTTTGGCAGGACGATTCTGATGGTGATGGCCAAGGTGATGAATGCGACCCAAGCCCAAATAATGCAGCCCCAGCAGAGGATAGTGACGACGATGGCGTTCTAGATTACCGCGATAATTGCCCGCAAATGGCTAATAGTGACCAAGCCGATGTGGATAACGATAGTATTGGTGATGTGTGTGACGCTACCGATAATCGCCCAGTGGATTCCGATAAAGATGGTTATCTAGATTCGTTTGATAACTGTCCGCAAGTGAGCAACCCCTCCCAAGACGATATTGATTGGGATGGTATTGGTGATGCGTGTGACGTCACTGACAACCGTCCCATAGATAGCGATATTGATGATGTTTATGACATGTACGATAACTGCGTAAACACACCTAATTTCGATCAAGAAGATACCGATGGCGACAGCCAAGGGGATGCCTGCGATAACGACATTGATGGCGATGGCATCGATAACGATACAGAGAATAGCTTTGCATTTTTAAATGCGTACGATGCCAGCGATGCTCTTAAGGATGAAGATAACGACGGCGCTAGCAACTTGTATGAAATCAACCAAGGCAACTCGCCCTCAGAAGCGAATACATACGAAGCATTCAACTTAAGCCCTTATGCAGTAGTAAAAGAAGGTAAGTACGTTTTTAGCCGCGAAGATGGGCGTATAGTCATTGATCAAATTTTTATGCCAGACACCGATACTTATTTGAGGACTGCCGGTGCTTACGCAACTGAAGTGGCTATTACCGAGCAAGGGTTAGAGCTTGTCGCTTCCGGCGAAGATTTTATGAGTGCGCACTATAATGATGTGCTTTTGCCGCAATCAATGACCGAGGGGCAAGCCATTGAGTCTCTCAGCCAAAGAGATTACAACCCTCAATACGATGATTTTACTAACGGCCCTGTTATTAACCGCACCCGAACGCTCTACTTCACATCACGAGGCGAATTTGAACTAAACGGCCAAAAATACCCGAGTGTGACAATTGAGACTTATAACGAGGGAGGTTTTTTGGGGGATGAAACCTATGCTGAGGGCTTAGGCCTTGTGGGCTTTAACGGTTACGTGCTCACCCGCTTTATTCCTTTTAATGCAACCGAAAGTGGCGTTGACCAGCCCCCCCAAAAGAATGAGCAAGCCAGCGACGATTCCGGACAAGAAAGCAGTACAAAATCTGGTGGTAGCGCAGATTGGTTATTGTTCTTATTTTTGAGTAGCCTAGCCTGTATACGATTTAAGTATAAACGTTAACAGCAGCTTTTAGTTCAGGGCCGCCCTTACGCTAGCCCAAGGCTAAAACCGATCAATGCACTGAGATTGTCACCGTTTAGGGATGGCAGCTGCAGTGCATTTTTTTTGCTTTGGAGTAGGGCCTATTCGTTCACCAAGAATCCAATCCTCTTTGGGCGGGGCAATTGCTATCGCACCGCCACGCCCCTTGATGAAAACGGCATGGAAAGAAAATTGTATCTGCTCTGTTACATCCTGAGACAAATCGCAACAGCTATTTATGCGATGGGCTCATAGCATTTAAATGCTCGTTTGAACCTTAAGCTTTCAAGGAATATGTGATGAAACTCTATTTGCTACCCGCAGTGTTTACTACCCACATTATGTTAAGTGGTTGTAATAACGCAAACTCTAACAACCCAGTAACTCACACCTCAACAAGTTCTAGCTCAACCACTCACTCAAGCTCAGCTAGCCAATCAAGCGCGGCTATTTACCAAGGTACTTGGCAGGCCGATGCCTATGGTAGGGTATATGATGCCATTTGGAATGGTGACGCCTACGATATCACCACCTACCTTTTTACTCAGCAGTATTGCTTAATCTCGGAGACACAAAGCAATACCACAGCAGAAGAAATTGCCGCGGTTGCAGATATTGCAAACGACGCTTCATACATAGAGGTTCGAACATCCACGCTGCTACCTGGGCCTGTTTTTACTCGGCAAAGCGAAATCCCCAGCGTTTGCCAAACGGTATTACCGGCAAGCTACGGTAACGATGGTTATCAATTTAACCCCGAAGACGACTTTAATTTATTTTGGGGGTATTTTAATGAATACTATTTTGACTTTGAGCTAAGCGGTACAAACTGGGCCACGGTTTATGAGCAGTACTATCCTCTTGCCATGATGGCAGAAAATGAAGCCGAACTATTTTCGGTATTCGCCGAGATGATTGCGCCGCTACAAGACCCCCACGTATACGTAAGCTTAAACCCCAACGGCGAAGGCCTTAACAACGCTCAAGATATTTATAATGTAAGCGCTAAATCCACTATTGGGGATAAACTTACACAAGAATATTTAGCCAAAGAAGTACTAGCACTGCCTCTATCGGCGCAGCAGGAAGCCGCGTTAGCGCAATACCAGCAGCAGCGTATTGACGGCCTAATCACAACACTTTTATTGCCCGCAGACGAAGAGACTATCGAGTCAGCCTTAGACAATTTTTTGTGGTACATCACTGACGATAACATCGGCTATTTACTCATTACTAGCATGTCCGAATACAGCGAAGAAGGACAGGATGAGCAAATCGACTACGCGCTTGCGACGCAATTAATGGAGGTTATTATGGTCGATCTTATAAACGTGGATGGCCTGATTATTGACATTCGCGTAAACACCGGGGGTTATGATTTAGTTAGCCATGCCATTGCAAAGCATTTTTTCACCGATGAGACACTGGTCTATCGAAAGCAGGCTCGATTACACGATAGCCGTACACCGCTTCGCGATGTAACTATTAAGCCGGCAGATAAACTTATTTTTACAGGACCTGTTGCCTTGCTTACAAGCAATAACACGGTGAGTGCCGCCGAAATATTAACCCTGATTATGCGTGAGCGCTCCAATACGACGTTAATAGGCGAAGCCACAGCCGGCGCTCTCTCTGATATGTTAGAGGGACGCGTGACCAGCCCCATTTACTTTGGGCTATCTAACGAATGGTATTTTACGCCTGATGGAAGTTGGTTCGAGCGACAAGGCATTCCCGTTGATCACCACGTGCCCTTTCCCTCAATAGAAGGCCAAGACGAAGCCTTAGCAATAGCGCTAGAGCTGTTGAGGCAATAATTTAAGAGGCTCCAAATATCCAGCGAGAATCTAAGTATTACCCTAAGGGTTGTGGCGCCCTAGCTTGCCTTCGCTAAGGTGCCCTGTGTGATGGCTGGCTGAGGCTTGCACTTGTAAAACATTGTTGCTTAGCTCTTGTTACTCTTTTTGGCAATAAAACTATTATGGATACACCTTGTTACAGATTAATACTACATTGTTACGCTTTAATGCCTTTGAACTTGTTGTAATGATTACACCAGTTCACAGGAGAGATCACATGATTAAAATATATAGCGCTGTATTTGCTGGAATTGCAATGTTTGCAGGCACGGTTTGTTTCGCTAGCGATATCGCAAGGGAAGTGAGTGGTGATGGTGGCGATAACTTTTTTGAAGTATCCATTGGGCTTGGTGCTGGCCAAAATAATCGCGTTAAAAAGGAAGATGAACACAACGATAGCTATGGAGTTGGCATTGGCTTGGGATGGGAATACCGTTGGAAAGGCTTTTTTTCTGAAGCTATTCAAGATTCGTACAGCGGCTTAAATTTAGGCTACGAGCTTTGGCAGAATGACAATTGGCGATTAGACCTTATCGGAATGAACTTGCATGGCAGTGTGAGTAATGACGATGAAATTTTGCCGGGCATGACTGAAGAAGAGCGAAATGATCGCCTTGTAAGGCGCGATACTATTACCTTGAATGGCGGCGTTCGTGCGACCTACTACTGGAAAGACAATATTATTCAGTTCCGCTTAGAGTCCGATTACAGCCAAAATTATGCTGGGGCGCAAAGCTCACTTCTTGTTGGCAGGGCATGGCAAATCCGCAATTGGAATATCCATGGTTTAACGGGTTTACAATGGAATTCACGTAAGCGTAATGAATATTTATGGAATGTATCGCCCTTAGAGGCCACAGAAAAATTCCCTGAATACCAAGCGTCCTCTTCGCTTAACTATTCTTTTGAAGTCGGTGCGACCTACCCTATCAGTGAACATTGGCTTTCACGTTCTAAAATTGTAGCTTTTACTATTGATGATAGTGTGTCTGAAAGCCCGTTGACGAATAATGATAATGTCGGTGGCGTAATCAGTACATCTATAGTTTATGTTTTTTAGGCGGCTAATATAATGAAAGCCCCCTTTACTCATTTTGTTGCCCTTGCTGCACTAACTTGCCCATGGGGATACACCATGGCCGACGAAGCTTTTAGCGTAAAACCCAAAAAGTGTGTAACGCTACACAAAGGGCAAACGTGTTATCAAAATCTCGATTTTAAGTGGCAAGCCGATAATAAAATATTGTGCTTATATGCTGTTAATACTGAGGCTCCTCTGCACTGTAATCGACAAAGCGGCCCCGTCGTTTTTCGTTACGAATTTGCGTCGGACAAAAAACAGGTATTTACGCTTCGTGACGAAAGTGGTAATAACATAGCAACCGTTAAAGTAGAGGTAGCATCCGTGTATAAAGGAAAGAGACGTGCGACCACCGGCTGGAGGATATTTTAGTTAAGGGCATGTCTAAAAATGCACTTTTCCCGCGATAGCGGCTTACAGTTTTTTGCTCCTGCAAAACCTGTATTCAGTCCATCCATGGACATTAGCTCCGTCCTCGAGTCCTCACAAATTGGAGGATCAATTTGCACAGCTTGCTGCCCGCAGGGTGAAGCGCATGGATGCGCTGAGTGCTTTGCACCACGTAAACTGCGGCTCTCGGCTTTGGCTTCCTGCGTCGCTCTACCTCCTGAATCCATTCAGTTGTCCGGGCGGTGCTTGACCTCCATGGATGGAGGAAATGCAGAAAGTTGTCAGGAGCAACTTCTGTCCTTGCTCTCACACAAAAATTACTATTTTTAGAGGTGCCCTTAAATGAATACACATGATGCTTCTCATTTATTGATCGTTGAGGATGATCCCTCTTTGGCCCAATGGGTTAAGGACTATTTAGAAAGCCATCATTACCAGGTCACGCTTTTACTGAGCGGGGCGGGTGCTATTGATATGATTCGGGATTTAAAACCCGATTTAGTAATTCTTGATATTATGCTGCCGGGCAAAAACGGATTTGATATTTGCAAGGAAGCCCGCCAATTCTACCAGTGCCCAATTTTAATGATGACAGCCTGCAATGACGAAGTAGACGAGGTGCTGTGCTTAGAGTTAGGCGCCGACGATTATCTTATAAAGCCCGTGCGCCCACGCGCAATGTTGGCCCGAATTCAATCGTTACTTCGGCGCGCCAAGCCAATGGGCGCGGGAACCGAATTAAATTGTGGCTCGTTATTGCTTGATAGCACTCAGAAAGTGGTTTTGAAAGGCGGTACAAAGTTGCCTGTTTCAAATAACGAATTTGATGTGCTGTGGTCGCTTATTTTACACGCTGGCCAGGTTGTTAGCCGGGCCGATTTAGTTAGCGAGCTGAGGGGGTTTGACTATGATGGTTTTGACCGCTCTATTGATATTCGAATTTCGCGTTTGCGAAAAAAACTAGCAGATGCAAAAGCCGAAGTTTCCATAACTACAATATGGGGCAAAGGTTATTTACTGAAACCGGAGTAATAATGCGCACCCTCACACTCACATTAGTGGCCACGGTAATTACGGCGACCATTGGCCTGGGGTATATTATTAGCTGGGTGTATAGCGAGTTTTACGCTAAATCGGAATTTTCTGAAGAGCATAAAGCGTATCAAAATATTAGCCAGCAGCTTTCAACAATTGTGCAATACAGTGAAGCCCCAAACGCAATACTGGAGCAATGGAATATGTCTGGCAATATCCATGCGCAGCTAGAAGACCGAGACACCTTGCTCCTGCCGCAGCAGTTAGAAGAAAATTTTAAAAACGGTGAAGTTATTGCTCTTGAGTTTGATGATAGCGTGAAATTTTATAGCCTTATTAACCATAGCGATGAGATCTTAACACTCACTCCACCGGCCTTGATCCAAGAAAGCACCCCTGTCGAAAATTTAGCCTTTACATTTATATTTTATACCGGCGTTATCTTTGCCATTACCCTCTGGTTGCTCCCGTTATTTACGCGCCTAAGATTGTTAGATAACACGGCTAAAAATTTTGGCGATGGAAACTTAGCTGCTCGGTTGCCAGAGTGTAAAATTTCATATATCAAGAATATTGAATTAGCATTCAATACAATGGCCGAGCGGATTCAGCGGTTAATTGAAGATAACAAAATGCTTAGCCGTGCCGTATCGCATGATTTGAAAACCCCGCTTGCGCGTTTACGTTTCGGCCTGGAAACGCTACAAGAAGAGGAGCGTGAAGATAAGCGAAAAGCCTATCACGCGCGCATTCATGATGACCTTGATACGATGGAATCACTGGTTCACACGCTACTGGATTACGCAAAGTTAGACGATACCCATATTGCGCTCGACAAAAAACCAATTAATCTATGCGACTTTATCACTGCAGAGGCATCTCAACTAAATGTTGTTCATAGCACAGCTATCACTATCACCTTAGCCATCGCGCCTGCTGGTATCGTAATGGTATGCTTTGACGAGCACTACCTACGAATGATTTTTCAAAACCTTGTAATTAATGCAATTAATCACGCCAATAACCGTGTTCAATTGTCGGTTTATGAAAAATCGGGGTACGCGTACTTCGCTGTTGAGGATGATGGCAGTGGGGTAAGCTTGGAAGATAAGGCACGTATTTTTAAACCTTTTGAACGCGGTGAAAAACCTAGCACGAAACTAGGCGGGACCAAAGGCCATGGCATGGGGTTGGCAATTTGTGAGCGCGTAGGCCAGTGGTTTAGCGCCGAAATATTGTTGGATCGGTCGGCCGAACTCAAAGGTGCAAGCTTTATCCTTAAGGTGCCTCTGCTTCCATCGTGTTAAGTGTTAGACTCCTCTTGAAAATCGAATTCAGGAAACCATTCAACAGGAGCCTACCGTGCACAGTTATCGATGCAAAGCCCTCGCTGCATTATTTGTCACAACAAGCCTTGCCGGGGCTTGTAGCACACAGAATAATACCGCTACCAAACCGGCAGATAGTACGCACAGCACGGCTAACCAAAACGACACCCAGGCTTTAGCCCTATTCGACGCCATTTATGAAGAGCGAGTAGCGCTTAGCCCTATTTCGCAAACCTATTTAGGTCGTAAAACCAATCAAGATAAATGGAACGACCTTTCGCCGGAACAAGACGAACGTTATTTAGCGCTGAACAAAGCGCACTTAAAACAACTTAACGCGATAGACCCTCAGCAGTTGAGCCCGCAGGTGGCTTTAAGTTATACGCTGCAAAAAACCGAAATTAAGCACTGGCTAGATGATTATAAGTGGCGTTATTACGGTTACCCCATCAACCAAATGTTTGGTACCCATAGCCATGTTCCGTCATTGCTAATTAACCAACATCGCATTACTAGCGTTAAAGATGCCGAAAACTATATTGCGCGTTTACAGGGCGTGCCTAAGCTATTCGAGCAATTAATTACCGATTTAAAAACGCGTGCGAGCTTAGGCATAATACCGCCGCACTTTGTGTTTGAGCATGTAATTCGCGACTGCAATAATTTATTGGTTGGGCAGCCGTTCACGGAATCCCCTGATAAAAGCACTTTGCTAGCAGACTTTACCCGTAAGGTTAACGAGGCTGATATTAGCCAAGCCAATAGGGCCGTTTTATTAAAAGACGCGAGTGATGCCCTGCAAAACAGTGTTAAACCAGCCTATAAAGATTTGATTGCCTATTTACAGCAGTTAGAGCAACAAGCACCTACAGAAGGTGGCGCTTGGCAAATGCCCGACGGCGAAGCCTATTACAACCTGCTACTGCGGCGCACCACAACCACAACGCTAACGGCCGAGCAAATACATACCATTGGCTTAGAAGAAGTTGCACGTATTCACAAAGAAATGACCAGCATCAAAGATGCCGTTAAATTTGATGGCGACTTGCAGGCCTTTTTTAGCTTTATGCGTACAAGCCCGCAATTTACCTACGAAGAAAGCGAAGCAGGAAAGGCGCAGTACTTAAGCGAAACACAAGCGCATATTGCCAACATGGAAGCGGCATTACCGACCATGTTTAATACCCTGCCTAAAGCGGCATTAAAAGTAAAAGCCGTGGAGCCCTTTAGGGAAAAGTCTGCCGGTAAAGCCTTTTACCAATCGCCAGCGCCCGACGGTTCGCGCCCGGGTATTTATTACGTTAATTTATACAGCATGGCAAATATGCCGTGGTACCAAATGGAGGCCTTGGCCTACCACGAGGCCGTGCCGGGTCACCATATGCAAATTGCCATCGCGCAAGAGTTGCAAGATATGCCTAAATTTAGGAAATTTGGTGGCTACACCGCTTACAGCGAAGGCTGGGGTTTATATGCAGAATATCTTGCAAAAGAAATGGGAGGTTATCAAAACCCTTATTCTGACTTTGGCCGCCTTAGTTGGGAGTTATGGCGAGCCTGCCGCTTAGTAGTAGATACCGGCCTGCACGCTAAACGTTGGACGCGCCAGCAAGCGATTGATTATTTGCACCACAATACCCCCAACCCGCTTAACGATATAGAGCGCGCGGTAGAGCGCTACCTTGTTATGCCATCACAAGCCACCGCTTATAAAGTGGGTATGTTAAAAATATTAGAGCTGCGCGAACAGGCAAAACAACAACTAGGTGCTAACTTTGATATTCGTGAATTCCACGATGCGGTACTTAAAAACGGGGGTTTGCCGTTGGATGTATTGGAGCAACAGATTAATGTGTGGATAACGGAAAATAAGTAACTGATGAGTGTATATAAAGAACTCTTTTATTGTGGGCTGCTTATTGCGGCCTCGCTTTTTAGCTGGCCCGCGTTAGCACAAAAATCACAGGCTACGCCTCAAGTTGTGCTCGCTAAAGTTGAAGGCGAACGCATAGCGCTAAATTCGAAAGCACTCGGGTTTACCCTTAATGTGGAGGTAGTACTCCCAGAAGGTTATAACAAAGATAATGCAGTCAAATACCCTGTCATTTTCTTGATGGACTCGCAATGGAAGCTAATGCCCTTTATGTACACTTACGGGGTGCTCGCTTATGAAAAAGTAGTACCGCAAAGCATTGTTGTTGGCATTAGCGCAAATGCCGACAATGGCCCTTGGGCCAATAATATTAGTCAATTTCGCAGCGCGCTCTATACCCCCGCTAAATATCAACCCAGTGATGCCAATAGCACAGGCGGCGGGGCCGATAAGTTACTCAATTTTTTCAAGCAAACTTTAATCCCTTATTTGGATAAAGATTATAATACCGCGCCCGATCGCACTTTAATCGGAAGTTCACTTGGCGGGTTATTTGGCCTTTATGCCTTACTCCAAGAAGAACCACTCTTTCAGCGCTATGTACTAAGCAGCCCCTCACTCTATTGGGGTGACGGTTACATCAAACAGCATGAAGCACATTATTTTAAGCCCCATAAATCCCTTAAGGCGCAGGTATTTATGGGCGTGGGCGAAGAAGAGTTAACGCAGGAGGTTACTGATTTTTCTGAGCGTTTAATAAAGCGAAAATACAAAGATTTAGATTACCAGTTTCATCATTCCTCGTTAGGGCATGTGAGTAACGATATCGAAATTAATGCACGGGGCTTAAATTTTGTGTTTGATGCAATGCAGCGCTAAAGCCCAAGATCGGTTAATGTGGGGTGGTCGTCGGGTCTTCTGCCTTGGGGCCAATGAAAAAGGCGCTCTTCAGGCGTAATTTCAAGATCGTTAATGCTCGCAATACGCCTAGCCATGTAACCTTGCTCGTCGAACTCCCAGTTTTCGTTACCGTAAGAGCGGTACCACTGACCACTGTCGGCTTGCCATTCATAGGCGAAACGCACAGCGATGCGGTTGTCGGTAAACGCCCATAATTCTTTAATCAGGCGATAGTCGTTTTCCTTTTGCCATTTTTGAGTAAGAAACGCCTCGATCTGTGCGCGACCTTGCAGAAATTCCGAGCGATTGCGCCAAATGCTGTCGGGAGTATAAGCAAGCGCAACTTTAGCGGGAACGCGGCCGTTCCAACCATCTTCTGCGGCGCGGACTTTTAATGCAGCGGTTTCGGCGGTGAAGGGCGGTATGGGTGCTCTTGTCATGGCGTACTCCAGTTATGGCTGTTGTGGCTTTTAGTCGCATTCGATAAGTTCAACCGAGAAAACGCAGTTGAACCACCAACGTCTACGCATCTTTTTGGCTCTCAACTACGGTTTCTAGGTTCAATATGATAACCGTCAGGGTTGTTAATGAAAGCAGCAATTACGCATTGCTTCGCGCAGCGGTATAACAACACTACCAATTTCTAATGCAAAACGCTCGCGCCCGCCCCACATAGTTAGCAGGCTGGCCATTTATTTAGACTAGAAACCGCAGTTAAATCACGGGGGTCTCCGCATTTTGTTGACTCCCAACTGCGATTTTTAGGTTGAATAGCACCGATCGCGGTGCCTTATTTTTATAACAGATTACAGCAAAGGGCGAGCCTTTTGGCTCGCCCTTTGTGTTGGGTATTTATTGCAATGGGGATTATCGTCCGCATTCATCACTTAACACTTTAATTTCTACTCGCCTGTTATTTGCGCGACCTTGCTGGGTATTGTTATCGTCGATTGGGCGGGTTTCGCCAAAGCCTTGTGATTGCACATTGCTTATACCGCGCTGTTGTAAGTATGAGCGCACGCTCGCCGCACGGTCCTGCGATAATTGCATGTTGTATGCATCAGCGCCTCGGTCGTCTGTATGTGCTGTTATTCCGATTTCAATTTTGGGGAATGGCAATAGCTGCGCAATTACACCATCGAGCACCCCCTTACTTTGCGTTGTTAACCTTACGGACCCTGTAACAAAGTAAATACCTTCAAGTACGCCATGCGGGGCATTACACAGTATTTCTGGTGCGGCGGGCTTAGGCTCTGGTTTAGGTTTGACTGGAACAACAGCAACCACGGGTTTCGCGCGTGTTTTGCCACCATCGCGACCAAAACGTTTTAGCAGGCTAAGGGTGATTTGATTGCTGTCTTTATCGACTGATAGCGCTTCTAAACGCAGGCCCCACATCGAGCGGGCCATATATTCTATGCCCGCGCCTAGGTGCAATTGTGTGCTTTTTAATTGTTCGTAATTAAACGTACCACCATCATCACGGCCTTGCGCTAACGAGGTTTCTAGTTGGCTAACACCCAGCTTCCCGTAAGCATGCCAGCCGAGTAAATGCGTGCCTAGGTGGTAAAGCACGCTGGCGCCCATGTGGCTGTAATCTATTGCAGCGCCGGATTCAAACGTGGCTTGGCCTTGATCGCTGTAATGCGCTTCAAGGGACCATTGCGCGTTTAAGTCGTAACCTAAAAATAACGTCGGTAAGACTGTATCTGTTGTTTGGTCGAGTGCTTCGGGCAAGTCCACAATACGTGGCTCAAGCTTGGAAACCCCCAGCCCAATACCCGCATACCAACCGCTGCAGTTGTATAGCGCGGTGTCTGCAGGTAGCTGGTCTACATAGGCGTTTTGCTCGCAATACCGGGGTGTTGCATTCGCTTGCGCGGTAACGCCCAACAAGATCACAGCGGTACTCAATATTTTGCCTATGGTTAGGCGTTTCGTTTTACGCATGTTTTTAGCATCCGTTATGGTGAATTTAATTATTAACAAGCTTAGCAACATCAGCACACCTAACCACTCGAAAGCGCCACCACCGCGCAAGCCGGTTTCTACGCGACCGGTATTAGCCGAGGCGGTTATTGGGGTACCTATTGCAATCGGGTCTTTGATTAAGCCATTCACATCACCTTGGCCATCCTCAATACTGCCATCATCATTTTCACCGTCGTTCATACCGCCATCTGTTATTGCTAACTGCAAACAAGAATCGCCGATATTCAACCCTGGGCGATATGCATCGCTACCGGGTTCTGGGCAAAGACCTTCCTCGCCATTTAACCAACCGGCAGTTGCTTGGCTATCGGTGGTATCGGAGACAAAATCTTGCCAGCCTGTTGCCGGTGCGTATTTACGTAAAATGGCATTGGCTGGCACAGGGGTATTTAGCGGTATAACAATACGTGCACTCGCGCCTACATAAGGCAGGTTAATCACTTCGTAATCGTAGATATGTTCGTAACTAAAGGCTGTATCTCGCGAGTCTTTAGCGGTATAGCCACGGGCAACCAAACTATTAACGGCGGTATCCAATTCGGTTTGCGATAACGCTATACCATCAGCACGGTTTGCTTGTGCTAATTGGCCTGCGCGTAAACGCACGGCTTTATCGCTGAACGGTTGGCCTTCGACCACTACGGGGCTATCGGCATTCAGGTAACGCCCAGACGTGGTTTGTACTGTGCGTAAATAACCCGTATCGGCATTGCGGTCATCAACATCATCGGCATGCCTATCGCCGTCGCTATCGCGCAAGGCGCCTGTTGCTACCACTTCTAGAATTTGTTCGGTAATCGATTCGTGCTCGGCTAGCGTTACGCTGAGTACAACGGTGTACAAACCTGGGGCCAACATGCTGGGATCTACTGTTAGGGCAGCGGTATTGGTTGTGCTAATAACCGCGTCGGCTAGCGAGGCCACGTCGCTGCTCCAACGGTATACCGGTACTGTAGCGGCATCACGCGGGTCGCCAAAGACGTGGTAATTGCCAATGCGCCCGGTCAAGGTTACAGGGCCGTTATCGGCGGCAACGTTGATGGCTTTGCTGCCAGCTTGCGCGATATCCACCCAAATAACGGGTTTCACCGAGCGGCCTTCGTAGCGGTTCTGGCTAAAGAGATAATCGTTGGCGGCATCAAATAACGCTTGGGTCTCGTCTGCGACCAATAAATCGGTGCCGATGACCAGTTCCAGTAAGTCGTTAAAGCCATCATTGTCGCTATCATTGCTGCCATCGCCGTCGATATCGGTGTTTTCTACCCAATCTGGAATGCCATCTGCGTCGCTATCGTCTTCGGCGCCATTAAGTGGGTCGCCACCAAAACGCACCTCGATGGCATCGGGGTAGCCGTCCCGGTCAAAATCGGCTTGGTCTGGATCTACCAGTCCCGTAACGGGGTTAACCGGCTGAGCGGGCGGCTCGACTAAAATGCTTTCGAGGTATTCCTCGGCAACATCGGGCACGCCATCGCCGTCGTCATCAACACGCGAGCGCGCTTCCACATTGTTTTCGGAGCCTTCTAATTCATCGGCAATGCCATTGTCATTGTTATCGGTTAGCACAACACCTTCCCCGCCCACCTTGCCATCGCCGTCTGGGTCTATGGCTTGGGCGACAGAGTTACCAGCCGCTTCAATTAGGTCACTAATGCCATCGCCATCACTGTCGAGCGAAATAGTATCGGGGTTGCCGTCGAAGTCGCGATCAATAAACTCTGCGCGAACCCCGTCTTCACGGGGGTCGGCTAAATCGCCTAAACCATTGCCGTTGTTGTCGGCAAACACGCCTGTCCCCACAATGCCATCTCCATCCGGGTCTACGGCTGTTAGGCCTGCTTCGCTAAGGTCTGTTAGGCCATCACCATCAGAATCTAAATCGAGGTTATCAGGTCGGCCATCGCCATCGGTATCTACGGGCAACAATAATAACTCGCCAAAGTTTTCATCCACCGAGTCGATCAAACCATTGCCGTCGGCATCTTCACCGTTAATGCGGCCATCGCCATCGGTATCGCGGGCAAAGCCGCCCACCTCGTCTAAGTCGGGCAAACCATCGTTGTCGCTATCAATATCGATAATATCGGGCGTGCCGTCGCCATCGGTATCACTCAGGTAGGCGGTATCAACAATGCCGTTGCCGTCAAGGTCAGCGCGTAGGTTACCATTCACATCGGCATCGACAATGTCGCTAATACCGTCGCTATCGTCGTCCATCTTGCCGCTATCAATCAAGCCATCGCCATCGGCATCAGCATCAAAGCGGTCTGGAATTGTGTCGCTATCGGCATCGCGATTAACAATAGCGGCGACTTCGTTAAGGTCGGTAATGCCGTCGTTGTCGGTATCCCAATCTCGGTGATTCGGCACGGTATCGCCGTCGCTATCAATTATTGCACCCACACTGGATTCAACACTGTCCAGCAGGTGGTCGTTATCGCTGTCCAAATCGATAAAGTCTGGCTGGCTATCGCCATCACTGTTGCGTGGCATTGCCGGGTTGTTACCCGCCTCAAGGGTATCGCTAAGCGAGTCTCCATCGCTGTCTAAGTCGCGATAGTTACCTTGGCCATCGGCATCAATATCAGCGTCGCCCTCAACGGCATCTGGTAATGTATCGTTATCACTGTCGATATCTTGGAAGTCGGCAATGCCGTCACTATCAGTATCCGTCGCTTCAAAGGCATCATCTATACCGTTGCTGTTTGCATCTTCCCCGAGCGTTAGCAATACATCTAAGCCATCAGGTAAACCGTTGCGGTTAGTATCTTCAAATGGACCATCGAATACGCTTTGATTTTCCAGTGCATCGCTAATGGCGTCGCCGTCGGCATCGGTATCGCGGTAATCTGGGACATCGTTGGCATCAGTATCGAGCGGCTCAAAGCGGTCGTCTACGCCATTGCTGTCGGCATCATCACCACCGGTTATTGCAACATCAATGGAGTCGTCTAGGCCATTACCGTTGGTATCCATATTCAGAGGTGCCGGTAGATTCAAGCTTTCCAGTGTATCCACAAGGCCGTCGTTATCGCTGTCTGTGTCTATGAAGTCGGCTAGGCCGTCGTCGTCGGTATCGGGCGGCAATAGTGGGTTACCATCAACCTCTACGCTATCGGCTAAGCGGTCGCCATCGCTATCAAGGTCACGATAATCTTCGGTGCCGTCGCCATCGGTATCGGCAGGGTTGCTTGGGTCTTCACCCACTTCGATGGCATCGGGTATGCCGTCGTTATCGCTATCTAAATCAAGGAAGTCAGGCACGTTATCGCCGTCGGTATCCAGTGGTAAAACACCGTCTGCTAGGCCATCGCCGTCACCATCCATTGCCACCAGAATATCGGCGTCAAAGGCATCGTCTATCCCATTGCCGTTGCTATCGCTGTTGGCAATGCCGGCTTCTAAACCATCGCGGATGCTGTCGTTGTCGCTATCAGGGTCTAGGTAATTGGGTACGCCATCATTATCGCTATCGCCCTGGCCATCGAGTACGTTAGGCACGCCATCAGCATCGTCATCGGCACTTGCATCAAAGGTACTGTGCGCCACTACGCGTGCTGCTTGCACAGCCGCATCGCCGGCAGCATTGCTCACATCCGCCGTTACGGTTTCAGTGGCGCCTAAGGCTTGGGCGTCGGCCGCGGGCAAGGTCGTAGACCACGTATTGGCGGTTACGGTGGCGGTATAGATTTGACCATTTAGCGCAACGGTAACGGTTTGGCCATCTTCTACATGGCTGGATGTGCCGCTAAGGGTTACGGCGCTGTTGTCTTCTGTTGCACTGATCACGTCATCACCAGCGATGACATCAATGGCAATAGTGGGTAAATCAATGGTGTGCGCTATAACATGGGTGGCTTGGGGCGCATCGTCGCCTGCCGCATTCGCGACATCGGCGGTGAGGGTTTCGGTCGCATCCAACGCTTGTACGTCCGCGGCGGGCAGGGTCACAGCCCAGCCATTATTGCTGACCGCGGTGGTATAAGTTTCGCCATTTAACGTCACCGTAACAGTTTGACCATCTTCCACATTGGTCGTGGTGCCGCTGACGGTAACATCGCTATCGTCTTCGGTGGTGTTAATCACATCATCCATTGCAATGGTATTGATGGTAATTAAAGGCGTGGTCACCGTATGAGCAACCGGCCGTTGCGCTTGCACCGCCGCATCGCCGGCGGCGTTCATTACGTCCGCTGTAATGGTTTCGCTGGCCCCTAAGGCCTGCGCATCAGCGGCAGGTAGAATGGTGGACCAAGCATTGGCCGCCACGGTGGCAGTGTAAGTTTTACCGTTCACTGCAACCGTGACGGTTTGGCCGTCCTCTACATGGCTGGTGGTGCCACTGAGGCTCACGGCGCTGTTGTCTTCCACCGCGCTGATCACGTCATCACCGGCGACTACCCCAATAGTGATAGTCGGTAAAGTGATGGTATGCGCTAGCACGTGGGTAGCTTGGGGCGCATCGTCGCCTGCCGCGTTTGCGACGTCGGCCGTGACCGTTTCACTGGCATCCAGCGCTTGTGCATCAACAGCTGGCACGGTGATGGTCCACGCATTGCTATTGACCGTGGCGGTGTAGGTTTTGCCATTCAGGGTGACGGTCACGGTTTGGCCGTCTTCGACATTGGCCGTGGTGCCACTGATGGTGACATCGCTATCGTCTTCGGTGGTATTAATCACATCATCCATTGCAATGGTATTGATGGTAATTAAAGGCGTGGTCACCGTATGGGCAACCGGCCGTTGCGCTTGCACCGCCGCATCGCCGGCGGCGTTCATTACGTCCGCTGTAATGGTTTCGCTGGCCCCTAAGGCTTGCGCATCAGCCGCAGGCAGAATAGTAGACCAGGAGTTCGCAGCCACTATCGCCGTATACGTTTGACCATTCACTACCACCGTGACCACTTGGCCGTCTTCGACATTGGCCGTGGTGCCACTGATGGTGATATCGCTATCGTCTTCAATGGCGTTAATTGCATCATCGGTAGCAACAAGGTCAATACTGATCATTGGTGCTAAAACTGTATGAGCAATAGAGCGCTCGCCCTGCGTGGCCTCATCACCTGCCGCGTTTGCGACATCGGCTGTGACCGTTTCAGTAGGGTTCAGCGCTTGCGCATCGGCGGCCGTTACAACCACAGACCAAACATTGTTATTCACTAGCGCGGTGTAGGTTTCACCGTTCAAGGTCACGGTCACGGTTTGGCCGTCTTCGACATTAGTAGTGTTGCCTGTAATAGTCACATCACTATTGTCTTCGGTTTGATTTATCACATCATCCAGTGCAACAACATCAATACTGATTATAGGCGCCGCTACGGTATGTTCGATGGGGCGTTCAGCTTGAGTGGCCGCGTCACCAGCGGCATTGCTAACATTCGCAGTGATGGTCTCAGACGCATCCAACGCTTGGGCATCAGCCGCCGGTAGGGTCACCGTCCAAGTATTGTTGCTCACAAGCGTCCCATAGCTTTCGCCATTTAAGGTGACGGTAACTTGTTGACCATCTTCTACATTGGTGGTCGTGCCGCTAATCGACACATCGCTATTAGCTTCTTCAAGGTTAATAACATCATCACCGGCCACAACCTCAATGCTAATGGTGGGCCCCGTGACGGTATGTTCAATGGTGCGTGTGGCTTGCACTGCCATATCGCCGGCGGCATTAAAAACATCGGCGGTTAAGGTGTTTGTAGCAGCCAGCGCCTGAGCATCGGCGGCGGGTATAACGGTTGACCAACGATTACTGGCCACTGTTGCGCTATAAGTTTCCCCATTAATGGCGACAGACACGACTTGGCCGTCTTCTACAAAGCTAGTGGTCCCACTCAGCGATACGTCATTGTCATCCTCTGTGGCATTGATTACATCATCCATCGCCACTGCGTCGACTGTAATAGCGGGCAGATTCACCGTGTGCGCTAAGGTACGCGTTGCTTGCGGGGCGTTATCTCCAGCCGCGTTAGCCACATCGGCGGTTAGGGTGTTACTTGCGTTTAAGGCTTGTGCATCCAACGCTGGCAGCGTTACTGCCCAGGCATTATTGCTAACGGTGGTTGTGTAGGTTTCGCTATTTAACGTCACAGTCACTGTTTGGCCATTTTCCACGTTGGCCGTAGTACCTGCGATGGTCACATCGGCATCATCTTCGGTCGCGTTAATAACATCATCAATGGCAATAACATTGACCGTGATTAAAGGCGTAGTCACAGTGTGGCTAATGGTGTGTTGCGCTTGCACCGCGGCGTCCCCTGTTATATTCGATACGTCAGCGGTTATAACCTCGGTTGCGCCAAGCGCTTGCGCATCGGCCGCTGGCATCGTGGCGGCCCACGTATTATTGGTAACAGTAGCGGTATAAGAATACCCGTTCACCATTACCGTCACGCTTTGGCCATCCTGAACATTGGCTGTGGTTCCGCTAATGGCAATGTCGCTATCATCCTCGGCGGCGCTGATCACATCATCACCAGCCACAGTACTGATCGCAATGGTGGGTGCTGCTACGGTATGCGTAATAGCAAGGCTACCCTGAGTTGCGACATCGCCGGCGGCATTGCTCACATCGGCTGTTACCGTTTCGCTGGCATCCAACGCTTGGGCATCAGCCGCCGGTACGGTCACGCTCCAGGCATTACTGCTGACGGTCGTAGTATAGGTTTCGCCATTTAAGGTCACGGTGACCATGCGGCCATCTTCGACATTGGCGGTGGTGCCGCTGATGGTTACGTCGCTATTATCTTCAGTTTGGTTAATGGCATTATCGCCCGCCACGGTGCTGATAGCGATTGTCGGTGCCGCGATGGTATGGGAAATGGCCTGTGAAGCTTGGCTAGCGGCATCGCCGGCGGTATTCGAGACATCTGCCGTGACGGTTTCGCTGGCATCCAAGGCTTGGGCATCAGCCGCCGGTACGGTGACCGACCAAGCATTGCTACTGACCGTGGTGGTATAGGTTTCGCCGTTTAAGGTGACGGTAACATTACGGCCATCTTCAACATTCGCCGTGGTGCCGCCGATGGTTACATCGCTATTGTCTTCAGTCTGGTTAATCGCGTTATCGCCGGCCACGGTGCTGATGCTGATGGTGGGTGCAGCGACGGTATGGGTAATGGCCTGGGTAGCTTGCGTGGCGGCATCGCCGGCGGTATTCGAGACATCCGCCGTGACGGTTTCGCTGGCATCCAACGCTTGCGTATCGGCGGCGGGTACGGTGACCGACCAAGCATTGCTGCTGACCGTGGTGGTGTAAGTCTCGCCGTTTAAGGTGACGGTGACGGTACGGCCATCTTCGACATTCGCGGTGGTACCGCTGATGGTTACATCGCTATTGTCTTCAGTCTGGTTAATCGCGTTATCGCCCGCCACGGTGCTTATGCTGATGGTGGGTGCAGCGACGGTATGGGTAATGGCTTGTGAAGCTTGGCTTGCGGCATCGCCGGCGGCATTGCTTACATCGGCTGTTACCGTTTCGCTGGCATCCAAGGCTTGGGCATCGGCGGCGGGTACGGTGACCGACCAAGCATTGCTACTGACCGTGGTGGTATAGGTTTCGCCATTTAAGGTCACGGTCACCGTGCGGCCGTCTTCCACATTCGCCGTGGTACCGCTGATAGTCACATCGCTGTTATCTTCAGTTTGGTTAATGGCGTTATCGCCGGCCACGGTGCTAATGCTGATGGTGGGTGCAGCCACGGTATGGGTAATGGCTTGGGTAGCTTGCGTGGCGGCATCGCCGGCGGTATTCGAGACATCTGCCGTGACGGTTTCGCTGGCATCCAAGGCTTGGGCATCGGCGGCGGGTACGGTCACGCTCCACGCATTACTGCTCACCGTAGTGGTATAGGTTTCGCCGTTTAAGGTCACGGTCACCGTGCGGCCATCTTCAACATTGGCGGTGGTACCGCTGATGGTTACATCACTATTGTCTTCAGTCTGGTTAATGGCGTTATCGCCGGCCACGGTGCTTATGCTGATGGTGGGCGCGGCGACGGTATGGGTAATGGCTTGGGTAGCTTGCGTGGCGGCATCGCCGGCGGTATTCGAGACATCCGCCGTGACGGTTTCGCTGGCATCCAACGCTTGGGCATCGGCGGCGGGTACGGTGACCGACCAAGCATTGCTGCTGACCGTGGTGGTGTAGGTTTCGCCGTTTAAGGTCACGGTGACCGTGCGGCCATCTTCGACATTGGTGGTGGTGCCGCTGATGGTTACATCGCTGTTATCTTCGGTTTGGTTAATGGCGTTATCACCCGCCACGGTGCTGATGCTAATGGTGGGAGCAGCGACGGTATGGGTGATGGCTTGGGTAGCTTGGCTTGCGGCATCGCCGGCGGCATTGCTCACGTCGGCTGTTACCGTTTCGCTGGCATCCAAGGCTTGCGCATCAGCCGCCGGTACGGTCACGCTCCAGGCATTACTGCTGACGGTCGTAGTATAGGTTTCGCCATTTAAGGTCACGGTGACCGTGCGGCCGTCTTCGACATTCGCCGTGGTGCCGCTGATGGTTACGTCGCTATTATCTTCAGCCTGGTTAATGGCGTTATCGCCGGCCACGGTGCTGATGCTAATGGTGGGCGCGGCCACAGTATGGGTAATGGCTTGTGAAGCTTGGCTTGCGACATCGCCGGCGGCATTGCTTACATCGGCTGTTACCGTTTCGCTGGCATCCAAGGCTTGGGTATCGGCGGCGGGTACGGTGACCGACCAAGCATTGCTGCTGACGGTCGTAGTATAGGTTTCGCCATTTAAAGTCACGGTGACCGTGCGGCCGTCTTCCACATTCGCTGTGGTGCCGCCGATGGTTACATCGCTATTGTCTTCAGTCTGGTTAATGGCGTTATCGCCGGCCACGGTGCTGATGCTAATGGTGGGTGCGGCCACAGTGTGCGTAATAGCAAGGCTACCCTGAGTTGCGACATCGCCGGCGGCATTGCTCACATCCGCGGTAATGGTTTCTGATGCATCCAACGCTTGCGCATCAGCCGCCGGTACGGTCACGCTCCAGGCATTGCTGCTGACGGTCGTAGTATAGGTTTCGCCATTTAAGGTGACGGTGACGGTACGGCCGTCTTCGACATTCGCGGTGGTACCGCTGATAGTTACGTCGCTATTGTCTTCGGTCTGGTTAATGGCGTTATCGCCGGCCACGGTGCTAATGCTGATGGTGGGTGCAGCGACGGTATGGGTAATGGCTTGGGTAGCTTGCGTGGCGGCATCGCCGGCGGTATTCGAGACATCTGCCGTGACGGTTTCGCTGGCATCCAAGGCTTGGGCATCGGCGGCGGGTACGGTGACCGACCAAGCATTACTGCTGACCGTGGTGGTGTAGGTTTCGCCGTTTAAGGTCACGGTCACCGTGCGGCCATCTTCAACATTGGCGGTGGTACCGCTGATGGTTACATCACTATTGTCTTCAGTCTGGTTAATCGCGTTATCGCCGGCCACGGTGCTGATGCTGATGGTGGGTGCAGCGACGGTATGGGTAATGGCTTGGGTAGCTTGCGTGGCGGCATCGCCGGCGGTATTGCTCACATCGGCTGTTACTGTTTCGCTGGCATCCAAGGCTTGGGCATCAGCCGCCGGTACGGTCACGCTCCACGCATTACTGCTCACCGTAGTGGTATAGGTTTCGCCATTTAAGGTCACGGTCACCGTGCGGCCGTCTTCAACATTGGCGGTGGTGCCACTGATCGTCACATCGCTATTGTCTTCGGTTTGGTTAATGGCGTTATCGCCGGCCACGGTGCTGATATTGATGGTCGGCGCGGCCACGGTATGGGTAATGGCTTGGCTTGCTTGTGTCGCGGCATCGCCCGCCGCATTGCTCACATCCGCCGTGACGGTTTCGCTGGCGCCTAAGGCTTGCGCATCAGCCGCTGGGACGGTCACGCTCCACGCATTACTGCTCACCGTAGTGGTATAGGTTTCGCCATTTAAGGTCACGGTAACCGTGCGGCCATCTTCAACATTCGCCGTGGTACCGCTGATGGTCACATCGCTATTGTCTTCGGTCTGGTTAATGGCGTTATCGCCGGCCACAGTGCTAATGCTGATGGTGGGCGCGGCCACAGTATGGGTAATGGCTTGTGAAGCTTGGCTTGCGACATCGCCGGCGGCATTGCTTACATCGGCTGTTACCGTTTCGCTGGCATCCAAGGCTTGGGCATCGGCGGCGGGTACGGTGACCGACCAAGCATTACTGCTGACCGTGGTGGTGTAGGTTTCGCCATTTAAGGTCACGGTCACCGTGCGGCCATCTTCAACATTCGCGGTGGTACCGCTGATGGTTACATCGCTATTGTCTTCAGTCTGGTTAATCGCGTTATCGCCCGCCACGGTGCTTATGCTGATGGTGGGTGCAGCGACGGTATGGGTAATGGCTTGTGAAGCTTGGCTTGCGGCATCGCCGGCGGCATTGCTTACATCGGCTGTTACCGTTTCGCTGGCATCCAACGCTTGGGCATCAGCCGCCGGTACGGTCACGCTCCACGCATTACTGCTCACCGTAGTGGTATAGGTTTCGCCATTTAAGGTCACGGTCACGGTGCGGCCGTCTTCAACATTGGCGGTGGTGCCACTGATCGTCACATCGCTATTGTCTTCGGTTTGGTTAATGGCGTTATCGCCGGCCACGGTGCTGATATTGATGGTGGGCGCGGCCACGGTATGGGTGATCGCTTGGGTGGCTTGCGTGGCAGCGTATGCCGATGCGTTTGATACATCGGCGGTGAGGGTTTCTGAAGCATCCAACGCTTGCGCATCAGCCGCCGGCACGGTCACGGACCACGCATTACTGCTGACGGTAGTGGTATAGGTTTCGCCGTTCAACGTGACCGTTACTGTAGCGCCATCTTCTACGCCAAGCGAAGTACCACTCACGGTAACGTCAGAGTTATCCTCGGTGGTATTAATAGCATTATCGCCGGCAACTGTACTTATAGTGATACTGGGGCTACAGGTGTTGGACGCGGCAGCATTGGTGTATTGCGAAGATGGCGTGGTATATCCAGTGGCTTGTCCAGTGACTACACCATTGGCATCCACAGAAATTGCCCCGGCACCCAAATAGCCGTCGCGGTTAGTATCGGCAAAGCCTGCCTCGGTGGTATCTAGGCAGCTATCGCCATCGGAATCATCACTTTGGAAGTTGTAGACCGAACCGCCATCGGTATTAGTGATGGAGTAATTGAGGTTGGCAGCCAAAGTATCGGCGTCTTCTAGCGCATTGTGTAAGCCATTATCTCCAGCGGTTACGCTATCGATAACACCATCAGCATTGGCATCAGTGACGCCGTGGCCTGCTTCTACAAGGTCAAAAATACCATCGTTATCGCTATCGAGGTCGTAGGCATCTTCAATACCATCGAAGTCGGTATCTTTGAGGGTGAGCCCTGAGCCGGCCTCGATGCTATCGGGAATACCGTCATTATCACTATCCAAATCTGCAACATCAGGCACCGTATCGCTATCAGTATCACAGGTCATGGGGGTGAGCGTAATATCGTCGATGGCTACATCGTTACCAGAGCCACTAGAGGAATTATTTTTTATAACAATTTGAATTTCTGTGCGATTACCCGTATTAAAACTTAACCGCGTGGGGTACCAAGAAAACTCCCTAGCGGTATTTCTGTATATATCACCAGAATCAAAAGTCGCTAGAACATTATTAGACGTGTCCAAGATTTGCATGGTGACATTAATAGGGATTTCTGCCGTTGGGTAGGGGCCTGTTAGGGGGTCTATACCCAGAATATTGGCAAAAAAGGCACTGTAATTATAGTAAGTGTTGGTCGTTAACCCGCTAACGGTTCTTTGGTAAAAAACGCCGGGCACCGCACCGCCGTTTACGGCCAGCATTCGTCCATTAACATCGCCAGGGGTATGGTCTTCACCTGCGATCCACTGCGTGTTCGGCACCCACTGATAGTTCCAGTAATCGGCAAGTGTAAGCACTTCACTGGCAACGGCGTACTCGCCATCGTTAACATCTTGAGTATCGCCATAATGGGGGCTGGGGTCGGGGCAGCTTGGCGTTCCATCTTCGTAGCAATAGGTATTGCTTACATAAGGCCAGCTTGTTCTTGCACCGGTGCCAAAATCTTCGGTGAATACTGCGCTGTCGAGTCCGCAAGAATTTTCATACACATCGGCAACGCCATCGCTATCGGTATCGGTTAACGCACCCAGCGCACTCTCGTTGTCATCGTTATCTACCGTTATTACTTTATCAGCGACGGCATCGTAGCTGTCATCCGATAAGCCATCATCAATACTCAAGGTAACATTAGTTTGGGTGGTGTTGTCGGTGTCGCTATCGTTCTGCCCGGTAAGCGTTATCACTTGCCCAACAGACCAATTGGCTGCGGTAAAGGTGAGTGTGGCGGCTGATACCGTTACTTCGGTTATATCTGCAGAAACTATATTCACAACCACATCGGTTGCAGGGGCTTGCGAAAGCTGCACTAGGAACTGGTCAGTTGCGCCACTTTCATCAACGCGGCTATAGCTACCGGACTGGTAAACAAGTATGTCCTCGCCGGCACTCCAAGCGTGTTCAATACTGCAAAATAACAAGGGCAAAACTGTAGCTAACGCAGTGCGAGTAAAACCTTTAAACCAAGCCCGGAACATACTAACCTCTATAAATTTATAATGTTCATTAATAAAGAGAAGCAAGCTTTATTCCTATTTCAAATAAAATAGTTTTTTAAATAAATTGTGTTGTTAATTAATAACAGGGTTGTTTTTATAATCTTTTTCGCGAGAAATGCTTATGTTAGATACTCGTTATTTCTAAACATATGGAAATTAAGGTTTTTAAGAACATTAATGCATTTTATTATTCGCATTTTAAAAATCCTGTTTTTGCATAATGCAAAGATAATTACATTATGCAAAAAATTTGAGCGCCGCTAAAAATAGTATTTTTTGTAAAAGTAAGGGCACGCAAATGCTTTCCCTAGGGGATAACGGCTCATTACCCAAGTGGAGCTGGGCGTTGCCATTCGTGAAGAAGGAAAGGCCCCGTTGGTAGAAAAACAAGGCATGCCCGAAGGAGCTATTGATTCACTTTACTGCCCAACAATAGCTCGCACATATAGGTAGCCGATTAGGTATGTAGCCGACAGCATAAAAGCACGTCGTTTAAGGCTCGACTAAGAGCATTGGGTTTTTGTGCAAATAGGCAAGGTCGGCCCACAGGATTTGTCCATCGACCACTTGGTTTATTAGAATATCTGGCAAGCCATTTTGGTTAATATCCTGAATCTGAACAGGTCGGGATACATTAAAGGGCTGCCCTGTAGTAACCGGCTGGTAAAAAAAGTACTTTGCTCCGTAGGGGGCAATCTCCACTGCAAACTCTTCGGTGGTGGTATTTTCGTAATACAAATACCACCCGTATTTGCTGCCAACAATAATATCTTTATCCCCATCGCTATCAATATCCACCGCTTTCGCGCTTCCATCGTGAGGATGAGCGGCAACGCCTTGATCGATGAGTGGGTATTGAAAAGATAATATTTCCATCGACGTATTGAAAAAGCTATTTTCAGCTGAGTTTCGTATTATCAGATCAGACCCCAGAGCAACATCGATAATACCGTCTTGGTTAATATCATCAAAATGCGCGGCACAGTAGCCAAAATCCATCGGTAGGATTTGCCTGCGTGAAAAATCCATAGTGCCATCTTCGTTGTTAGGTATAACAGTTAACTCATTGACTGCCCGCAGGCTATAGGTTAAATCAAGGTAACCATCTTGGTTAACGTCTTGCGGTTCTAAGTTTGCAACAAAGGCACCATTGAATTGAATAGCCCCTGCGCTGCGGTATTGCATGTTCGCAATATCGTCAAACAAGTACCTTAAGCAATCTTGGCCGGTGCAAAGCAGAATATCTTGAATGCCATTCTGGTCCATATCGAAAATAGCAATTTCACAAAACTCATAACAATTAAATGAAGATGTAGTAATGACTTTTTCTTCAAATATAGGGCTAGCATTACTGCCCGCGGTATTAAGGAAAAGCATTAACACGGTTTGATCTTGCACTGCGACAATATCGGCATCGCCATCTTGATCAAAATCAACCACATCAATGTCGTAAGCTTCATTCATATTCTCGGCAATAAGGTGCTCGCGAAATTCGCCACCATCCAATTGTTCGTACCAATACATGGCTTCACCGGTTGTACCCACACTAATAATATCGAGGTCGCCATCACCATCGATATCGTAGGCTTCTATTGCCGAGGCTATCGTTAAAGAGGTATCAATAGCCTGTATTTTGTCAGCGGGGCTAGCGTGCGATGAAGAGCTTTGAGTTTGATGCTCGCCCCCGGTGCACCCTGCCATCACAAGTAATATTGAAAGTGGGCCGGTTAAATTCAACAAACGTCTAAGCATTATCACGTGAAGTCCCTTAGTCTCGAGTGGCGGCCGATAAGCCGTGTATTGGTTGGTGGTAGTTTAAAGGCGCTGCCCAATGCGGCCAAGCCAGTAATGTGAGCTACACCTTATTTAACCTAGAAACCGCAGTTGAGAGTCAAAAAGATGCGTATTCCGTTGGTGTGCATGGCGTGTAGTAAAAATATGTAGTCACCTTATTGGTGATGAATCATTTTTATCACGCGTCAGGTGCACCAAGGGGATGCGTAGACTTTGATGGTTCAACTGCGGTTTTTAGGTTTAACAAAGATATAGGACGCGAGTGTATTTGAGGTATAGGATAGCGCAGCCTTTCCATAGCTTTAGGCACGAAAATTGATGCCTCTATTAATAAGCCAAACTTTTATCGCCTTGCTCAGTATACTTGCGGCGCTATTTACCCATTCACACACAGCGTTAACAAACTATGAAAACCTTTAACTGCAGCTGCCCCGGACAACCTTCGTTATTCTTCGAAAGCCATACTTGCAATGCCTGCGGCCGTGTTGTGGGTATTACAGATGAATTTGAGAGCGTGCAACCGTTCGATTTAAATGAGGAAGCCAACTACTTTGTAATTGAGGGGGTAAGCGATAGAGCCTTTAAAAAATGTAAGAATTTTGCGCAATACAATGCTTGCAATGGCATGGTGGATGTAAAGCTTACAAAAGAAGAGGCCGCCACCGAAGCGGAAGCTAAAAACACCGAAGATAACGAATACTGTTTTGCCTGCCGCTTTAACGAGGTAGTACCTAATTTAAACGTAGAAGCGCATGTACCGCTTTGGCAAAAAATGGAAAACGCCAAAAGGCGCGCACTTTACACCTTAAAAGCTTTGCCGCTGCCGCTGAACAATAACGAAGAAGATGCCGAAACCGGCTTAACCTTTGAGTTTACGGTGGATCGCAATGTGAAAGACCATTTTGTGAGTAAGCTGCCGCACCACCCAGATGTAATGACGGGCCACAATAACGGTAATATCACTATTAATTTAGCCGAGGCCGACGATGTTGCGCGCTCTAAAACTAAGGCTGCCATGGGGGAAAATTATCGAACACTGCTGGGGCATTTTCGTCACGAGTTAGGGCATTATTATTTTGATCGCTTAATAGCCAACAACCCCTATAAGCACGAACGCTGTAAAGCCTATTTTGGTGATGACGAACTCGATTACCAAGAGGCGCTAGATCAGTACTACAGCAATGGCGGCGCACCGGCAAACTGGCCAGAAAATTTTATTAGCGAATATGCCATCATGCACCCATGGGAAGACTGGGCCGAAACCTGGGCGCACTACATGCACATTATTGATACCTTAGAAACGGCCCAAAGCTACGGCTTATTGTTTGATAAAAATAGGGGTACCAACCAAACGTTAAGCGATTTAAACCTGCCACAAGACGATGCCGACGATGATATTTCGGCATCGTTTAACCGCATACTAAATTCTTGGATGGAATTTTCGGTGGTGCTTAACGCGCTAAACCGCAGTATGGGGCTGCAAGATGCCTACCCCTTTGTGCTGACCGAGCCGGTACGTAAAAAGCTCTCGTTTATTCACCATGCGGTACACAATAAAACCCTGCTATTAAGTGAAACCCCTTTCGAGTAAGCACTAAAATTTTATTTTAGTGCTTCGTCCACAATGGCTTGGGCCTCTTTTAATATGGCTTGTAGGTGTTCTTGCCCACTAAAGCTTTCGCCGTATATTTTGTAAATATCTTCTGTGCCCGATGGCCTGGCTGCAAACCAACCATTTTCTGTAACAACCTTTAGGCCGCCAATAGCCGCGTTGTTACCTGGGGCTTTTGTCATTACCGCCGTAATGGCCTCGCCCGCTAAAGTGGTAGAGCTAACTTGCTCTGGCGATAACTTAGACAGTTTGGCTTTTTGTTCTGGGTTGGCTACCGCTTGAATGCGGTCGGCGGTTGGCTCGCCATATTTTGCGATTAATGCTTGGTAGTTTTCGCCAGGGTCGCGGCCGGTTTTAGCGGTAATTTCGGCCGATAACAGCGCTGGCGCTAGGCCGTCTTTGTCGGTGGTCCATACACGGCCATCGCGGCGCAAAAACGAGGCGCCGGCGCTTTCTTCGCCACCAAAACCTAAAGAGCCATCCACCAAACCGGCGGCAAACCATTTAAAGCCCACCGGTACTTCAACAACTTTACGGCCTATGCCCGCGCTTACGCGGTCGATCATTTGGCTACTGACCAGCGTTTTGCCTACGGCGGCAGTAGCGCTCCACTGGGGCCTGTTTTGAAATAGGTAATCAATAGCCACAGATAAGTAATGGTTAGGGGGAATTAAGCCCGCGCTAGCACATACAATACCGTGCCGGTCGTGGTCGGTATCGCAAGCAAAGGCGACGTCGTAGCTTTCTTTTAAGCCTATTAGGCCTTGCATGGCATAAGGCGAGGAAGGGTCCATGCGGATTTTGCCATCCCAGTCGACCGACATAAAACGGAAGCTGGTATCAACAACGGTGTTCAATACCGTAAGGTCTAAATTGTATTTTGCGGCAATGGCTGGCCAATAATTCACGCCAGCACCACCGAGTGGATCTACCGCCATGCGCACACCAGCGGCGCGAATGGCGTCCATGTCTATTACATTGCCAATGTCATCAACATAATGGCGTAAAAAGTCGTGCTGGTGTGTTGTGCTGGCCGCCATGGCTTGCTCAAAGGGCATGCGCTTAACCGCCTTCAAGTCATCGGTTAAATAGGCATTGGCTTGGCGTTCTACCCAGCCGGTAATGTCGGTATCGGCTGGGCCACCGTTGGTGGGGTTGTATTTAAAACCGCCACCGTCGGGTGGGTTGTGCGAGGGGGTAATGACAATACCGTCGGCCAAGCCACCCGTGCGGCCGTGGTTGTAGGTAAGAATGGCATGCGAAATGGCCGGCGTTGGCACATATTCGCCACCGGCAGAAACATGCGCCTCTACGCCGTTAGCCGCTAGTACCTCCATGGCACTTACAAAGGCAGGCTCCGATAGCGCGTGGGTATCTATACCGATAAACAACGGGCCATCAATACCATTGGCTTTGCGGTAGTCACAAATTGCCTGTGTCATGGCCAATACATGGTATTCGTTAAAGGAGCGTTTAAAAGAAGAACCCCGATGCCCCGATGTGCCAAAGGCCACGCGGTGCGATGGCTCGCTGGGGTCGGGCCTTTCGCTATAGTAAGCCGTGACCAGCTTGGCCACATTAATTAGGATTTCCGCTGGGGCTACGCTGCCTGCCAAAGGGTGAATCTTCATTGTGGGTTGGCTCAAGTGACTCTCCTAAACAATTAATAGTGCGCTGGCGCCTAGTATAGGCACAAGGCCAACTATTATGAGGCAATGAAAATTGAATCAAAAGGCTTAAGGACGCTAGTGAATACCGATCTTAATAAACCCGTAAGTACAAACCGCCATTTGCTGCAATTCGGTGCTTAGTTTGCACACTTGGTGCATGATGAAACACCATGAAAGCAGCGCTCGCTAAACTGGATGTGACGATGAATAACATGGCTCCTTTAATCAACGTATTGTGGCGCTATTTAGCCTTAGAGCAGCCACTTAAAAAAGCCGATTATTTACTGGTGCTGGGCAGTAACGATATTCGCGTTGCCGAAACTGCCGCCAGCCTATTTTTACAGGGTTGGGCTAAACGCGTAATATTCAGCGGCGGTTTTGGTCGCTTAAGCCAAGGCGTATTTACCCAACCCGAGGCGCAAGTGTTTGCCGACATTGCGATGCAAAAAGGCGTGCCCCAAAGCGCTATTATTATCGAGCCGCGCGCCAGCAACACCGGCGACAACATTCAATTTTGCCAGCAGCTATTACACAGCAAAGGTTTACCCGCCCACAGCGCATTATTGCTCACCAAACCTTACCTACAACGCCGCGCCTACGCGACCTGTAAAAAACAATGGCCCACCTTGGCTGTAACGTCAGCGCCCCATTCCTTTAATGCTAATAATTACCCCAATCGCGTTATCACTGGGCAAGCAATGCACGAGGCTATGCTTGGCGAAATACAGCGGATTATGGAATACCCGAGTAAAGGCTTTATGGCCGAGCAAGCCATACCCGAATCGGTAATATCCGCGTATAGAGAGTTGGCGGGTTTAGGTGGTGGATAGGGAAAAGTGAGTGGGCGTAATATTGGGTAATGTTTTATTTTTTGGGCGTGGGATAGGGTTGGGGTGTTTTGCTTCTGCCAGCTCGGTGCCGGCAGTAACCTATGGGGCGCGCTGTGGATATGCTGTCAATGTCATTAACTTCGCGGTAGCCTACAATTTTTCTGGACTCGCTCAAGCCAATCCATGGGCGCTCCGCACGCGCTCCCGGCGCGTGAGGGTCCTGAAAAATCACCGCCTACCGCTTAACTTGCCTTAAGTTTATGACATTGGAAATGTTCTTATAGGCTCTGCACAAACCTCCTGTTTGTGACGGCCCCAGAGGTTACTGCCAGCCCCCGCTTCTGGGTGTCTAGTTATTACCTGTAGTTAGTAGTTGGTAGTAAGAGTGAGTAGAGTAAAGGCAGTCTGGGGCGCATAACCAAGAGAGCCTAATTTGCCTCAAAATAACTGTATATGAATACAGTTATGGTCTGGTTCTGTATTCTGGCGAAATAGGTGCAGAAAATTTCTGCATTTTAATGCGCCAACTTGATGCATTCCTGCAGGCCAGTTGCAGTAAGGGCTTCAGGGGTGCTAATGTTGGCTCTTAATGAGATAGACGGAATGTCTGTCTGAAATAGACGGAATAATTCGGTCTAATAAACTGTTCTGTGTGTGTCCTCAGAATGAAGAGTGTAAAACTTAGGACTTTATGGGATTTTTAAATGGGCGAATGCATCAACTTATGACCTCTTTCAGGTATATTTGTCTGGTGAAGAAACACTAAACATGTCGGTAAAATAACGATAAACAGCGGCAGTTTAAAAATGGGTGAAATAACATGAAAACGAAGATGCCAAAGGAATGCACCGTGCCCAGCTTTGTTACCAAATACAAACGCACCTTTTCTCATAGTAATAGTAAATCAATATCATGCTGAAAATAACAAACATACAGGCAAATTGTGGAGATAGCTTCTTAATTGAAGATACCGATGATTCAAGAAAATTATTACTGGACTGTGGTTTCAAAATCACCTACCAACATAAAATTAAGCAGCTGACTTCGAGTGTTGATTTTCTAGTTTTGACACACTCAGATGAAGATCACATTCATGGTGCGATTCCTCTAATTGAAGACACTCCTCACAGATTTACTGTTGGGAAGGTCTTCGTAAATGTACCGAGCTCGTATGAAGTCTTGTCTGATAGTGGCGACATATCTATTCATCAAGCAATCACACTGGAAAGCTTGCTAAAAGAAAAAGAGCTACCTCATCAAAGCCTCCTAGCTGGTGAGACAATTAAAATTTCCGAGAATATTAGCTTAGAAATAATCTCGCCCACCAAGGAAGATTTGAAATACTTCATTGGGAAATATAAGGACGTTAGAAGATCTTCTAGTCCAGACCCAATATCAAAGATCGGCACTATCATTCCGCTTGAGACTCTTGCAAATAATAACGATGCGTATAAGTCCAAGAAATCTGACTTCACTAATGCTGCATCAATAGCCTTCATACTCAAGTACAAGGATAGAAATCTGCTTTTTCTAGGAGATGCTCACCCTACAGTTGTTACCGACTACTTAGAAGCCAAAGGCTTCTCAAAAGAGAAAAAATATACTTTTGATTATATTAAACTTTCACATCATGGAAGCATCACAAGCATATCTAATAAGTTTGTCTCAATGGTTAGTTGTTCTAACTATATATTGAGCACCAATGGCGGGAAAGCTCGAAGTCTTCACCCTAGCAGAGAAACACTAGCAAAATTAGCATTAAGTGTTGACAGAAGCGATAGTGACGACATTCATTTTTTCTTCAACTATCCAATTGAAGAAATTACTGCTAGAAACGGCTTATTAATTAGCTCAGAAGAAAAGATTAAACACAATATAAAACTAATTGAACAATGTAGCTTCGATATAATATGAACGAATTAGATGTACTACCAAAAACTAGCGTACAGATCTATCAGTCCGATAATTATCATGGATCAGGTGTATTGGTTGAAACAGATGGCGTATTCTATGTTTTTAGTGCTGCTCATGTTATATGCCAAGATATAAATAAACCTTTAAAACTGGATGGGTTTTATGGAGTATCAGAAGAATATGGAAAGATTGAATTTGATAATTTAATAGGGGAACACAAAGCGATTCAGGAGTATGATATCGCTATTATAGCCATAGACCAGAAGCACAATTTCCTAGGCTTTCCTAAAATATGCTTTTGTGAAGACATTAGCTTTCCTGAAAACTCCTATACTTTCAGAGGAACCCAAAAGTCATCAGCCTTAAAACCTCATACTGTAACCCCTTGCCATCTAGACACCCTTATCAATGAAGAAAGTTCGTTTTGCCTCAAGGTTCCACTGGATGCTTACACCGACATGAAAGGGAGCGTTGGGGCAGAAGTTCTGGGAGGGTATTCAGGCAGCGGGATTTTCATAAAAGAAGCCGACAACAATTATTTGGTTGGCATAGCCCAAAATATAGATAAGGATGACTTTACGGGCGTAAATTGCCGATCCATTAAAGTCATTAAAGATTCGTTTCTACCGAACATTAATATCGCAGATTTTCATGGTGGTAATGCTCAATTAAAGTTGAATATTGCTGAGATTCGAAGAAATGTTACTCAAGGCATGATAGATGAAAGAAAAAAATCTAATGATTATGGAGATGTTGAAAACCTCACTAGGAAGATGAATTCGTTTATGAAAGATTGGACACCTGAAGACCTAGATGGATTTATAAACGACATTTTAGTGTGGGAAGATATTGAACATTCAAAGATCAGAAATCACAGTTCATACCGCGACCTCATTGAGAATGCTAAAGCAATATGGGCATCTGGAAACAAAAAATACCAGGTGAGTAGTATTCAGCAAGGTAACGAGCGCTTCCATAAAATTCTAGATGAACTTACTGACCTCCTAAAAGGAGAGCTAGAGGGAACCTCAATTAAGTCTAGTAGCACTGTTATAGCTGCTGGAGAAATTGCCCGACTATTAGCAAATTGCACTTTGGATTTTAAAAAATGAGTATAGAAATCCAGCTGAAACCGCAATTCCTCGATAGCGCACCTGATAATAGCACGTTAACTCATCTTGCTATTATATGCGGCGCACTGAAACATTGTCTTGGGAGCGCTACGACAATGTCATTCATCAAGCTAGCCTACATATTTGATAAAACCATAAATTTAGAAGCTAATGCATTTTCTTCAAAGATAACTTTATCTTCTTGGAATATTGATAACGACTTTAAAAAATCACTCATTATGGCTGAATCTAATGAGTTTATAGAATTACTAATAGATAAAACATCTAAGGAAATGAAAATTTCACTGACCGACAAAGGCGATATATACCTTATCTCAGTTGAAAAGCATCAAGCGTTTACGAACTATTTAGAATATTTGAAGGATATTAAAATTCCTGAAAATAGATTCAATAACCCGATTATTAGAAGTTAATAAAATGCACATCAACTCAGTATCAGCGAAAATTCTTGCAGGAACAGAAGATGGGCTAAAGCCATTTGGTTTTGAGTATGGTTTTAATCCCGGACTCAACATTCTGACTGGTGACAACTCCAGCGGTAAGTCCACCATTCTTAGCTGCATATATTACTGCCTAGGAATGGAGCAACTAATGGGGAGCAAGGGAATTAATGCGCTAAGTCCTGCTTTGCATCAAGTGCTTAATTTTGAAGGTCATCCTTGCCATGTTTATGAATCCAGCTGCTCACTTATCATCACTGCAAACAACGGTAAGCAATACACACTTACACGTCGTATAGCCTCATCCGATGAGATCACTATCAATGAAATACTAATATTTGATGGTACCACAACTACGCCTAAGTTTGTCCATTCAGCAAGAGATCACGGTGATCAAGGGTTCTATCAATGGCTGGCAGAAGTAAATGATTTAGAAATCTTTAATGTCGAATCATTTAACGGTGAGTCGACCAAGCCCCTATATATGCAGAATGTATTTTCGCTGGCTTTCATTGAGCAGACAAAAGGATGGTCAGATATATTCTCAATGATGCCTAGCTTCGGTATTAAAGACCCTAGACAAAAGGTTGTTGAGTATTCTCTAGGGCTTAATTCTTTAGAGTTAAATATGAAGCTTGATCAAATTAAAGCTGATAAAAATAAGATTAAGGGTGAATGGAAGCGAATTGATAACGATCTGATATATCGAGCTCAAGCAACTCAACTCTACCTGTCGATTTTTGATAAGAACAAGCCAATTACAGATAACAAAATCGAAGCAATATATGCAGCTGAACTAAACAATGAAGAAAATGAAATTAAGACTAGTCAGGTAATTAAAATTATACAAAAGGAAATTGACGCTTCTAATAAGCGAATTGAACTCACGAACACTTCTCAAGATATTTCCAAAGACTTAATTAGCACGAGGGAAAAGATAAAAGAATCGCTATCCTCATATATATCTGAAAGGAATGATGCTTCAGGGTTATATGCCGAGGAAAAGATAAAGTTAACCAGCTTCAAGAGCTCATTAACTTCTACGATAAACGACATTCAGGGCTTTCAAGATGTTAAGAAGTTATCTATTAACAGAAATTGGGCGAGCCTATCAACATCTAAGTGCCCTGTTTGTGAAAATAGTGTTGAGAACAAAAAAGATGCTGAGCTCTCGAAAGAGACTATTGAAAAGAGCATTGCTTTTCTTAAATCTCAAAAATCCACTTATGAAAAGTACATTGAAGCTTCTGAGTCTTTACTAGAGCGGTATGTATCAGTTTTAGCTTATTATGATAAGAGTATCGCATTAAAACGAACGCAGCTTGATAGTATTCATAAAGACTTAAATTCACCTAGTTCTCAATCAGTTCGAGGTGAACTTGAGATTCAAGCAGAGTTAAAAAATCGTCTTAACGATATCAAACAGTTTAATTCATACCTTGAATCCACTAAAGACAGGATGAAAGAATTAAGTAAGCAATACTTCATTCTAGATGTGGAAGAAAAGAGACTTAAAGGTTTAGTTTCTAGTGATGAAGGAAAAATATTCAAATTCAAACGATCATTTATCACCCTATTAGACTCCTTCGGTTATAAAAGTAATGGCGTAGGAAATATAACCATTAAAGATAAGCACCCTCACAGGCTTATGCCAATTGTCTTTATGGAAGGGCAAGAGCCTCAATATATTCGATATGTTTCCTCCGCCAGTGACTTCGTAAGATCAATTTGGTCTTATTATCTTTGCCTTTTGGAAATGGGATCTTTGCATCCTGGCTTCTTACTAATGGATGAGCCCGGGCAGCATCAGATGCGAGTAGACAGCATGAAAGAGTTGTTGTCACACAGTTCTAAACTCGGAAAGCAAGTAATTCTAGCGATATCACAGGATAGAGACTACGACGAAAAAGACGTTAATATATCAAAATTAATCGAGGGTATTGATTCTAAAAAAATTCACATGCTTCACATCGACGACAAAACATATTGTATATCCCCAATTGAAATCCCTACTAATGATGCTGGGTTGTAGGTCTTTCGCATGGTCAGTATTTCTGCCAAGATTCCGTTTTATTGTTAGGGCACGAGCCCAGTGTACTTTCGGCTCAAAAATGTGTTGGAGTAAAAGATAGGACATCCAAAACCCGATAAACGGTAAGAAAAAAGATAGGACATCCAAAACCCGATAAACGGTAATGCAAAAACCTCGGTGATTGACTATACCTAAATGACTAGGTAGTGTTTATCACTGAGGTTTTTTATGACTCAAGCGCGTAGAACATTGATCTCTTTAGATCAGACCAGCTGGTTCCATATTTGCTCACGCTGTATTAAACGCTCATTTCTCATGGGCGAAGATAAATACAGCGGTAAAAACTATGAGCATCGTCGTGAATGGATATCGGATAAACTTGCTGAACTTGGGGATATATTTGCGCTAGACATCGCAGCATACGCAGTATTGTCAAATCACTATCATTTGGTACTGCATATTGATGCGGAAAAAGCAGAAGGGTGGAGTGATAAAACGGTTATTCGACGTTGGATGATGTTATTCAAAGGAAACAAGAGATAGGACATCCAAAACCCGATAAACGGTAATGCAAAAATCTCGGTGATTGGCTATACCTAAATGACTAGGTAGTGTTTATCACTGAGGTTTTTTATGACTCAAGCGCGTAGAACATTGATCTCTTTAGATCAGACCAGCTGGTTCCATATTTGCTCACGTTGTATTAAACGCTCATTTCTCATGGGCGAAGATAAATACAGCGGTAAAAACTATGAGCATCGTCGCGAATGGATATCGGATAAACTTGCTGAACTTGGGGATATATTTGCGTTAGACATCGCAGCATACGCAGTATTGTCAAATCACTATCATTTGGTACTGCATATTGATGCGGAAAAAGCAGCAGGGTGGAGTGATAAAACGGTTATTCGACGTTGGATGATGTTATTCAAAGGGAATGAATTAGCCCTTAAAGTGTTAAAAAATCAGGCTATCAATGAAGCGGAGCAATATCTTGTCGATGACCTTGTTGCTGAGTGGCGTAAACGTTTGAGTAGCATTAGCTGGTTTATGCGTTGTTTAAATGAACATATCGCACGACTCGCAAACGCGGAAGATAAATGCACTGGCCGTTTTTGGGAGGGCCGCTTTAAAAGCCAGGCTTTACTCGACGAGCAGGCGATTATTACCTGCATGGCATATGTCGATTTAAATCCTGTGCGCGCCGGCATGGCGGAGCTACCAGAAACCAGTGATTTTACGGCTATTCAGCAGCGCATTCAGTCTTTGAATAAACCCGCTAAAAAAGCTAAAGATAAAAAGCCCATTAGGCTGGCCAATTTCTGTAAACCGCCTAAAAAGAATCACCTTCCCACTGCCGATTCCGTAGACCAAGGGCAGCGTTCTACAGGTGTTATTCCCTTTTACTGGCGCGATTACCTTGAACTCATCGACTGGACGGGGCGAGCTATTCTGCCCAATAAGAGCGGCGCCATCGCACTTGCATCACCTAAAATACTCAGGCGTTTGGAAATTAATTGCGATGACTGGCTAGAAAATATGCCCCGCATTGAAACCGATTTTCACCACTGTATCGGCCGTGGCGATGCGATACGCCCCTGCGCCGAAAAGCTTGATCAATGCTGGGTTAAAGGATTAGGTGCCGCTCGGCGATTGTTTGGTTGTTAGAAACTACTCCGTTGTACCGATACCACAGCCCATTATGTTGGTGGGTTTATATTTGATGCCTAATAGGCATCACCTCAAGTAAAACCATCTCTTTTTCGAAAAAATTGTATTATTACTCAATCGTGATATCTACAGTTTGATGGTTTTCGTCGGTGGGTATTAGGCTTAAAGTAAATTAGTTTTGGATGTCCTGTAAATATTCTTGGCCGCTGTGATTCCATAAAACCCTGTGCAGAAAAGCTTGATCAATGCTGGGTTAAAGGATTAGGTGCCGCTCGGCGATTGTTTGGTTGTTAGATACCACTTCATTGAACTGATGACACAGCCCCATTATGTTGGTGGGCTTGTATTTGATGTCTAATAGGCATCACCCCATGCAAAACCTTCTGTTTTTCGAAAAAATTGTATAATTACTCATTCCTGATACCTACAGTTTGATGGTTTTCGTCGGTGGGTATTAGGCTTAAAATAAATTAGTTTTGGATGTCCTGTAAATATTATTTTACGGCTATTCAGCAGCGCATTCAGTCTTTGAATAAACCCGCTAAAAAAGCTAAAGATAAAAAACCTATTAGGCTGGCCAATTTCTGTAAACCACCTAAAAAGAATCACCTTCCCACTGCCGATTCTGTAGACCAAGGGCAGCGCTCTACAGGTGTTATTCCCTTTTACTGGCGCGATTATCTTGAGCTCATCGACTGGACGGGGCGAGCAATTCTACCCAATAAGAGCGGCGCCATCGCACTTGCATCACCTAAAATACTCAGGCGTTTGGAAATTAATTGCGATGACTGGCTAGAAAATATGCCCCGTATTGAAACCGATTTTCATCACTGTATTGGCCGCTGTGATTCCATAAAGCCCTGCGCAGAAAAACTCGATCAATGCTGGGTTAAAGGATTGGGTGCCGCTCGGCGATTGTTTGGTTGTTAGATACCACTTTATTGAACCCATGATGCAGCCCCCATTATGTTGGTGGGTTTATATTTGATGCCTAATAGGCATCACCTCAAGTAAAACCATCTCTTTTTCGAAAAAATTGTATTATTACTCAATCGTGGCATCTACAGTTTGAGGGCTTTCGTAGGTGAGGATTACTCTTAAAACAAATTATTTTTGGATGTCCTGTAAATATTTAGTTAGGCTTAAAATAAATTAGTTTTGGATGTCCTGTAAATATTCTGTTCTGTAAACACTCATAGGGATTAGCAAGTGAAGTATAAGAAATATCTAATGTGGGCAGGGCTAATCCTAACCATGTGCCTTGTTGGGTTAGTAACTACACAGCCTTTACTGATAAAAGCCATTTACGCTAAGTATAAGTCGACAGATCAATTTTTAACGTTTGAAGGTGACGCGCGTATAAAATACGAACAAGGAGCGGAGCAATATGCAGTTACCCTGAATAACAGCTTGGATGAAAGTCAAAAAGCCGTTGAAGTAGCTCTTGGGGCGAAATTTAAAAAGCCAATCAGTATCTATATATGCTCATCTCAAGATGTTTTTAATGAGTATGTTTATCTTTCTAAAAACGTTAGGGGAGCAGTTTACTGGGGCAAGCTATTTCTTTCCCCCGGGGCGTTTAACAGGGGCTCTCTTGCTAAATTAACTAAACATGAGTTAACTCACTATTTATTTTATACGCATCTAGGTGAAAGAGCGCATATTGAGGGCATTCCTCTTTGGTTTAGAGAGGGGATTGCCGAGTTCGTTGCTAATGGCGGTCCTAAGTTCACGCAAGGTCGAAGCATTCAACGTTTTCTGAGTGTTAAAGAAAGGGAGTCGTATTTGTCAGGGAGCCTAGACTTTTGGTTCACTACCGAAGATCCAAGTGATGCGGTTAGCAATGGTACGGTAAACTGGGTTTTATATAAAGTTGGAGCATTACTTGTGCACTACCTGCATGACTTAAGTCCTCAGCAGTTTGAAGAGCTAATAAAAAAGTTATTGGCAGGGCAGAGGTTTGAGAAAGCCGTTTATTCTGAATACGGGCGAGATATTCAAACATTAAGGTCTGAATTTACAAAATATATACAAAATGCACATTAAATGTAATAGCCATCATGAGATCTAGGTGGCTATTAAAGTAAAATAAAAAATAGAACACCCAGCACCCAATAACCGGTAATGTCTTACCTTACCCATCAGCTACACTTTTACAAAGTAAAAAAATGGTTGAGGGGTGTTTATATGGCGTATGCAAGCAGAGCGTTAAGTTTCTTTTGGTCAAACCAGCTGGTTTCATGTTTGCTCGCGTTGCATCAAGTAATCGTTTTAATCGGGGAAGATAAATGCAGCGGGAAAAATCATTTCACTATTCAGCTGCGTGCGAAATGATGGTCAGTAACGCTGGAGATCGCATTGGGGCAGCGGGAGCTGCCCCTTTAAAACGCAATTATGCAATACCCTAGCGCCGATGCTGATCAAGTGGTAGCTGCGCTTCGCCAATGCCATCGGCTACCATGCGGCTCATAATGCGTGCTCCGTTTTCTTGGAAGTGTGTACCATCAACGGTGCCGTTGCCGCGTAACAAAAAGAAATCCTCTGGGGTTGGCGCCGGGCAGATGGCCATTAAATAATCCACCGACTTTCTATTTAAATCTACCAATGGTGTGCCTGTGCTGGCGGCCAGTTCGCGCATGCCTTGGGCATGGCCACCGGTACCATTGCCGCCGGTACAATAAGCCGAGTTGCGCGGTGGTGGTGTGACAAACACTAGCTTGATATCACGACTGCGGGCACCATCGACATAGCGCTGTAGCCAGGTTTTAAAGCTTGTGGCTGGGTCGAGGTAATAAGGAATTTGCTGGCCATTGATTTGGTAGGTTGCCGACCTATGCCCATCATTCGTGCCGAACTGTACCAGTAGGTAGTCTCCAGCTCTGGCTTCGTCCCAGATTCTATCCAGGCGCCCTTCATCAATAAAGCGCCGCGCCGTTCGCCCGCCAACGGCATGGTTGAATACGGTGACTTGATCGTTGTAGCTCTCGTGTAACATTTGCCCCCAACCGGCCTGATCATTGGGGCTGGAGGTATCGTTATAGGTCGATACGGTCGAGTCGCCGGCGATAAATATCCGTACCGGGCCTAGTGAGTCGGTTACACGCACGGGCCGTTTAACCTGTGTTTGATCACCGTGAATATCGGTGACAGTTAGCGTGACAATATATTCACCAGCATCGTTAAATGTATGGTTAACGCTTTCGCCACTGCCTTGCGAGCCGTCGCCAAAATCCCAATCGTAGCCGCTGACTTCGCTTGCACCGGCATCGAAGGTGGCGGCTCGAATGGTGGTTGGAACCTGCGGCATTGCGGCTCCGCCGTCGATAATAATATCGGCAGAGGCACAGTTGCCTTGCTCAATGCCGTAGCCCTCAATTGTGAGTGAGTCGATATTCGCTAAGCCACCGGCGCCGGTCGCAGCATAACGGATAGTATTGCCACCGTAGGCTAAGTCGAGGTTAATCGTTTGTTCCTGCCAATTGTCCCACGCTTGTGTTGATGGCAGGCTGAGTGTTTCCATGGCTTGTCCGTTCACGCTAATTTCGCCATCGCGGGCACCAGCACCGCCATAGGCGTAGCGCAGTGTGAAGGTGTGTTGGCCTGGGGTTAGTACACGCACATGCCAAACAACTGCAGCGCCTATTTCGTTGTTGGCATTGGCATAACCTGCGCCGACAAAACCATCATGGTCGGCCTCTACTATGCCCTCTATTAAACACATGCCTTTTGACTGTTCTTGCAGGGTAACCTGCGTATTAAGCATGGCCATGGACGAGCTACTTGAGCTTAACGCGCTGCTCGAATTCGGCAGGCTACTACTGTGAGCCGTTTGGCTGGCCACAGGTGCCGAGCTGGAGGAATCCTGAGTAACGGATTGGCCATCGCACCCTGCCATTCCAACAAGTAAATTGAGTGTGATGGCGCCAAGCCAGAAGCCTCGGCGTGGGGTTTTTGTGGTGATGTTGCTTGCGGTGATGTTGCCAAAGTATTGCATTGAAATTTCCTTTGAACTTAATTGTTAGGAAGCAGGTAGTCAGCTAAAGACAAGCCCTGTGCGCCCAGTGCATTGGTTATTATTGCGGCGATGTCGCGAGCGCCCGGGGTATCAAAATGGGTGTGATCGTTGCAAAAATATGCCCCAACCTCGCCGCCTGTACTGGCCGACACATCGCCGCCTTCTACTGGGCAGAAGCCAAGCTGGTTGTAACGGTCGATGCCGAGCTGGTGCAGGTCAATTACCGGCAAATTCAGTTGTTCGCCAACACTTTTAACCGCATCAATAAAGCCACGGTTGGCAACAGCAGTGCTGCCACTGCAGCGGATCATCGGTGCTGGCGTTACCAGCACTGGGTTTGCTCCGCGGGCAATAGCTTCGTTTGCCATATAGGAGTAGGCATCACGGAAGGCGGTTTGCCCAACGTGACGCGGGCAGGTGCGCGAGCCATCATTAATGCCAAATTGTATGAATAGCCAATCACCCGCTTTCATCTCATTGAGCATTGAAGTCCAGCGCTGTTGCAAAACGGGGCTGCCGTTGGCGTAGCTAATGGCGCACTCACCGTCACTAGCCATTCGATCACTAACATCGTAAAGCCAGGTGCGCACACTGCGCCCGCCTACAGCTCGGTTGTGTACCGTCACTTTGTCGTTGAAGTATTCGGGGAGTGTTTTACCCCAACCTACAGGGCAGGGTGTTTGGCCATTGGCTACCGTCGAGTCGCCGGCAAGCCAAACAGCAATGGGCGCTTGAGCGGGGCACATGCCTGGCTGGGCTATGGAAGGCCCTTTGATGCTAAGGGAGTCTATATTGGCAAGCCCGGCCGATGTTTGGGGGGTAAGCGTTAGCAGGTGATTGCCTGCGTTTAGTGAGACGTTAAGCGTTTGCGTTTGCCAATCGGTCCAACCGCTGCCCGCCGGAAAAGCTAGGCTTTGGCTTTTTCCGCTGGCGGTAAACGTTGCCGTGCGATCTGTCGCGCCGCCGTTGGCAAAACGAATGTCTAAACTATAGTTGCCCGGCTCATCAAGTTGAATAGACCACGTCAGCGCCGCGTTTAGCGCGTTACTGGCATTGGCGTAACCATCCCCAGTGAAGCCTGTGTGATCGATTTCAATTGCACCATTGAATGTACAAAAGGCTTGGTCTGACTCCTCGATAAAGGTGATTGGTTGTGGCGCTTCGCTGCTTGAAGTTGACGAAATCGACGACGAACTGGAGAGCGATGCTACCGAAGAGCTAGCCGCTAAAACGGAGGACGAAGCATTAATTGCCGATGTTGCTTCGTGCTGTGCCCCAGTGCAAGCGCAAAGCGCCAATATAAAAGGCGTTAGCGTAAGGTATTTCATTATTGCCGCGTCCTAAATTCTATAATTGTTATGTACTAATGATTGGGTTCTTAGTTATTTACCCCGCTGATGTAACCTAATCAATCTATTCGCGCGCAATTAAAGTCGAGTGCGTCATATTTTTTCGGGTGAAAAATTACCGTGGCCATATGTGTAATTAAATGCGCATATTTGGCGGCCGAAAATGAGAATGATGCGATCAAAAATAGCTGATCCAATAAAAATAAAAGTACCGTTATGCCTAATAGTTTGAACGGACCTTGTTTAGAAGAATAATTGCAGAAGTTTCGCCAGGGCGACGTAGGCCGTTGGTGCAGGTTAATTATTTGGCGCGTTCTATTGTCGCGAGGTGATATTGGCGTTTGCAGTGAAATTGTAATTAGTTCAGGCCGAACCCGTCTGTTGCGTCAATCGCATACGACTACTAATTGTTTAAAAGTTTAAAAGTTTAAAAGTTTAAAAGATTAAAAGATTAAAAGATTAAAAGTTAAAGGGTATAGGACGTGGTAAATATTGTGATGAGGCGTTTAGCGCTTTTAAACTGGACGGATTTATTCCTGAAGGGCATAGCCGTTGTTGAAACTACGCCTTTAGCGTACACAGGGTAATAATTGCCCTGTATTGCGCCCCAGTCCTTCAAAATACACTCCCCGCTTTAACCCGCGCCATAATCCAGCTAAAAATAAACATGGCGCTAATTGATAACTAGCCCCGCTAGATAAACCCTAACGCTGCATTAACTTTTGGCTCAGAGTCGCTTCGCTGCTTCTATAGCGGCATTAGCAGCTTTTCTAGCGTCGTACTCAATTTTTCTGGATCTCACCTAGTGTTACTAGCATCAATCCGAAAAATACCCGTTCAAAGCTATAAATAACACTCTAAAAGCATCTGGGCAGAAAAGCTAATGCAGCGTTAGGATAGAGCCTGTAACTTGTCCTCACCATAAACATGGTATTGCAAAATATCTTTCCAGCTTAGAATGCCATCAATTTTCATATCGCCTTTAATTACGGGTAAACAGCTGATGTTGTTTTCGAGCAATAATATAGATGCCGAATCGATGAGTGTTTCTGGGTCTACAGTAATTAGCCGGGTAGACATAATATCGCTTACTTTTAGATTTAGTTGATTGCGATCTTCTTTGCGCTCTAGTTGCTGGCCTATAAACGGGCTTAGGTGTTTTAGTGTATCGCGGTCAGATATTACGCCTACCAGTCGCCCATGTTTTTCAACTAATAAATGCCGATAGGTTACATTTAAAAAAATATCATTTAATGTCGATAGGCAATCTTCAGGGGCAACAGTATGTACTTTTTTGGTCATAATATTGGCAACGTGCATAATTTATCCTTTATGTAGTAAGCACTAGGTGAGTGGGCTTATCTGCAATGTATGTTGAAACAAGTTAATTTTAAATCGGCGTTTTTCTTCGGTGCATTTCCAGCTTGCACCATCAATAACGACTTGCACATTTAGGTAGGCAATATTGTCGACAATAACTTGTAACGGCAGGTTATTGAGCTGTTCCGATGAATGTATTTTTAAATGACTCTCAAGGGTTGTAATTTGTTGTTGAATTAGCAGTAATGTATCTTCTATTTTTCGAGCCTTATCCAGGGTAACTTGGCCTACTCTAGTGGGGGCATTCTGGTTTTGTATTTTATTTAGAATACTGCGGAGCTGTTTTTGTTCATCATAGCGGCGCTTAATTTTTGTTTTTAGTTGCTGCGCTTCGGGGTTGGGGTGTTCTTGTGCGCCAATAATAATGTGTGTAGCTAGATAGGCATCGTTCCCCAGTATTTTTGCATGCACTCGCTGACCTGCGCGGCAAGTGCCGCCAATAATTGCGCCTTTTCCGCCATCTTGGCCCGCATTAATGCTATTTGCGGCTTGTATTTGGCATTGCATAATATATTCACGGGCGTGTACATTGGCTTGGCTGTGCACTTGGCATTGGTGGAAAAATTTGGCTTGAATGTCGCCTTTTGCCGTTAATGTGCAGTTGGCGTTATCCCCGTTAATTTTGGCATGTACGCCACCGCCGGCAATTATATTACCGCCGGCTTCGATGCAGGCTTGGTATATGCTGCCCTTAACAATAACATCGCCGGTTACGGCTATTTTGTAACCGCTATTAATATCTTGCTGAACATAAAGACTGCCATCGTAGTGGATATTACCACTGTGAATATCAACGGCTTTAATCGTCATTACTGGGTCAACGCGTACGCCGGTAGAGCTTATAACTGGGTGGCCTTTAATAGCGGCTTGTAATATGTTGGCATCATCAGGGCTTGGCTCTACCCCAATAAAAGGCTTTGTAAAAGTTTTGTTTTTACCGGGGTTAGCTTTAATGGTCCTGCCGGTAACCGTAATACCGGCTGTACCTTCGGTTGCGGGTATGCGCTGCATTAAGGCTTGACCTTGTTCTACAACGACAAATTCAAATATCTCGTGTTGGTCAATATTGGTGGCTTTGTTGGTGTCTTTTACCACGCTTAAGGCGCTTTTAACTAGGGGGACAAGCTTGGCATCTTGCCCGTGCTGTGGCGGTATTGCGTTAGCAAATATTATGTCTGCGTCCTTAGTACTATTTACGAGCTTAGCTATTTGGGTTTTATCGATGCAGTGACTGGTAATTTGTACTGCTTTAATTGCTTGAAGAATTTGTTCAAGGCTTAATGGGGCGCCGCCATAGGCGATAGTCGTTTGTGCGCGGGCAGACAGTTTATCGGCTGATACGCTAACGTGAATACTGGCATCGCGTTTTTCGGCTAGGGTGTAGTGGCCGATCTCGCCTTTTTTAAGTTTTTGCAGAAATCGTTCTATGCCGTGCTCAATAAAATAAAATTGCTCGCAACCTAGGGCTTTAATTTTCGGCTTTAAATGTTCGTGCGAAACAAACGTGCTGGCTTTTGCATGCACTACACCAATAAGTGCTTTTGCGCTCTGGTCATAGTGCAGGCGGTAGCTGGGCGCTGGTCTATTTGCGCTGGTTTCTGGCGGAGTATCGGTCATAACTCAATGTATAGTACATAAAGCTAAAACCTGCTGTTAAATCCCATGGCTTCTGCAATTGCTCAGCCTTAAGCTGGGTTTATCCGCCGTGTGGGCAGCTTACAGAGATACCTTTAACCCTAAAGGGTTGTTTGAGGTGGAAAGTAGCGCTTGTTGGTTTGTAAAAGCGGCGCCAAAAGCGTAATATTCGCAGCCTTTTTCTGCTTACTAGACCACTTGATGATGCTTAGCGACTTTTACCAACTCAATAATAATACTTTGTCTTTTACCCGCGAACAGGCTAGCCGGTTTGCAAAAGAGATCGCAGGGGATTACAACCCACTGCACAACGCCGACGCTAAGCGCTTTTGTGTACCTGGCGACCTATTATTTGCGGTTGTTTTATTAAGGTACGGCATATCACAAAATATGCAGTTCTCGTTCGATAATATGATTACAGAAAAATCGGTAATCACTTTGCCAGAGCCATCAGCCACACTGGCGTTTTCTGATGAGAGCAAAACGTATGTAACGGTGTCGCGCTCTGGCGAAAACAATACCGACCCTAGTACTATCGAAAGTATTATTAAGCAGTATGTGGCTTTTTCTGGCGAAGCTTTTCCTCATATTTTGGTACCTACTATGTCGGCTCAGGATGTGATGATAAATCCTAAGCGGCCGATGGTGATGTACCAGAGCATGTCGGTACACTTCGACCGCACCGACATTAAAAACCCTATTTTAGAGTCACTCGCTCCGATTTTTACTTCCGAAGGCAAGCGCGGCAGCTTCACATTACCCTTCACTTGGAAAGATGGCGATGAGGTTGTCGGAAAAGGTGAAAAGATTATGCTTGTTTCCGGTATTGTCGATTACGATAAAGCCGCAATGGATGAGCTTATCGAGCGCTATAATAGTCGGGTGTTGTAGGTTTTTGGCATAGGCTTAGTGCTATCGGGTGCGGGCCGAGCTATTCATCGCAGTTGCAGTTATAGCGCAGCTAATTTGCGCTGTTTTTCTGCATGCTTCGGGCGTTAACAGATCGTTTATTGCCGAATGGGAAGGTTAGCCCTTTTTTGGCCAAATACTTTTTTTCTGCAACATTTAGTGCTTTATGAAAGCGTAATATGCGTTCTTGTAGGTCTTTGTTGTCGCTGCCTGTCAGTTGGTTGAGTACCTGTATGCATTGGCCAGTATCTATAATCCAGTTAAGACGCTGCTTAAATAAAATTTCATAGTGTATGGCTATGCTGATTAATTCGCTTTCAGCTTTTTGGTTAACACCCAGTGCATTCAAAATAATTTCTCCACTATCCATGATTTTTATTCACCTATATATTGGCCTGTAACGGCGATTCTAGGTTGATGGCATTTCTAATACCATCGTTAACACGAATGTTTTACGAGCTTTTACAATTCGATTATGGTGGCTTGTAGTAATAAAGCTGAAGCTGAGTTGCACTGCGCAGGGGGCTGTAGATGATGTGCCCTTCGCCATATAAAACTATAGGGGTTAGGCATGAAACTACATGAAATGCATCGCTCGCATCGTGTTGGTTGGTTGCGGGCAGCGGTATTGGGCGCTAATGATGGCATTGTATCGACGGCCAGCCTTATTGTTGGTGTGGCAGCGGCGGGTGCTACACAGGAGGGTATTCTTCTGGCCGGGGTTGCCGGTTTAGTGGCGGGGGCTATGTCTATGGCGGCTGGTGAATATGTATCTGTAAGCTCACAATTGGACACAGAAAAAGCCGATATCGCCATTGAAAAACGCTCACTAGAGAATAATTTTGAACTCGAAAAACAAGAGTTAGCGGAAATTTACCAAGGCAGGGGATTGGGCCCTACGCTTGCCGGCCGAGTAGCAGAAAAGCTAATGGCGCACGATGCCCTAGGTGCGCACATTCGCGATGATATTGGCATTTCTGAAAGCGCGAGTGCGCGCCCCGTATTGGCGGCGCTGTCTTCGGCGGTCACCTTTATTATTGGTGCTGCACTTCCTTTGTTGGTAGCTTGGCTTGTACCAACGGTTGTATTAATAGCGGCTGTTTGTGGTGCTTCGCTCGTGTTTTTAGCGGTATTAGGTGCATTGGCTGCACGCGCTGGTGGCGCCGCTATGTCTGTTGGTGCAATGCGCGTCACTTTTTGGGGCGCGCTTGCTATGGTGCTGACTGCGGTTGTTGGCCACATTTTTGGTGTAGCTACTTAATGTGTGGCCGCAATTTGTTAAGGTGCTGTACGTGTTAGCCCTTTTTTAAAACTGCCCTTTAAGCACAAGTGCAATACGGCGATCGGCAACAAACCAGGATCGTCCCGTTGTTAATAATTCGTCATTTAAAACCATGCTTGTTTTGGCGACTTCGTTGGTTATATTTTTTGCTTGCACGCCCACTGTAAAATGGTTATTTATGGAGTAAAAAATAGAGCCGTTTAGCTCCCCTAGTGCGTCGAGCCAAATAGGCGCTTTGGTGGTGACATCACGCGTAGTTAATAAATACTCCGAGCGCCAGTTATACGATAAGTTTGCGCTCCAGGCTTCGTTTTCGTACATAGCTGTAATATTGACGATTTTATCTGATTGCCCTTCCAGCGGAAGCTTGTCGTAATTAACGCGAATGCCGGTATCCTCGTAGAGGGATAAATACCAAGATTCATTTTCAATTCTTTGCACGTTATTCGGTACGCTATTGGCATCGACGTAAGTAAAGGCAGACTGTACGCCAAAACCTTCAAGCATGCCGCTAAAAAAGTGCTGGTAGGTAAGCTCTAGGCCATCGAGCTTAGCATCGCCGCCGTTGCGTTTACTGGTAATGGCTGCGACTTGTGTAGCTTGGCTTTCTGGTTGGGTGAATTCACGGTAAATAATGCCAGGCGCAAAATAATTACTTAGGTTTTTATGGAAAATAGCGGCGCTTAGTTGGCCAGCATCAGAAAAGTACCATTCCAGCGAAAAGTCATATTGTAATGATTCCATCGGTTCCATAAAGGGATTGCCACCCTCGCCAACCCAGGCTGCGCCATTGGCATCTTCTGGCAGGCTCACGCTTTCGAGCAACTTGATATTATTGCCTTCGGATTCAACCGTGCGATAGGTATTGATAAATTCCCAGCTTTTAGGGTTTTCAAATACTGTTCTGTTGCGTACGTCGCCCATATCTGGAAATGCTACGGCTTTTGCAAATGCAAAGCGTCCAACCAGGTCGGGCGTTAAGTCCACTTTAATATTAAAGCTTGGTAGCCAAATGTTGTAGCGGGTTTTGGTATCTACTGGGCGAATAACTTGCTCGTACTTCCCTGTGGTTTTATTTTTTACAGAGCCAAAACTTCGTTGATCATCGGATAAATAGTAGTAAGGGTTTCTAACCCAGTAATTTTTTAATGCTTCTGTTGCTTGGTAGTAATTTTGATACTCACCGCTTGCTACTTGTTGGTTAAAATAAGCATCTACTGATTCTGGCGTTAAAGGTAGGCTTAAATTATCTGGCAGCGGGTATGTTTCACCTTGCCCGCCGGGATCTAACAGCGGGAATACAACTTCGCCTTGTGCTCGTCTTTGCATGGTTACGTAACGCAAACCAACATTACCGGAATAATTTAAGTGGTTGTTACCGCCAAAATCTAGCCGCGCAAATAAAGCGTGGCGGGTTTCTGTTGTGGTGTTTATTTCGTCGGGCGTAAACATGCCGTATTTGGCCTCTAGCCCTTCCCGTGCGGTAAGGGGCTGCCAATTATCGGGCGATACTCTGGATTGGCGTAAGTAACGCTCGGGGTTAACGCTAGATACAGAGCTAATTAAGGCTTCGCTGGCATGAATAGTTTGGTCGCCGGGAATATGCACAACATTGCCACCCATAAAGTTAGACCAATCTACCAGTTCTAGGCCATCTTGCTGAGATTCGATATCTGATAGCCAGCCAATGCCTTGGCCGAGCAAACCGACAAACCTTTTTTCCCAATTTGTTAAGGGTTCGCCGCGTTTAATTTCTTCTGCTGTAATTTCGGCTGCAACTTCGTCTGGTGTTTTTGGGGTCCAATCACCCGTATTACTGCCTTGCCATGATGGCGCTATTGCACCCCAGTTCCAGCCTGTGGAGCGCACAACTTGCTGCCGCTCGGCAAAGCGAATGCCTGCGCTGATTTTTTTAATGGCATTGTTGGCGTCATTAAATTCATATTCGCTATCTAAACGCAAGGCGATGGATTCACCATTTGAGCGCTCGTAGTGATCCATGCTCGATTGCCATAGCGATGAATTTAAATCTTGAAAATAATTGCGGTCACCGGCTGGGTCGCCGCCAAAGCCTGGGAAGCTAGGATTACCCTTTTCGTCAATGGCGTCCCAAATATTATTGTCTAGCCCGCCTTCTTGTGCATCGTCTTCCCGGGTAGCATCGCGTATGCCTTGCCAAGGGTCTAGGTAGTGTACGCTGGGTAAATTGCCCCTCGCGTCGAATTGCGTATTTAACCAAGTGGAAATATGAACAGATACATCGTCGTTAGCGGTTTTTGCGGTGACGTATTGTATATCGCTAATAAGTTTAAAATTTTCGCTGGGCTTCCACTCGGCTTTAAAAGAGGTATCTTGAACGTGTGATGATAAATCGTTTACGCGGCTATCCATAACATGGCTTGGGCCCCACTGTGGCATAACAAGGTGGCTTGGAACCCTAGAGTTGCCCGAGCGGCCAGTGCGAAAACCTGTTTTATCGGTGGTGAGAGTGCCGGCTAAAAATAGGCCGTCATCGTCAAGCGTAAGATAGGTGCCATCTAGCGGGCGTGTTTGTCGGCTGCCCAAGCGAAAAAATCCGCCGCTGTATTTTATGGCTTTTTCCACCCAGGTTAGTTGGGAGTCAGAGCTAATATATTCGAGGGTAGCATTAAAGCTATTATCTGGGTTTTTATACTGTAAAACGGCAGTCATGCCAGTACGTTGGTGTTCATCGGATTTGATAATAGCATTCGCCGAGCTGGGTACCCACACCGTGCCTTGTTCGTCGTCAGCAATAAAATCTGCAACGCGCTGGCCTTCGGCCCCTGGGTCAAACTGGGCATTAGCTGGGTCGCGCGGTAGTAAGTTCTTCGCTAAGGTTTCTAAATAGGTTGCGCTTTGTACGCCGTGCGATTCGCTATAGAGCTCTGATTTTACATAATTAATTAACAGGCCAAACTCGCCTTTACGGGTTGCAAAAGTATCGCTGTATAAACCGGAAAACGTCGGGCCGTATTGCCGCGCGAGATCCCCGTAAGAAACGTTGGTACTAAACGATAATATGCGTTCGTCTGAATCAAAAGGTTTGCGAGTATTTAAGCTAACTGTGCCGCCTAAGCCTCCCTCTATCATGTCGGCAGTTTGGTTTTTATAGACTTCAATACTACCCATAAGCTCGGGCGGCACATCTTGGTACGAGAGTGCCCGGCCCTGGTTGGCGGTGAAGGTGTCTCTGCCATTAAATTCTGAGCGCGATTGCTTCATTCCCCTTACAGTAACCCCCGACGATTGTGCGCTAAAGTGGTCTGGGTCGTTGCTGGCGGCAAAGCGTTCCATGGCAATGCCAGGTATGCGTTGCATGGAGTCTAAAACACTGTAATCGGGCAATACGCCGATATCTTCAGCAGATATTGCATCTACTAGGGTATCTGATTCCCTTTTAATTGCTTGCGCGCTAATAATGTTATTTTTTGCACCGATTACCACTGTTTCTTCTAATCGCTGATTTTTTTTGCCGGCTTTTTGTATTGTTGTGGGGGCATCGCCGGCGACGGTTTGTGCACCGTTGCTCGGGGCAGCGGGTTGCCCTTGTGCTGATAATGCAGGGCTGTATAACGCGGCGATAAAAATGGCTACCGAAGGGCGTAGGTAAAATCCCATTTTGAAGTTCAATGGGTTGTTATTAGGCATATCAAATTCTCTAACTTGGCATGTGCGGGCGTGGAGCGACAGCATAGTGGTATATTTAATAAAAGCTAAAATTTAAAACATTTAAAACTATAAGCGGGTTGTCTTTTGAGCTTAGAATTGCGGTCTTATACAAATAAAGGATACTGGCAGTCGCAAGCGGCTAGTTTTATGCCTGTTATAAACGTTAGGGGCAGCTAGCTCTGTTGAGGTGTAATGATAATGTACTAAGCCTGCGGTATCGTTGTTGGTCCATAGGCGTTGTAACTGGTGATGGTGTTTGTGGTGCAGTTGTTGCTGGTATGGGGTATTTCGGCAACTTATTAACTTAAGGGCACCTCTAAAAATAGTAATTTTTTTGTGAGAGTAAAGAAGCACCGCCCGGAGAGCCACAGTTTACGTGCTGTAAATGAGGACTCGAGGACGGAGCTGATGCCGCTATCGCGGAAAAAGTGCATTTTTAGAGATGCCCTTAAATAGGTTAAGCGCGAGGGCAATGATGATGAAATGGTTTAACCATAGTGGTGATGAGGCTTTACAGCAGTTAAATAGCAATACCGATGCAGGGTTAACGGTTGACGCTGCCGAGCAGCGTTTAGTGCAATACGGCACCAATGAATTAAGCGAAGCGCAGAGTATATCTGCCATGATGCTATTTTTAATTCAATTTAAAAACCCTATGTTAATTGTGTTGGCCATTGGCGGCGTGCTTTCTGGTGCTGGTGGGCACATGATCGATGCCATTGCGATTTTGGTGATTGTATTGGCGAATGCACTGATCACGTTTATTCAGGAAATGAGTGCTAAGAAATCTCTTGACGCGCTGCGAGAGATGGGTGCCCCTAACGCCTTGGTTTTACGCGATGGTGAATGGCAAAAAATACCGGTTAAAAGCTTAGTACCTGGTGATATTACAAAGCTTAATGCGGGTGATGTGGTGGGGGCTGATTTACGTTTATTGAGTACCAACCAGCTAAGCATTGATGAATCTGCATTGACGGGGGAGTCTGAACCTTCAGAAAAACACAGCGATACCCTCCATGCGCCGGAGCTGGGTATTGGTGATCGTGTGAATATGGCGTTTATGAGTACGATAGTCAGTGGCGGCAATGGTATTGGGGTTGTTGTTGGGACTGGAATGGACACCGAAGTAGGCCATATTGCGCATTTGATGCAGTCGGCCGAAACGGTCGATACACCCATGCAGCGGCGATTACATGCACTTTCGCGCGCATTAATTGCGATTGCGGTGGCTTCTGTGGCGTGTGTTATTGGTATTGGAATTTCCAATGGTGCAGATTGGATCGAAATGCTGCGTACCGGTATATCGCTTTGTGTTGCGGCAATCCCTGAAGGTTTACCGACAGTAGTAACTGTTGTACTAACGATGGGCGCTAACCAAATGGCAAAAGGCCGGGCGCAGGTTAGGCAGTTATCTTCTGTTGAAACCTTAGGCTCCACTACAGTTATTTGTTCGGATAAAACAGGTACGCTTACTCAGAACCAAATGCAGGTTGTTGCCTATTGGAGCGGTGGCCGAAGTTTTGATGTAACAGGCCAAGGCTTTGAGCCCAAAGGTCGATTTTTAGATGAAGAGAAAAACGAGCTTGATTTAGAAAAAACCGATGAGTTGAAGTACGGTTTAATTATTTCCGCAATTTGCAACGATGCTCAGCTTACGCACAAAGGTCAGCAGTACAGTATTGAGGGCAATCCCACCGAAGGAGCTTTGGTTGTTGCGGCCGCTAAGGCGGGTATTTATCAGAAAGCACTAATGGAGGAAGGTTTTAGTGTATTAAAAAGTTTTCCTTTCGATTCCAAGCGAAAAATGGCAAGCACAATTGTACGTGGCCCGCATGGGCGGTATTGGCTTGTTGCGAAAGGCGCCCCGGATGTGTTGCTTAAACGCAGTAATGCAATCTATTGGGGTGGTGAAGCGCAAGCGCTAACACCAGAGTTACAACAAGAGGTGGCCAGCGGTATTGCTAAATTTGGTGACCGCGCATTAAGGACATTGGCGCTGGCTTTTGTCGAAATAGATAAGGCCGATCTTGAAAAAGCGCAATCGGAGCATGAGCAAGGCCTGTGTTTTTTAGCGATGCATGGCATTATTGACCCGCCCCGTCCAGAGGTCGTCGATGCTGTTGCGCAGTGTGCAGATGCTGGGGTGCGCACAGTAATGATAACTGGCGATCACGCCGCGACAGCAAAAGCCATTGCCGAGGACTTGGGGATTCGCCGCAGTGCCGATGAACTTGTATTAACCGGCCCAGAGCTCGAAGAAATTAGCGATCGTGAACTTCAAACATTAGCGCCTAAGACGACTGTTTTTGCACGGGTATCCCCAGAGCATAAACAGCGCATAGTAAAAGCCTTGCAAGCGAACGATGAAGTCGTTGCTATGACTGGCGACGGCGTAAATGATGCGCCAGCATTACGTAATGCCGATATTGGTGTCGCCATGGGAATTGCCGGTACTCAAGTTGCCAAAGATTCTGCCGACTTGGTTTTACTTGATGACAATTTTTCTACTATCGTAACTGCTGTACGGCAGGGGCGAAGAATTTACGATAATTTACGTAAGTATTTACGCGCGGCGCTAACAGCTAATGTCTCTGAAGTGAGTTGTGTGATGTTTGCATTCTTACTTTTAGGTGATAACCCCTTGGTGCCATTAACTGCCGTTATGATTCTGTGGATAAACCTGTTTAACGATGCCTTGCCTAGCTTGTGTTTAGGTTGGGAAAAGCAGGAGCAAGACATAATGCGGCGTAAACCACGCAAGCGAAACGAAAGTTTCTTTGCCGGTGGCTTAGGTGCCAGAATATTAGTGCGTGGATTAGTACATGGCGGTATCGTGTATGCTTTATTTGCCTTTGCGCTAAGTTTGGGTGCTAGTACTGCCTATGCTCAAACTTTGGCGTTTATTACATTAATGTTTATTCTTAGCATTCACCTATTGGATTCGCGAAGCTTTACAAGTATGTTTAGAATAAATCCTTTTTCTAATAGGTTATTGCTGGCTGTTATGTTAGCGACTACCAGTGTTACTTTACTTATTATTTATTCACCTTTAGGTGCAGTTTTATTTAATACCGTTCCTGTTTCCGGTAAGCATTTACTGATGAGTTTGATGATTGCAGCACTACCTACTTTTGTAATGTCGGGTATAAAAGAGCTCTTTTCCGTTAAATGGTTATAACGCTAATCACCAAACATTCACAGGGGGCCGCATGGTATTCTTGGCGCTATGCAAAAAGCGTTAAAAATACCATGCAAGCTGCATAAATACCGAGCCTGAAGTGCTGAGGGATTGTGTGTTGTTACCACTTAAACTAATGCGGAGTGTTGGGGGGGACAAATTATTTTTGTGGTATCGGTACAACGGAGTAGTTTCTAACAACCAAACAATCGCCGAGCGGCGCCTAATCCTTTAACCCAGCATTGATCAAGCTTTTCGGCGCAGGGGCGTATCGCATCGCCACGGCCGATACAGTGGTGAAAATCGGTTTCGATGCGGGGCATATTTTCTAGCCAGTCATCGCAATTAATTTCCAAACGCTTGAGTATTTTAGGTGATGCAAGTGCGATGGCGCCGCTCTTATTGGGTAGAATAGCTCGCCCCGTCCAGTCGATGAGCTCAAGATAATCGCGCCAGTAAAAGGGAATAACACCTTTAGAGCGCTGCCCTTGGTCTACGGAATCGGCAGTGGGAAGGTGATTCTTTTTAGGTGGTTTACAGAAATTGGCCAGCCTAATGGGCTTTTTGTCTTTAGCTTTTTTAGCGGGTTTATTCAAAGACTGAATGCGCTGCTGAATAGCCGTAAAATCACTGGTTTCTGGTAGCTCCGCCATGCCGGCGCGCACAGGATTTAAATCGACATATGCCATGCAGGTAATAATCGCCTGCTCGTCGAGTAAAGCCTGGCTTTTAAAACGCCCCTCCCAAAAACGGCCAGTGCATTTATCTTCCGCGTTTGCGAGTCGTGCGATATGCTCATTTAAACAACGCATAAACCAGCTAATGCTGCTCAAACGTTTACGCCACTCAGCAACAAGGTCATCGACAAGATATTGCTCCGCTTCATTGATAGGCTGATTTCTTAACACTTTAAGGGCTAATTCATTCCCTTTGAATAACATCATCCAACGTCGAATAACCGTTTTATCACTCCACCCTGCTGCTTTTTCCGCATCAATATGCAGTACCAAATGATAGTGATTTGACAATACTGCGTATGCTGCGATGTCTAACGCAAATATATCCCCAAGTTCAGCAAGTTTATCCGATATCCATTCGCGACGATGCTCATAGTTTTTACCGCTGTATTTATCTTCGCCCATGAGAAATGAGCGTTTAATACAACGTGAGCAAATATGGAACCAGCTGGTCTGATCTAAAGAGATCAATGTTCTACGCGCTTGAGTCATAAAAAACCTCAGTGATAAACACTACCTAGTCATTTAGGTATAGCCAATCACCGAGATTTTTGCATTACCGTTTATCGGGTTTTGGATGTCCTATCTCTTGTTTCCTTTGAATAACATCATCCAACGTCGAATAACCGTTTTATCACTCCACCCTTCTGCTTTTTCCGCATCAATATGCAGTACCAAATGATAGTGATTTGACAATACTGCGTATGCTGCGATGTCTAGCGCAAATATATCCCCAAGTTCAGCAAGTTTATCCGATATCCATTCACGACGATGCTCATAGTTTTTACCGCTGTATTTATCTTCGCCCATGAGAAATGAGCGTTTAATACAGCGTGAGCAAATATGGAACCAGCTGGTCTGATCTAAAGAGATCAATGTTCTACGCGCTTGAGTCATAAAAAACCTCAGTGATAAACACTACCTAGTCATTTAGGTATAGTCAATCACCGAGGTTTTTGCATTACCGTTTATCGGGTTTTGGATGTCCTATCTCTTCAGTACCAAATGATAGTGATTTGACAATACTGCGTATGCTGCGATGTCTAGCGCAAATATATCCCCAAGTTCAGCAAGTTTATCCGATATCCATTCACGACGATGCTCATAGTTTTTACCGCTGTATTTATCTTCGCCCATGAGAAATGAGCGTTTAATACGGCGTGAGCAAATATGGAACCAGCTGGTCTGATCTAAAGAGATCAATGTTCTACGCGCTTGAGTCATAAAAAACCTCAGTGATAAACACTACCTAGTCATTTAGGTATAGCCAATCACCGAGGTTTTTGCATTACCGCTTATCGGGTTTTGGATGTCCTATCTCTTCGACTGTTTTTGCACGGGTGTCCCCAGAGCATAAGCAGCGCATAGTAAAAGCCTTACAAGCGAATGACGAAGTCGTTGCAATGACTGGCGATGGTGTAAATGATGCGCCCGCCTTACGTAATGCGGATATTGGTGTGGCCATGGGCATTGCCGGTACTCAAGTTGCCAAAGATTCTGCCGACTTGGTTTTACTTGATGACAATTTTTCTACTATCGTAACTGCTGTACGGCAGGGGCGAAGAATTTACGATAATTTACGTAAGTATTTACGCGCGGCGTTAACAGCTAATGTCTCTGAAGTGAGTTGTGTGATGTTTGCATTCTTACTTTTAGGCGATAACCCTTTGGTGCCATTAACTGCGGTTATGATTCTGTGGATAAACCTGTTTAACGATGCCTTGCCTAGCTTGTGTTTAGGTTGGGAAAAGCAGGAGCAAGACATAATGCGGCGTAAACCACGCAAGCGAAACGAGAGTTTCTTTGCTGGTGGCTTAGGTGCCAGAATATTAGTGCGTGGATTAGTGCATGGCGGTATCGTGTATGCTTTATTTGCCTTTGCGCTAAGTTTGGGTGCTAGTACTGCCTATGCTCAAACTTTGGCCTTTATTACATTAATGTTTATCCTTAGCATTCACCTATTGGATTCGCGAAGCTTTACAAGTATTTTTAGAATAAATCCTTTTTCTAATAGGTTATTGCTGGCTGTTATGTTAGCGACTACCAGTGTCACTTTACTTATTATTTATTCACCTTTAGGTGCAGTTTTATTTAATACCGTTCCTGTTTCCGGTAAGCATTTACTGATGAGTTTGATGATTGCAGCACTACCTACTTTTGTAATGTCGGGTATAAAAGAACTCTTTTCTGTTAAATGGTTATAACGCTAATCACCAAACATTCACAGGGGGGGCATGGTATTCTTAGCGCTATGCAAAAATAGTTAAAATACCATGCAAGCTGCATAAATACCGAGCCTGAAGTGCTGAGGGATTGTGTGTTGTTATCACTTAAACTAATGCGGAGTGTTTGAGGTGTCCCAGATTATTTTTGTGGTATCGGTACAACGGAGTAGTTTCTAACAACCAAATAATCGCCGAGCGGCGCCTAATCCTTTAACCCAGCATTGATCGAGTTTTTCTGCGCAGGGCTTTATGGAATCACAGCGGCCGATACAGTAATGAAAGTCTTTTTCAATACGGGGCATATGTTCTAGCCAGTCATCCACGCCAATTTCTAGACGCTGTAATATTTTAGGTGATGCAAGTGCGATGGCGCCGCTCTTATTGGGTAGAATAGCTCGCCCCGTCCAGTCGATGAGCTCAAGATAATCGCGCCAGTAAAAGGGAATAACACCTGTAGAACGCTGCCCTTGGTCTACGGAATCGGCAGTGGGAAGGTGATTCTTTTTAGGTGGTTTACAGAAATTGGCCAGCCTAATAAGTTTTTTATCTTTAGCTTTTTTAGCGGGTTTATTCAAAGACTGAATGCGCTGTTGAATAGCCGTAAAATCACTGGTTTCTGGCAGCTCCGCCATGCCGGCGCGCACAGGATTTAAATCGACATATGCCATGCAGGTAATAATTGCCTGCTCGTCGAGTAAAGCCTGGCTTTTAAAGCGGCCCTCCCAAAAACGGCCAGTGCATTTATCTTCCGCGTTTGCGAGTCGTGCGATATGTTCATTTAAACAGCGCATAAACCAGCTAATGCTGCTCAAACGTTTACGCCACTCAGCGACAAGGTCATCGACAAGATATTGCTCCGCTTCATTGATAGGCTGATTTTTTAACACTTTAAGGGCTAATTTATTGCCTTTGAATAACATCATCCAACGCCGAATAACCGTTTTATCACTCCACCCTGCTGCTTTTTCCGCATCAATATGCAGTACCAAATGATAGTGATTTGACAATACTGCGTATGCTGCGATGTCTAACGCAAATATATCCCCAAGTTCAGCAAGTTTATCCGATATCCATTCGCGACGATGTTCATAGTTTTTACCGCTATATTTATCTTCGCCCATGAGAAATGAGCGTTTAATACAGCGTGAGCAAATATGGAACCAGCTGGTCTGATCTAAAGAGATCAATGCTCTACGCGCTTGAGTCATAAAAAACCTCAGTGATAAACACTACCTAGTCATTTAGGTATAGCCAATCACCGAGGTTTTTGCATTACCGTTTATCGGGTTTTGGATGTCCTATCTCTTGCTTTGGATGTCCTATCTCTTGCTGTAGCTTGGTTATGCATTCTTGTCTCTTATTAGTTTTGCTAACACTGACAGCTCATCATCATTTGCTCGCTTGCAGTCATGCGAGGATAAATACCCCTCGTATTTTTCTATGAACGGACCAAACGTTGGCTCAATATGCTTAAACTCAGAAGACTCTCCTGTTCCGTGCATTGGTGAGAGTTTACTGTGCAAGTGATCTATTTCGTAACCCTCCAAAAACATCCCGGTTCTCCCAACACCCTCTAATGCATTGTCGAGCATAAGCGCTACATTTTTTGTAGCAACAATCAAGTCCATCAGTACTTCATCTGTTTGTGTAAAAGCGTAGCTTGAAACGTGCTTTTTAGGAATAACAACCGTAAATCCTTTTGTGTTTGGATAAATAGAGAGAAAAGCCAAGTGCTTTTCATCTTCCCATATTTTATGGCATGGTTCTTCACCACTAACGATTTTGCAAAAAATACAATCCATTGCTATTCCTCTTTGCATAACGCCCGCAGCTGCGGACGACGTGTAGTGACGAAGGAACGAAAAGGCGTTCCGGCAGACTGCGATTGTTAGATTCCATAGCTCTGAGCAATTAAATCCAAATTCGAGCGCCCCATTTCCGCCCGTAATCCATAGCGTCCTTTCAAGCTTAAGATTAGACTACAAAACCACTCTGGAGCTTCAGGACATACCCTAACTTCTTCGATAAATTCAGTCCCAACTAATTTAATCGGTGTGCCATATGCGCTAGTGGCGCGCCTTTCCAAAGGGTTTTGTTTTCGAGGATAAACAATGATGCGCGCTTCATTCTCATATTTGTACGCTAGATGTTTATGAATAAATGGGTTCAGACAATGAGAGGTTTGAAAATAGTGATTTTCATGATCAATATAGTTCACCTTAACAGCAGCTACTGCTTTATCGAGCGGAAGATTCAGGGCATCTAGAATTTTACCTAAAGTGGTCGTAATGCAGATAGATTGACTACTTTGACCGTATATTTTCCACATTGCCATATTGTCTTGAGAGCTTTCCGGAACATGCCAACAACTTACATCTAGCCAACTCTTTTGTGCTTTAACAACGTCCCTATAAGTTAGGTTGTCGTCAAGCTTGACCTCACCAAACACTGTTTTTACACTTCGGTTTTCACTCTCTTTAACATACTCTTCGGATCTTTTTTTTGCTGCCTCGATCTCCTCGGGCGGGTTTAAGTTTTTTCCAAAGGAGGAGACAAGCGTATTGTTAGCAAAATTACTGAGTGCAGAAGCTGCGCCACTCGAGAAGAATTCATTCAACGGAGTACTCGCCCCCTCTAGCTTATCTTCGAAACAATTAATATTACAGAAGAATAGCTGTTGGTTCTCGAGTATATCCATGAACTTTCCGAGGTCCATGTATCTTTGAATTTTTGTTTCCGATTTCAATCCACCAATATACTCGATCATACAATCCTCAAGAAACTAACGCCCGCAGCTGCGGGCGACTTGTAGCGACGAAGGAGCGAAAAGGCGCTCCGACAGACTGCGTTTGTTATGCATGGATGCCTCGTAGATACTCTATGGCTTCCTGGTAAACCGACAAAAGCTCACTTTTTGATACCGATACAAGATTAACAACTCCGCCAATATCAAAGCTAAGTTTTGCGACACCGTTGGCTAATGTAATATTTCCGACAACATCATCTGTAGTTGGCCCATGATTAAAGAACATATACTCGCGAGCTATATTATCGGAATTAATGTCATTACTTTCGTTTTCCAGAGAGGCAACAAATTGGGGTAAATAGGCCATATTATCCACTGGGGTCAGCAATGTATTATTTGCCCATATATCCACTTGTTGAAGGCCACCCTCATTGTTATCACCAACAACAAAACAGAATACATTTTTATTTCCGATTTCTTTCATACGATTTTTGCATGACATTATATTCACCCTCATGGTCACATATAGGAATATGCCTACATATAGACCTTTATGTCTACAACTATACCTAAATGTCTATATATAGCCATATCCCAACATCAAACTAGCATCCACATATAGGCATTTACCAACACCGCTTTCATAATGGCCCCTTTAACCCGCAGCAGCATCTCGCTGTTTGGTTCTACGTGAACCTCCACCTAACGCCCCCTCTTAATTACAGGTAATAAGCAAGCGCTCAATGCCAGTGTCGGCATGAATCTGTGAGGCCGTCACAAACAGGACGTTTGTGCAGAGCTTACAGGGAGGTATTCACAGCGTGCCTCAGAGATTCATGCCGGCACTGAATAGTACGGCTAGCATAAACCTTTGGCGCCAAAACAGGATATTTCCACGCGCCCCAGACGTTCTAGCTAGTGCCGTGCCAGACCCTAACGTTGCATTAACTTTTGGCCCAAGATCGCTTCGCTGCTTCTATAGCAGTATTTCTAACGTCGTACTCAATTTTTCTGGATCTCACCTAGAGTGACTAGTATCAATCCAAAAAAATCTCCGTTCAACGCTATAAATACCACTCTAAAAGCTCCTGAACTCAAAATCTAATGCAACGTTAGGGTAGAGGCTAAATTCCCTTAACGCTAACCCATTCCCAGTAATTAAACCATTACCCAATATTACACCCTGCCCAAGCTAAACAAACTGCGCCGCACAATACCCACTTGCCCAGGCCCACTGAAAATTAAACCCGCCTAACCATCCAGTTACATCTAAAACCTCGCCTACAAAAAATAACCCCGGTACTTTTTTCGCTTCAAAGGTTTTTGATGAAACATCGTCGGTATTTACGCCGCCTAATGTCACCTCGGCGGTTTTGTAGCCTTCGGTGCCAGCGGGGATGCATTGCCATTTTTGCAAGTGGCTGACGAGTTGTTCGATATTAATATTACTTAGCTGCGCCACGGTTTTATCGGCTAGTTCTTTTGTGGCTGAATTAATTGTTAACCATTCAGTAACAAAACGTTTTGGCAGTATGCGACTTAATAAATTTTTAAGCTCGGCTTTATGCCCTTCTTGTTGCCAGGTAGCAATTTGCTGCGCAAGGTCTGCGTTGGGTAAAAAGTTGATGGTGATGGTTTGCTCGGGCAACCAATAATTGGAAATTTGTAAAACGGCTGGGCCGCTAATGCCTTTGTGGGTAAACAGCAGGGCTTCACTAAAGGTTTGGTTTTGGCTTTCGATATTTACGGGCAATGCCACACCGGCTAAATTTTGCGCGGTAGCGAGTAAGTCACCTTTAAAAGTAAAGGGCACCAGTGAGGCAAGCCTTGGGGTAATACGTAAACCAAATTGTTTGGCAAGGTCGTAACCAAAACCAGTGGCGCCCATGGTCGGAATAGACAGCCCGCCGCTGGCAACCACCAGTGAATGGCATTGAATATCGCCTTGGCTTGTTTCTAGCGTGTAGCGCGGGGTGTTTGTTGTTGGGGTTTCGGCCGGTAGCGCTTTAACCTTGTGAATACTGCACTCGGTGGCAATGCGTACGCCGGCGTTATCGCATTCGGCGAGTAGAATATTCAGAATGTCTTTGGCTTTGTTATCGCAAAAAAGCTGGCCCAGTGTTTTTTCGTGGTAAGCCAAACCGTGGCGATTAACCAGCTCTAAAAAGTCGTATTGGGTGTAGCGGCTTAGGGCCGATTTGCAAAAGTGAGGGTTGTTGCTGAGGTAATTGCTGGGCTCTACATAATAATTCGTAAAGTTACAGCGGCCACCGCCGGACATTAGAATCTTTTTACCCACTTTATTGGCGTGGTCTAGCACGGTTACGCTTCTACCGCGCAAGCCCGCTTGGGCGGCACACATTAGGCCGGCGGCACCGCCACCAATTACTACACAATCAAAATACGTCATAGGGATGCAAAAATAGGATCAGAAAGGGAAAAGTACTGTCATACAGAATCAGCCGTGCATGCTACCATGCCGCGGTTATTTGGGGCGTAAACGAGAGGTCGCTTTGGGCGTAAAAATTATTGGCTGGATGGTGTGCTGTTATGTGTGCGCAGTGGTTGCGCCAGTAGCGTTTGCTGCGGCAGGTACGCCCACCATCGCGGGCAATACGCTGTTGGGCGTGGGGGTTAAGCACCCGTTTGTTATTTTTGTGGCGAACAACCCTGCATTGCAAAAGTCGGTGGAAGCTATGTTGGCCGAACAGCGCGCTACCGATGGCAAGTACCAGCGTGCTTCTACGCTGCGCACCTCGTCCAAATACGACCAAGACGTGATTCGCACCTATTTACGTAGCCAAGGTTATTACGCGGCACAAATTGAAAGCACGCTTAATGAAGGCCAAATAGGGCATCAAATATACAGTGGTGAGCGCTTCAATATTGCGCAGCTACATTTTGACTGGCCAAACGAAATTAGCCAGCCGCCGGCTAGTATTGTGAAGTTATCCTCAGGCGACCCACTTGTAGCCGAGCGCGTACTGGACAGCCTATCGGCTATTAAAAGGTGGGTGGCCGATGAGCATTGCTTACGCACAATTGATGTGACCTACGAAGCGATTGTGAATTACCCGACTAACACGGCTAAGCTGACGTTTCGTTTAAAGCCTTCGCCGCAGGTAGTATTTGGCCAGATAAGTTACGAGGGGCATAGCTCGATAGAAAATAGCTACTTAGATGGTTACCTTAACTTTAAAGAAGGGGAGTGCTTTAAGCCCCGTTTATTAGACAGTACCCGCTTAAGCTTGCTGCAAACTAACTTACTGGCTAATGCCGACCCCATGCCGGGTGATATTGTTGAGGGCGCGGTGCCCGTGCGTTTTCGTTTAACCGAGCGTAAGCAACGCAGTATTTCTGGCTCGGTAGGGTACGATGCCGATGTCAAAACAAAATTTTCGCTAGGTTGGGAGCACCGAAATATGTTTGGCCGCGGCGAGCAGCTAAGCACCGAATTAACCTATAGCAGTATTTCGCAAGGCCTAGAGGCAACGCTGACGGTGCCGCACTTTTACAGCACGCAGCAGCGCCTAACCTTAACGGGCAATATTGCCCAAGAAACCACCGACGCTTACGATGTTTATATTGGCGAGGCGGGCGCAAACCTTAAACGCGATTTAACCGATAAACTTTCGGTTAATGGTGGTGCAAACCTTAAATTTAGCCGCGTGAAAGAGTTCGAAAGCCCAGAAGACTACGCCTTGCTGAGCTTCCCGGTAAGTATTGATTACAGCGACCGCAACGACCCGCTCAACCCTACCCGCGGTTGGGCAACAGGCTTGCAGGTTGAACCCTTTGTGGATTTATACCAAACCAGCCGGCGCTTTACGCGCTCGACTATTGCCGCTAGCACCTATTACACTTGGGAAAAGTTAAGTATTAAACCTACCTTTGCAGTGCGTATGGCCACAGGGGTTATTGATGACAGCCCATTGGCTGATGTGCCGGCTGATGAGCGCTTTTATGTTGGCGGCGGTGGCTCGGTGCGCGGTTATCGTTACCAGAGTATTGGCGAGACTAACAGCGAAGGGAACCCTGCTGGTGGTTTGTCTTTTTCAGAGGTGTCGTTTGAATTGCGCTCGCGTTTTACCAATAGTATAGGGGTAACGCTGTTTATGGATGGTGGTTATGCTTACCCAACCAAAACGCCAAAAATAGGGGATGAGTTTTTGTGGGGGGCGGGTATTGGTTTGCGCTACCACACCTCGTTTGCGCCGTTTCGGTTTGATATTGCCACCCCGCTGGATAAGCGCGAAGGCGATAGAGACATTCAACTTTATATCGCCATTGGGCAATCGTTCTAATGGCCGATACAACACCTCATTCACAACCCCCTAATACCGGTGCGCCGAATAAGCCTGCTGCCCCGCGCGCGTCTATTGGCCGCCGGTTAATGTTGTTGCTGCGCTTTTGCTGGCGGGTAGTGTTGTTGTTTTTTATTGTGGTGGTGTGCGCGCTGGCGTTAATTGTTGGCAGTTTAGTTACCGAAGGTGGTCGCTTATTTTGGTTAGAGCGCGCGCTGCCTTTTGTGCAGACGCCGGCGCTAACAGTGGTGGTAGGTGATGTGCGTTGGCCGCACTTAAACCAGCTACATATTGGCTATGCCTTGGTTGCGCAAAACAGCAAGCCATTGGTTGAGCTAACCGGCGCCGCACTGCATATATCGCTAAGCGAGCTGTGGCAAAAGCAATTGCTCGTGCACGAATTAAAAGCCGCTAAGGTGGCGGTTTATCAGCCGCCAAGTAAAGATAAGCCCGCCCGCACCGAACCGCTAGGGTTTACGTTTAGTATTCCAAAAATTCCCCCGATAAAAGTCGAAGCCCTAGTCGTTAAAAGCCTGCAACTGCGCGATTTTAAATGGCCACCTTGCCGTAGCTGCAGGCCGGGCGCTTTGCCTGTGGGGCCGGGCGCATTAACTGTAGAAGGCTCGGCAGCGTTGCATTGGCCTAATCCGCTGGAGCTAGAAGTGACCATCACAGAAAAGGGCCATAAAGCGCCGTTATTGTGGCTGGAAGGTTTTAGCGAATCGCCAGAAAGCTTGGCGATTAACGGGCGTATTCAACAGCGCGCAGGCGGTTGGCTAGGGCAGTGGTTGCAGTTACCGGCAGAGCAAATGGTGGAAGTGGCGATTAGCGCCAAAGGCGAGCAAAAAAGTGATGGGATTGATATAGCACTAGAGCAACTTAGCGCGCCTTTATTTAAGCAAAAGCTCAGTTTGCAGGGCCAATTAAAGCTTAGGCCTGAGCTGGAGCGCATCGATTTGCACGAACTGCTTATTAACCTTAACCAGCAGCGCCATACATTGCGCGGTTCTGTTTCGCCGGCGCTGGTTGCGTTGGGCGTGGATATTCAACGTTTTAACTTGGCCCTTTTGCGGCCATGGCTGCCCGATTTAGAAGGCGGCATTGTTAGCGCCAATGGGCAACTGCAGTGGGATTGGAATACTCAGCACCTCCCGGCCGGCCAGCTGGATGTAAATAGCAGCGTGCGCTACAAGCAAAAGACACTCAGTTTAAAGAGTAAGTTGGCGCTTACCTCTACGCAGGTAGAAGTTAAACGTTTAAAAGCCAACTTGGGCGAAATGCAGCTAAGTGCCAAGGGCCGAATACAAACCAATGGCAAGCCGCTGGCGCTAACTTACACCCTTACCCACGTGCGTGATGGCCCCATTCGCGAGCTATTGCCCGAGGCCATTGCGGTGCAAATCCCGCAAGAGTTTTCTGTACATGTGCAGCATTTAGGAGGGCTGTTGCGCGGTACGTTGCAGGCGCCGCATGTGATTACGGATGCTAATATTTTGGGCCGCTATGATGAGCTGCCATTCGCTATTTATGGCAATGCGAATGCCTCTTTGGCGCATGCGGATATTAACCAGCTAACGGTTGAAGTCGATGATGCATCGTTAAAATTGGATGGTTTAATTGATTGGAAAGGCAATCAAACGGCGTTGTCGGGCCGGGTGCGGCACTTGTCGCCAGCATTGGCTTACCGTTATGGCCTTAACTTTCCGCCGGGTTTGGTTGGTTTTTTGAATGCGCGTTGGGAGCTAAGCGGCGCATTGGCTAAACCTGCGGTGGTGATTGATGCGTTGTACCAAGGTGGTTACGAGCACCAAACGGAAGTGCTGCCTTTTAACTTGGCTTTGGATGCTTCGGCACAGTTAGGCACGCTGGACGAAATTGCACTGGATGTGAACCTTCTTAATTTAGCGGTCTTTAAGCGCCCGCTGGTTACCATGAAGGGGCGCGTGAATGCGCGCGACAATGACTTTCGCGTGGTGGTTTCTCGCTTGCCAGTAAAATTATTAGAGGCTTTAGGCTACCCCGTAGGTGAGGGGCGAGCAGAGGCGCGGTTGCGTTTTGGCGGCAGTTTTACCGAGCCCACATTGGGCGGTTATTTATCGTATGCCGAAACTCTGGCGGTGCGTTCGGCCACCGACGAGCGCACAGAAGTGCCGCTGATTTGGCATGCGAATGTAAGCTCAGAAGAAAAAGACCTAGTGATCGATTCCAGCTTTACATTGGATAAAACATCGGCTGGTTTATTGTCGTTAAGTTTGCCTTGGCACAATTATTTAAATTATGCCTTAACGCAATCGGGTGGCAATTTACCAACAGACGGCTCTATTAAGGCCAACCTGGATACCAGTGCGCTGCAGTTGTTTATGGACACAGACCAAATGACACTGCAAGGCGGTTTAGAGGCCGACCTCACCCTGGCGGGCACAGCGCAAGACCCAGTATTAACCGGAGAGCTATTACTTAAAAATGGCTATTTTAAACAAGCGACGACTGGCACGGTGCTTAGCGATATTCAAGTTTACGCCTTGGCGGAAAAACAAAAAATTCAATTAGTTACAGGTTTTGCACGCGATGCTGAGGGCGGTACTTTGCGCTTAAGTGGCCATGTGGATTGGCACGATGTGAACAGTGATTCTGCCGTGAATGTCGCCCTAGAATTAAAAGACGCTAACCTTGTGGATATGCCCAATGTAAAAGGGGCTGTTAGTGGTAAAGCGGCTTTAGTGGGTGGCAAGCAGGGTATGAATTTGACGGGTAAATTAAATGTATTACCACTGCATATTAATATCGATATGGCGCCGGCTGTGGCCATCCCCGAAATAAAAGTACAAGAGGTTTATAGCAGCGATGATTCGGAAATAGACGCGCGCAACAAGCTTTTGCCTACAGTAGCACTAGATGTTGAAGTAGATATTGAAAACCAGGCTTTTATTCGTGGGCGCGGTTTAGAAACCGAATTAGAAGGTAAAGTGATTATTTCGGGTACCGCGGTTAAACCGAATGTTTCCGGCAGTTTTAAAACTGTGCGCGGCGAAATCAAATTGCTGCAAAAACCCATTAAGTTAAACGAAGGCCGAGCGCAATTTAGTAACGAGGCGTTTAATTTTCATATTCCCGCTAGTTACCATACGGGGGATACTGAAATTAACATTGTCGTTTCTGGGAACGAAGAAGAAATTGAACTGGATTTAAGTTCGGTGCCAACACTACCTCAAGAAGAAATCTTGTCGCGCTTATTGTTCGGTGACTCAGTTCAAAATATATCGGCATGGCAGGCGATGAGTTTGGCCAGCGCGGTAAATCGACTAAGCAACGGCAGCAGTTTTGATCCTTTAAATGCCACACGTGACAAATTAGGTTTTGATAGCTTAAGTGTGGGCCAAGAAAGCGAAGACGAAGGTGGTGGTGTGAATGTAGGTGTAGGTAAATACCTTAACGAGCGTGTTTACCTTGAACTGGAGCGCTCCTCTAACCCTGCCCAGCCATGGCAGGGTAACCTTAAAATTGATATTACTGACGAGCTGCGGCTTAACAGCACAACCGCCAGTACTGGAAAATCGTCGGCGGCATTAGAGTGGCGAAGGGATTATTAATATTGCTTTACCAGGCCATAATATTTTTTATGACTGGAGTTAAATCGTTAGCAATGGCGCTATGTTGCTCGGCATTGGGGTGAAACTCACAGCTATCGCCGGGGTAGGTATTGGCGGCAATAAAATGCACATTGCTGTTTTGCGATTCAACTTTTTGTAAATACCCTTGCAATAACGATTTTGTTTGGCCGTTGAGTAATGGACCGTCAGTAATAACAACCGGTATGTTGCCGTGGTCTTTTTGAATCTTTTGAATAAATGAATTATAGCGCTCGACGTATAGCGATTCGGCCGGTGGTGTGCCCGCCGAGGCAGAAAAATCGTTAGTCCCTAATGCAATAATCGCAAGGTCTGGGTAATATTGGCTTTGATCCCAAGGCAATAATTGGCCATCTTTCGGTACCGCGTAGTCGTAAAATTCTGGAGCATTTACGCCGTCGCTTACGCCCTGCCAGGTGCGCACTAAGCCTTTTCCGCCATAGCAAACTAATTGTACTTGTGTGTTTAGCTTATCGGCTAACAGCATGCCGTAGCTTTGCCTTGCTCCCCACCAATGGTTGCCGGTTTGACAAGCATCTTTATCGAGGTTGGCTTGGCGGTCGGCGGCTTGGCCGCAAGTGATTGAGTCGCCGATGATTAATAATTTACGTTTCGCCAATGTGGGAGGCGTTAACAATTCGCCGTGGTGTAACGTGAAGTCGTAAAGGGTTGATATACCGTGCCATGTTTCGGAGCGGTGAAGTAAAGTAATTGTATGCTCTTTGTGGTTGGTATTACCTTCTAGCAATACGATATCTTCGGCTTTTGCCGGCAGCTTAATGAGGCGTTCGGGTTGGTCGTCGATTTGTACCGAAAAATAGCTATTGCCGTACTCACTTTTGCCAAAAAGGGTGACGCGCTCGGCATTGCTTCGTAGCTGAAATGTCACGCCTGGGTAACCTACAATTCGAGCGTTATCGTCGCTAACGGCACTGCGCCCCATGACTTGAATACGTGGGTCGGCGGCCGTTACTGTGAGTGCGTTTTTGCGTGCTTGCTGTATCCAAGGGGTAATAATTGGCGCAACGCTTTTAGCAATAATTTCTAAGCCTGCAGCGGTGGGGTGAATATAGTCGGCCATGAGTGTTGCGGGTATTTCGCCATTATCATCGAGAAAATCGGCATTCACATTAACGTGAAAAATATGAGTGTTATCGGCTAATTGTGCCACTGCTCGGTTAACTTCTATAACTTGTTGGCGGCTTGGATTATCGGCATTTTTAAAAAAGGGTAATACGCCAATCACTAATATTTTGGCGTTGGGGTAATTGTGTTGCAGTTGCGTAAGGTTTGCCTTAATGCCGCTAATAACATCTTCTGGTGCATGTTGTTCGTGTAAAAAATTATTGACGCCAATCATCATAACAATAGCGGTCGGTTGTAGCTGCCCCTTGGTATTGTGTTGTAGCCGCCACAATAAATTTTGTGTCATATCACCACCAACCGCAAAATTGGCCGCATTAAAATCGCCAAAATACTGCTGGTATACCTCACTTCGGCCTTCACCCCAGCCCCAGCTTTCGGTAATTGAATCGCCAACAAACAGTAGCTCCACGCTTTTTTGTTGGGCCGCAGCAACATCTTCAGAGTGCATTTGGTACCAGCGCGATACACTCATCCAGCTGAACTCTTTGGTGCGTGGCACGGGCTTTATGGCCGCGGGAGTGATTTGTGTGGGAGGGTTAGATACCGGTTTGGCGGGGGTGGTTTGACAAGCCATAAGGGCGGCCGCTAAACCAAGCAGGCAGAAAAAGCGAAAAGCGAGGGCCATGTTAGGGTCCTTTAGCAGAATATAATTTATGAGGGTGTCGTACACTTTTAGTTGTAAAAGCAAGAAAAAGCAATGCTTATCTTACGGACGTAATACCTGCAATAGCCTTTATTTATAGAGTTGTTCCATTAGCGTCGAAAGCAGTAGGTCTTCGTTAATGGGCTTGCCGATATGCTCGTTCATGCCGGCCTCTTTACAGGCTTGAATATCTTGCGATGCAACGTTGGCGGTCATGGCAATTATGGGCAGCGTTGCGTTTTCTGGAGCTTCACGAATAATGCGCGTTGCTTGGTAGCCATCCATAATGGGCATTTGAATATCCATTAATACCGCATCAACGCGTTGTGTATTGAGAATGTTAACGGCTTCTAGGCCATTATTGGCAAGCACAACCTGGGCGCCATAGTCTTCTAAAATTTGTTGAGCGAGGATTTGGTTCATTTCTATATCTTCGACTAAAAGCAGTGTTTTCCCTTCTAAACATTCATCGTTTACTGGTGGAATACTCGTGGCTGGCGTTAGGGGTGTATCGAATGTTGCAGTGTTGGCTTGATGGTTCTGTGGCTTATCCCATTGCGCTTCAATAGCTTTGAGTTGCATTTGTGGTGAAATATGGCTTTTACTTTCTGCGTCTTTGGCGGAGGGCGGTCGGTGGCTTGCGGAGACTTTGTCGCAGGTGAGTAATACGCTAAATTCACAGCCTTGGCCTTCTTCACTTTCTAGCTTTAATTCGCCACCCATTAATGTGATGAGCTTATAAGTAATGGCTAAGCCCAAGCCGGTGCCACCGTGGCGCCGGCTCATGGAGTTGTCGGCTTGTTGAAACGCTTGAAATACGGAGGCTTGTTTTTCGTGGGCAATACCTATGCCTGTATCGCTAACGGTAATCACTAAATCGATTTGATCGTGCGTTTGGCGGCTAATGCTGGAGCGAACAGTGATGCCACCTGCGTCGGTAAATTTAATTGCATTGCTGCATAAATTTAGCAAAATTTGTTCGAGGAATAAGGCATCGCCCCAAATGTAATCGGGGTGCTGTTCGTCGTGCTCGATGGTAAAGGTAATATTTTTTTGTTTTGCCTGAATTGAAAATATGGCTTCTATTTTGTTGTAAATGTGAAAAAGGCTAAGTGGTTTTCTTTCTAGCTCCACCGTATTGGATTCTATTTTAGAATAATCCAGCGTGTGGTTAATCAGTGCTAATAATGTTTCTGATGCTAATTGTACACGGGTTAAAAAACCTTGCTGGCGTTCGTTAAGTGTGGTTTTTAAGCATAAATTAGTAAAGCCAATAATGGCGTTTAGCGGGGTGCGAAATTCGTGGCTAATATTCGCAAGGAAATTGGTTTTGGCGGTACTTGCGGCTTCGGCGTCTTGTTTGGCTTGCCGGTATTCATCTGTTTTTTGCGTTACCTCGCGGTTAATGCGCTCGTTAATCCCAGTAAGTACCAAAAGTAATGCTTGCAACATGGCGGTGAGTAAAAAACCTACTGTGAGAATTGTCCAGCTGGTCCAGTCTTTGGTGGCAACTTTGTAATGAGTGTTGGCGTAAAACTCGAGTGTTAGCTTGCGCTGGCCAAAATTGATATTGCTAGAAATGCCATCGAAATTGGCGAGTGCGGGGGTATCGCTTTTTATCAGCAGGGCAGGCTCGTGCGGGGGAGTTGTATCGTGAATACTGAGGCTAATATGCTTTGCTTTGGCATTTTTTAAGAGATCGCCCAGTACTTTTTGAATATCAAAAACACCGCTAATGTAGCCGCGAAGGTGCTCTTGGGCATAACTCTCTGAATGAAATTGTTGGCGGTATTTAAGACCAAATATGGGCAGGTACATAATAAAGGAGCGCGAGTGATCTTCTGCCTGCGCGAGCACGATGGGTGCGGTATTGACTGTTTTACCGGTGCGCATCGCGAGATCTAGCGCGGCATAACGTTCGGGGTTAGCGCCCAAGTCTAACCCGAAGGCTGCTAAGTTGGTGGGTAGCGGGTAAATTATGAGCACCGGGTAGTAACGCTCGCGCCGTGCCGCGGGGGTTAGCTGGCCGTTGGCATTTAATTCGGTAAAGTGAAAGTTAGGGTAGCCTTCTGCGCGTACGCGTGCCTCGACACTATCGCGCTGCGAGTGTGGGACTATTTCGGTCCAGCCAATGGCGCGCAGTGCGTTGTTTTCACGGATCAGTACTTCGGTAATGCGGTTAAATTGCTGCCGAGAAATATGCTCGGCCGTGCTGTAGAGCGCAGTATAGGCAAGCAGCTTTTGCTCTGATAGCGAAAAGCGTTCGTGAATTTTACTTTCTAGGTCAGCAGCGTCGCGTTTGATTTGCTGCATGATGGCGTTTTTTTGCGCCTCAAGTGACAGATAAAATAAAACCAGTACGCCGCTAAAGATAATAAATGTTGGCCCTATTATGGTTATGCGATAACGCAGGTTATGCGTTTTGCGTATCGAGGTAAGGATGAGCGGGGTGAATAAAATTACCCCAATGGTATCGCCGACCCACCATGTAAGCGCCGTAAAAAGGACGTTGTCGGCTGCGATAACACCAAATAGTGTGAGCGTGGTTGTGCCTACAGTTGCGGATGCTAGGCAGCTTAATGGGGCAATAATTAATAAAAAGCGATAGATCTGCGAGGGGGAATCCAGCGTGGGGTGCTTGGGCAGTAACCTATGCCAAAAAGCGAGGGCTAGCCCTGCCTGAGTGATTGCGCCCATACAGATACAAAAGGCGAGCACGAGCATATGAGCGTCAATGGTAGTGAAGTTGTTACTGACAACCCCGAGGTTGAGCAAAAAAGAACCGCAGGCCACACCCAGCAAAACCGGTACTGGGCGAAAGATAATCGCGCAGGCCAGAGCGACGCCCGCTGCCGGCCATACGGCAGAGGCAAACCCCGGCGGGATTGCAAGCATCAACCCGCATCGGCCAGCGATGTAGTAGCCCAGACACGCGATGACCCAATGTAAAACGGTGGATTTCATGTTTCACGTCAATTTAAGGTCTCTTAAATTGAGTGTAGTTGAGCAAATCGGGGAGCGGTAATTTCTGACATTAGGCATGCTCAGCCGAGCTGGTAGCGCCTAATGTCTCGGGAGGGGTTACAGAAGGAAAGCGGCGCCACCAAGGCCTATGGCAGCCAAAGAGATAGCCGCTAGTAGCCACTTTTGGTAAGGCTGTAATCCAGGGCTGTTTGCTGTCTGCTCTTGCGCATCGCGTTTTACGTCGGTGCGAAAAAGCGCATCGACCCGGCCGAGTTGGATCTTGTCGCCGTGACGCAAGATAGCGCTGGCCGATTGGAGCTCGCCATTAATAAATAGCTCGTTCGAGGCGTGGCTGGAATCAATATGAAATTGCAGACCTGAATAGGTTACGGTGGCGTGGTGGCGTGATACAGAGGCTTCGGCTATGCACAGGTCGCAGTCTTTATCGCGCCCAACGGTAAGCGAGCTACCGGCTTCGGGTAGCCCAATATTGCAGACTTGACCGCGCAGTGGCGCAGTAAGAATAACAAGGCGAGGGCCGCTGCCAACATCTAAGTCGTTAAGATGGTTAAGGTTGCGCTGTGCCATCGACATAATTTGGTCGGGGGCATATAGGCGTGTAGAAGATTCTTCGCGTCCTGCGTCGGGCTGTGGTTCTGGCGCAAAGGCTGCTGGCTCAACCGCTGGAGAAGGAGGGGCTGGAGCAGCGGCTTCAGCGGGAACCCCAGATGGCTGAAAAATAGAGCCGCCGGTCGTGTTTGTGGGGATAACACTGGAGGGGCTGAATAGCTGCGTCGCTTCGCTATGACCTGCGTTGTCTGAGGTCATTCGGTAGCGCTGGTCGCCAAAGGTGATCTCATCGCCAATGGACAGCTGTGTGCGCGTTAGTATGCGCTTGCCATTAATGTAGGTGCCATTACTGGATTGTAAATCTTCAATATGCAGGCTGTTGCCAGCGATAATAAATTTAGCGTGGTAGCGCGAAACTTTGGCGAATTGAAGGCTCACTGCACAGTCGAGCTCACGGCCAACGACAGCGTCATTGGTTATGGTGTAGCTTTCGTCGTGCTCAAACGAGCGCAGTACAAATGGTCCTTTTGTGTCTGGGCGCTCGACTACGGTCGGAGCGCACTCACGAATGCTCAATGCTTTACACCTCAGAATGAAGACGTGATTACTTGGCACGGATTAAACCATAATCTGTGACTGTCGTCACTTCGGCCTCATTAAAATGCGCGCAACGAATATACTTTTTAGGCCTTTTTGACTATCAACCCTGCTGTAAGTCCTGCCTGTTATTAAATTGGGCGTAGCTTATTACTTCCTGCCTTAAGATTGGCGAGGTTGATGGTTAATGATGCAAGCTTGTGGGAGTGTTTTTGGGGGTAATTCCCCCTCTCTGAGGTAAATGTTTATGCCGGCGGTTAATCTTTTATGCCTAAGTCTCTGCGAGACATTAAACTGTCCAGCTAAGCCAAGTGAAACATTATTATCGCTTAATGCTGTTTTTGTGCATGCATTGGCATGTGGCGTAAATGCACTGCAGAACCCTTTGTCGGCCATGGTTGGTCAATTGGCATTTTATGTTATACCTTTAATTCAGCTGTTTTTGCTGCACCGGCTAGGGTCGTTGTGGCGCTAGCTTTGAAACCCTCTTGGCAATAATCCTTGGCATAACATGAAGCAATTAAGTGACCTTAGCGATAAATTGACCTACGTGCTTTATGATGGCGATTGCCCTGTATGTTCGCGCTACACTCGTTTTGTTCGCTTTCGTGAAACCGTGGGGGATGTTGTTTTGTTGGATTGCCGTCAGCACCCTGAATTACTCGTCGACTTAAAAGCACAAGGCATTAATTTGAATGATGGCATGTTGCTGAGCTATCGCGGCCAATTATTTTATGGTGATAAAGCGGTCCATATGATGGCATTGTTGTCGAGCCGCAATAATCTTTTTAACCGTTTTAATGCTGCTTTTTTTCGCAGCCCCACTACGGTTAAGTACACTTACCCCGTTATGGTGTGTGGGCGTAAATTGCTGCTTAGGCTATTAGGTAAACAGCCGCTATAAGCTTTAGGGCATCTTCATTGCTTTGAATATTCTATTCCGTGTGATTGGTTTAATTGTGCTCGTGCCTTAGGGTGCAGATTTGAGGCTTTTGATGTCATTTATTTGGCGTGGGCTGCTAGTTTTCCAAGTTATCCAAAATGAGCGTATATCGGTATTTTTCGACCATGAGTAAATAGGTTAATTGGTTGTTGAAAAATAATCTCATTAAAAAGACTCTTTTCTTGCCAAAATTCGTAAATAGCTGCCACTACCTTCCTTGACCTAATCGTTTTCAGTGACTATAAAAACTGGGCCGTGTGGCTGTGTAACTGTTATTGGTGAGCATGCTGTCTTTCGTGCCTAGTGATAATTCGTTGACCATAATGTTAACTGGTTTATTATAGGTGCAAAGCAAATAGCACTTTCATTACTGGTGATGTTTATCGCGCTACATATTTTGAAAGTAACTACTGTGCTACAAGGCAGAGGATGGGTTATGGATAATCAGCATGTTCGGGAATTTATTAATCGTATGCCTAAGTGCGAGCGTAATGTCGTAACTTTGGCGGGTACTGGCCCCAATGGCACTTCGCAATTCCCTATTTTGCGGCAACTAGGTCGCAAGCGCTTGGCTGCATTAGCAGAAGTTAATTTAATATCTGCCAGTAGCGTGTCGTACTTTATGTATATCGCGGCTACAGAGGGCGGCTTTAATGCTGAGGGCTACAGTAATTACGAATCGCAAGTTCGGGAAATACATCAAGGAGGCCTTGTTCGATTTTTTAAACATATATTTTTAAGAAGGCATAAAGAGCGAGCTTTTTTTTGTAACGAATTGTTAACGCAAACGTTGTCTATTTTCTTTGAAGAAAAATTTTTGGCGCTTACGCTGGGTGATTTTGATAAGAACTTGCGCTGCCATTCTTTTTGCAAGGTCAAGAATCGTTTTGTTGTGCTGTCGCCAGAAACTCACCCCGATATGACTATCGAGGAAGTTTGCCGAGCTTGTTGCTCTGTTCCCTTTTTACATGGCCAATTTAATTATAGGGGGGCTCGTTATATTGACCCTATGTTTAGTTCGCACTTTAATTACTTACGTAAAAAAATGACCAGTGTTGATGCTAATCATTTGTATGCGAATATTAAGTATGATGGCGAGTATCAAAATATCTTATTTGTTAAGAACCGGTCTCAGCGCTTCCCTGTGCTATTTACCTTAATGGAGTTTTTCTATTTGTGCGCAGGTATTCCTAATCGCGCAATAGAATCTACCCATAAATATAATTTAAGGCACCTTTGATTTGGCGCCTTAGGCTGGCTTTAGCTAAAAAGTCTATAGAACTTTCTGTTTTTCGATAGCTATTGTTAAATCTTGATAAGATTCTAATCGTCGTTGAATAAAATCTTTAACGCTAATTAAGTGGTCAATTTTGTAGACCGGATCGGGAACAACCTTGGCATTTGGATTGGCCCCTAGCGTTAGTAAATAGTTAAAAAAATGAATGTCTGGGACAACGGCTGCATTGTATAGGCAGGAAAATCCATTGGCTGACATTGTATTGATATTAACCCCTGCTTTTACTAATAATTCTATTGCTTCTTTATTTTTTACATTAACGTTACAGGCAGCTGCCAATGCGTTGGCTCCGTGGGATGCAACTAATGTTGCGTCGGCTGCAACTAGCGCTTTAAAGATTTCGGTATTATTCAGAATTAACGCTAAATCAAGCGAGCTTAACGCACTTTCTGTGGGTGGCTTAACATCGCATTTCTTTTCGATATATTGCGTCACAAACGGAAGGTCATGCGCTTGTATTGCGCTAATTAGTTCTGAGTATTGGCACTGTGCTGCGGCATAGCTAGAGCCGGTAATGCTCAAAGCCGCTATTAATATTCTAAGCATTGTAATCACTATGATAGGTGGTTGAATGTAAGGGCGAGTTTGAATGACTTCAATGTAAGTTGCTAGCAATGCGGCCGCTTCGAATAGCCAAAAAGTAGGCGGCTTCCAATAAAAGGCCTAGCGAAATTAAGGCTATAGCCATTATGCTCATGCCATAACCAAAGTGATCAATAGTTGCGATTGCTATAAGCGACAAAATTAAAGCGGTAGCTGTTGCCAGTACGGCTGGTAGTGTTTTTATGATGATAGTTTGCTTACAGTAAGTACAGCGAATGCGGGCTGGGTTAAGCGCTGAAAGCACGGCTATGAATGTCGGTGGTTTTTGGCAGTTGGGGCAAGATTTCATGATGGTAATTACTCGTTGATAACCTGTTTCTATGGCTGTCTTTGTCATACCCTTGCCGTAGTGTGGAAGGGTAATCAATGACTGCTGTGTTACTTTTAATTGTTATAGTTTTATCTGCATATAAGCGTGCTTTATGCGTTGGGGCAGTCTAAGCGAAAAAGTGCCCTTATTGGTAGTCGCATTTACTACTGCTTTGCAGTGCAGCTAAAAATGCACTTTTTTCGCGATAGCAGCTTACAGGTTTTCGCTCCTGCAAAACCTGTATTCAGTCCATCCATGGGCATTAGCTCCGTCCTCGAGTCCTCATTTACACCGCGTAAACTGCGGCTCTCCGGGCGGTGCTTCCTTGCTCTCACACAAAAATTACTATTTTTAGAGATGCCCTAGTGATGTGTAAACGAAAACTCTAAATACGGGAGACTAATATGACAGCAAATTTACGGCACGGTTTAAGTTTGGGGATCGAGCGAACAGGGCAGCAGTTTTACGTCACTCTTAAGGCTGTAGGCAAGCTCACTCATGATGACTACAGCAAGATGACTCCTATGCTGGATGCAGCCTTAGGAGCGGTTAGTTCCCCTAGCGTTAATATGCTTATTGATGCTGCTGAACTTGATGGTTGGGAGCTTCGAGCCGCTTGGGATGATTTTAAGCTGGGTTTAAAGCACGGAAATCATTTTGAAAAGGTGGCGATTGTGGGTAATAAGCGTTGGCAGGATCTTGTGGCCAAGCTTGGTTCTTGGTTTATTGCCGGCGAGGCTAGGGCGTTTACCAATATGACTGATGCTCTAGCCTGGCTTGCCGATAGCGAGGCGCGCGGCTGAGCTTAGTGGCTACTCCTTTATAGGTACGGCCAAGGGTGATGATGGTGGGTATTCCATCAGTAGGGCGTTAGCCAGTTGTGCCGGCTGGCGCCTTCCCTTGGTGTTACGCTTGTGGCGTTCACATAGCAAGGTGTGCTGGGTAAGCGTTACCTGCGCGTTTGGTGTGTGCACAGTATAAGTAAAAGCGTGCGCTATAAGATTGCTAAAAGCTAACAGTGACCCGCTTGTTAGCAATAATATGCTTACAATAGTTCTTTTGTTGGCATATTATGCTTTTGGTGTGTGATGCTTTTCGCTTAGAGGTAGTTCTATGGATTTAGATAGTTATGATCGGCAAATTCTGCTGGCACTGCAGCGCAATGGCCGGATGACAAACCAAGAGCTAGCCGACCAGATTAACCTGTCGCCTTCCCCGTGCTTAAGGCGGGTGCGCCAGCTGGAAGACAGTGGCCTAATTGAGGGGTATCGAGCGCAGTTGAATGCCCGCAAGCTAGGTTTAACTTTAATGGCGTTTATTCAAATTAGTATGGATAAGCACACGCCCGAGCGTTTCAATGCATTTGAAGAGTGCGTGGTTGCTTTTCCCGAAGTGCTTGAATGCCATTTAATTGCGGGTCAGTCGGCGGATTATTTACTCAAAGTGATCGTGAAAGATATGGACGACTATCAGCAATTCTTGCTGCAAAAATTGACGACCATTGAAGGCGTGAGCGGCGTGCACTCGTCGTTTGTATTAAAGTCACCGCAGCAGCATTCAATTTACACTGTTTAGTGGTAACCAAATAACTAGGAGTCTATTGATGGAGAACGCCTTAATTTATCGGCTGGGGGACATTGCTGCTTTAGCGCAAAAACAATTCCAAGAACAATACCGTAATATCGACCCAATTATTGGCATTAATCGGCAATTGCGCAAACAGGGTTTTGCTGTCGATCTAATGACGATCGATTGCCATACTTCCCAAAAGCGGGTAACCCTATTAATTGAAGATGCAAAACCCGATAGCGCCGGCTATCAGTTTGGCATGATCAATAAAGATCCAAGCAATCACTTCGAAAGCATCGCGATGGCCGAACTGAATCAGCAAGGCTTTTACGATTTAATGTATCGAGGGTTAGTATTGTGAGGTGGCTTTTAGGGGCGAGCGTTTTAGTATTGTGCGGCTGTGCGAACCAACAGGTTTCACAAATGGTGTATTCGCAGCCGGTGGCTATTAAGGCTTGGACACAGGCGCAAAAGCAGCAGCCTATAGCGTTGCAGCATTTATCGCGTAGCGCCCACAGTAGTAGCCATTATATTTTGTTAAATGGCGCAGAGCAGCCGCACTACCATGATAACCACGATTTATCAGTCACCCTGATTAAGGGCGAAAGCGTTATTCATTTTGAAGACCGTGCAGTTACTGTGAAGGCTGGAGATGTAGTGTTTATTCCTAAAGGCACCTACCACTGGGCGGAAAATACCAGTGAGGAGGGGTGTGAAATACATGCGGTTTTTTCTCCTGCCTTTGATGGTAAAGACAAGCGCCTAGCGTTGCCTGCGCGTTAAATTATTTTTTGCGTGATCACTTATATTTTGTTGAGCTAATACATATGCCTGGTGTTATTCAAAACCCAATTTTAAAAGGCTTTAACCCGGACCCTTCTATTTGTAGGGTGGGTGATGATTTTTACATTGCAACCTCTACGTTTGAGTGGTTTCCCGGTGTGCAAATTCATCACTCCAAAAACCTTGCTGATTGGTCGTTAATTACCCATCCATTAAATCGCGTTTCTCAATTAGATATGAAAGGGCACCCGGATTCTTGCGGGGTTTGGGCGCCTTGCTTGAGCTATAGCGATGGTATGTTTTATTTAATTTATACAGATACTCGAGCTTACCAGAATGATTTTCAGGTTCGACATAATTATTTAGTGACTGCGCCGGATATTCGCGGCCCTTGGTCCGAACCCATTTTTATGAACTCGAGTGGTTTCGACCCTTCGTTGTTTCACGATGATGACGGCCGTAAGTGGTTCTTAAATGTATTGTGGGATCATCGCCCCGAAGCTAGCTTAAATCACCATCGTCAGGCAAAAAGCTTTGCTGGCATCTTACTGCAAGAATACGACACGGTAAAAAAATGCTTAGTGGGGCCAGTTAAAAATATTTTTAAAGGTTCTGATTTGGGTTTAGTCGAAGGCCCGCATCTTTATAAACGCAATGGTTATTACTATTTGTTAACCGCTGAAGGTGGCACGTTTGCACACCATGCAGCATTATTTGCACGCAGTAAAAATATTGATGGACCTTACGAGTGTGATCCCGAGGGGCATTTTTTAAACAGTGCTAGCTCGCCAACCAGTACCTTAAGGCGAAGCGGGCATGGCGATATGGTCGAGTTAGAAAACGGTGATTGTTACATCGCCCATTTGGCGGGCCGGCCATTACCTTATCGCGGGCGTTGTGTTTTGGGGCGCGAAACGGCGCTGCAAAAACTGCACTGGAGCCAAGATGGTTGGCCTCGGTTGGCGCAAGGCCATAAAGGCCCAGAGTTACAAGTCGCTGCGCCGCAATCCTTAAGCCAGCCTATCGCTAGTGACGGGGTGCGCACCGGTGCTTTGCTGACGCGTGAAAAATTTGATTTCTCGCAAGATCAGCTAACATTGCATTATCAAAGCCCGCGGGTTCCGTTGGCCGAGCCTGAGCTTAGTTATCAGGCGCGCCCAGGTTATTTACGTTTATTAGGTCGCGAAGCCCCTGTCAGTTTATACGAGCAAACACTCATTACGCGGCGCCAACAAGCATTTTGTTTTAGCGCACAAACGCAGCTTGATTTTACCCCTCAGAGCTTCCAGCAAATGGCGGGGTTAATTAGTTATTACAATACGCAAAAGTTTATTTATTTAGTCATTACCCACGATGAAACCCTAGGACGCGTACTTGAGGTGATGCTGGCGTGTAATAACGGCACTATTCAATACCCGTTAGGTCAACGAATAGCGATGCCAGAAACGGGTGAAATTAAGTTAAAGGTTGATGTTAATTATGACCAGTGGCGAGCGTATTGGGCGACTAAGGATGATTACGAATGGAAGCCTATAGGCGGCTATTTTGATTACAGTATATTGGCCGATGAAGTTGGTGGCGAACATTTTACCGGTGCATTTGTGGGAATGGCTTGTCACGATTTATCGGGCCAGCGTTGCGCTGCAGACTTTAGTCAATTTTCCTATTGCGAGCAAAACGATTAAAGAGCGCTTATAAAGTTATTCTTTATTGCATTGCTATGTGAAATCAACCCTTCGGTGTAGTTCGTTTGCTTACACCGAAGGGTTGAGCATATTATTTAAGCTTTAATGCAATCGTGTGTATTGTCACATCCACCTCCATAAAGGCGGTGTCGCCATTATGATCTCTGCCCTCGCTCAATTCTGCGACAAACTGCAATTTATCGGGAGTGCTATTGCCAATTAAGTGCGCGGGAATAGTAACGCGAATCCAGTGATCTAAATGCGAATCTGGGTCGATTTCAATAAGAAGCACTCGGTTGCTGGCATTTCCGGTATCAATGCTCAGTGTTGCAAAACCATTGTGGCGATCAAAACGATTAGGAATAAATGTGCGGTTCCCTAATTTGAGATCAATAATCACGCTATCAACGCTATTCCAAGCAGGGAATAAGCCATCATTGCTAATGCCTAAGCCATTTTCGTGTTGGTGGGTGCTGTCGTGATATTTATGAACGAATGTACGGCGTAAGGTGAGATCGCCATCGCACTCATTATTTATAGCTTTTTGGTTGTTGACGGCTAAATCATAAGTACCGAGGTTGGACGATTTTAAATCGGCGTTATTAATGCCGCCTTGCCCATCGGGATAATTAATAAAATCCCAGCCCCAATAATGAGTACTGTTTGGCCCAAAGGCAATAAAATGATCGCCGTTAATGGCGGCGCCGCAGTTAAGGGCATCGAAAAACATACCGTTGCGCTGGGTTGAGGCAACAGCTGGTGGCTCGCCTTTTTCGCCATCTACTGAGGTAATTAATATTGCTGAGGCGGTAGCGTTATCGGTACTGGCATTAAAGCTGAGCGATAAACTATTGTCCTCGACAAATATGTGGCTTTCACTAAGGCTGTGGGCAACGTTTTTTCCGCTGGTGGCATAAAGGTCTAAATCGTTGGCTAAATGCACACCTTCTGCGCTGATATTCATTAAGCGTTGCCCGCTGGTATCGAAGTAATCTTCGACGGTATACACGGTAACGTTATAGTGCCCTGTTGTGACTGGCAATTCCATTGTCCACTTTCCCCAGCGGTTAGTTAGGAACAGTGGGGCGTCTTGCGTACCGGTGATATTTCCGGCGTTAGCCTGTGTGGTTTGGCCTGCGCTAGCGCGCACAAATTTTTCGGGGGTAAATGTTTGGCCGTTGGTATCGGTGTAGTCCTCGTTCGCGCCAAAATTGTATGCATAAATTGTTTTGGCTGTAGTTGTTGCACTTGAAGAGCTTGCCTGCATAGATTGCATACTCGAAGACGAAAGCGCTTCGCTGGATGATGCGGTTTGCACAACAAAAGTAGCTAGGTAAGCAGCAATATCCTCGGCGCAACTACCTGCACATTCTGCAGGGCTAAATGGTTGGTCTGGCATATAAACTTCAATGTAATTATCCAGCGCTTGCAGTGTTGTGTGCTGCAAATTATTCACGTCTATTTTGGCTTCGCCTGCACCAAAAATACCATTCCCCATATTGGCGTGGCAGGCGCTACATTTTTTGGTGTTATAAAGGGCTTCCCCTTCAGATGCATTGCCTAAGAATACAGGCGCACTGGAGGCCGAGCTATTCACGCTGCTCGCTGAGGAAATAATGGCTGCGCTGGATAAGCTGCTTGCCTGACTAGAACTTTCTGCACTGCTGGTTTCAGAGCTTGTTGTGCTGCTTATCGCAGAACTTACTGTGCTAGTACTTGTTGATGTGGATGTAGATGTGGATGAAGAGTTGGGCGTAGGTGTAATTGGTGGAGTGTTGCCTACACAAGCTGTGAGTGCCAGTGGCGCAAGCAAGAGGCCAAAGAATTTGTACATGGGTATATCGCCTTGAATTACGGCAAATAAACGCAGAGCAATTGCTGGTTTGTATTGCGCGTAAAAACGTTAATGTATTGGCGCAGCTCCTACCCCAGAGACCTGCGAATTTAATCGTTCCATCGATATTTATTCTTTTGGGCATCTCTAAAAATGCACTTTTTCCGCGATAGCGGCATCAGCTCCGTCCTCGAGTCCTCATTTACACCACGTAAACTGCGGCTCTCCGGGCGGTGCTTCTTTGCTCTCACAAAAAAATCACTATTTTTAGGGGTGCCCTTATGTCTCCGTATTTTCGGAGTTCTTATTTATCGCTCAATTTTATGAGATAAACGCCGGTTGAACAATCAATACCCTATGGTTTGCTAAATGGGTATTGGTATAGGATCAAAAGCGGATATTAAAAGTATTTATTTTTTGCTCCTTTTATCAGCTTACGGCTAATAGTGAGAAAGACGCATAACAGGCGATAACCGTTCTACTTACGACTCAGAATACAAGGATGGTAGTCAGTGTGAACGGTTATATATTGGGGGATTTTTGAAGTGTATATCACAAAAGCGGCGCCTTTATTAGCGCCATTCTAGTGGGGTCTTTTTTAAATTAGTGGCGATATTCAATTGGCCACTTTCTAGTTGCTGCAGCAGATGCTCTTCGTAAGCGAGGTCGACAACTTCGCCTTTGCGGCACTGCATGTTTTTGGAGGAAATGCCAATCCAGCCATTTTTACCGGAGCGCTTAGTACAGTATAAGGCGCGGTCTGCAATGCCAATAACTTGCTCCCAGCTAAGCGCATCGATGTACATCGGGTGAAAGGGGTATGCAGCAAAACCAATAGAAGCTGTTTTGTAGAGCGGCTCGGCACGGCCAATATCAAAAGGCGTTTCGGCAATGGCGGTTCGCAATCGCTCGACAGATAATTCGACATCTTCGCGTTTTAGGTGGCGCATCACTATCACAAATTCTTCCCCGCCCCAGCGTACGATGTAATCCGATTGGCGTAGCACAGTGCGCAGCACATCGGCAAATTGCACAAGTATCTTATCGCCAGCATCGTGGCCGTAGGTATCGTTTACCGACTTGAAGTCGTCGAGGTCAAGAATCACGAACACCAACCCCGAGGTGTTTTCTGTAGGAATACCTTGTGCAAATTGGCGCTGGACTAATGCAATATCTTCATGAATAAACTGGTCGAGATAGCGGCGGTTATTGAGGCCGGTGAGCTGGTCGGTTACCGTCATGGATTCGAGTTTTTCGTTTAAAGCCGCAAGCTGTTCGTGGGCTTCAAGTAGCAGTTCTTTTTCGCGGTTTAATTCTAAGGTTCGCTGGGCTACTTTTTGGTCCAGCTCGCGATTAATGTTGTCTTTCATGCGCTCGACTTCACGCAGTTTAGTAACAAGCTCGCGCTCGCTTTTTAATTTTAGGCGAGCGCTTTCTAAGCGGGCGCGTTGTTCAAAATAAAAACGCAGCAATAACCCAATCAAAGATATAACGTAAAAAACCTTGGCCCAAGGCGTTAACCAAATAGGCGGGGTTACGGTTATGTGCAGTTTTTTGGATTCGTTGTTCCAAATGCCGGCGCTGTTGGCGGCTTTAATTTCTAGCTCGTATTCCCCTGCGTCGAGGTTGGTGTAGGTCGCGCCGCGTTGTGTATCAACCCAGTTCCATTCTTTTTCAAAGCCAAGTAAACGGTAGGCGTAGCTATTATCTTCTGGCGAGCGATAATCGAGCGCCGCAAAGCTAACAGAAAAGACAGATTGATCATGTGTTAGCGTGATGTGTGATGTGTGGTTGATGTCTTTGGTCAAAATACCCGTTTCGTCGCCGGCTTCAATTGAGCGGTTAAAAACGCGAAAATCACTGAGTACTAGTGCAGGCGGCAGCCAGTTGGAAATGAGTTGCGACGGCCGGAAAATCACCAAGCCCTCGGAGCTGCCAAAGGCAAGCTCGCCGGTTTTTAAGCGTGAGCCCGAATTGCGGTTAAAAAGGTTACCCGGCAGACCATGGCCGCGCGTGTAATGGTTGGTGATCCCGCGGGTGGGGTCTAATACCGCAAGCCCCTGATAGGTGGCCAGCCAAATTTGCCCCGACGGGTCTTCCAGAATACTGCTGACGGATAGGTCGGGTAGGCCATCGGCTTCACCAAAGCGGATAAAGCGGCCGGTTTGGCGATCAAAAAGGTTAACGCCTGCACCATCGGTGCCGACCCAAAGTCGCCCATGTGAGTCCTCAAATAAGCAAGACACCATGTTAGAGCTAATGCTTTCGGGGTTATCGGTATCGTGTAGATAGGGGGTAAAGTCCCCTGTTTCTGGGTCTAGCTGAAAAAGACCACCAAAAGAGGCGACCCAAAGCTTGCCTTGTTTGTCCTCGTAAAGGCCGCGGGTGTAAAGCGAAGTGGTTTTAACGCCGTTAATGTCGTTAGGCAGGTAGTGCTGGAAATCGTCGGTTTCTGGGCGGTAGCGATTGACGCCTTTTTCGGTGGCAATCCACAAGCGGTTTTGACTATCAAACAGTAATGCCCAAGGTTCGCGGCCCAGCAAAGAGTTGGGGTTGTTGGGTTCTGGTAAGTAGTGTCGAAATTCTCCGGTTTTGGGGTCGCGCCGATTTAACCCGCGATCCCATATGCCTAGCCAGATTTCACCATCTTGCCCATAGACCATGTCCAATATAGTGCTTCCAGACAAACTAGTAGGGTCGTTTGGATCGTGTGCATAATGGCTAAAGGTATTGTGTGCTCGGTTGAGGTAGCCCAAGCCAAAACCGGCACCTACCCACAAATTGCCTTTTTTATCTTCAAGGGTGGTTAATACACCGCCGTCGGGCAGTGAGCTATTGTCACGTGGGTCGTGACGGTAAGTCACAAATTGCGAGCCTTGTTCGTCGACAAGGTCGATGCCGCTGGGGAAGTAGCCTATCCAAATCCCGCCATTTTTATCTTCAAATAAGCTGCGAACCACAAAGTTGCCCGGCGAGAGGGGTTTACCCTCTTGGTAATGATGGCTTTCGACGGATAGGTCGATGGGCGATACCACGTGCACGCCGGTGCCATCGCCAATCCAAATCAGGCCGCGGCGGTCTTGAAGTATGTCCCAAACCGAGTCCGACTTTTCTGATGCGTTATGTATAAACGGGCGGGCGGTTTTAGTGTTGATATCAAATAAGGCGATGCCTGCGCCTTGGGTGCCGACCCACAAACGTTCGTGATTATCGAGGGTTAAGGTGCGCACTTTGTTGCTGGTTAGACCTGCTTCTCCTTGTTGCCAGTTAAGGCCTTCGCCTGTTGTTGGGTTGTACCGGCTTAGCCCTGCGTCCCTATGCCCTAGCCACAAACGGCCTTGAGTATCCTCGACTATGGCAGTGACTACGTGGTCGCCATTGTGACTATGTGCTTTTAGCCAAGGGTCTTCTACGCGTTTTGGCTCTAGGGTGGTGCGATCGATAATAAACAAGCCTTCGCTACTGCTTAGCCAAAGTTGTTGCTTGCTATCTTCGAATAAGTAATCGTAGCTGGGGTTTTCGTTAAGGGTCGTGATGGTGATTTTGCTGCAATCGAATTGCTCCATCGGTGTGTCGTAGCGACAATAGCCTTCGCGGGTGGTTAGCCATAGCTGGCCGTTTTGAGTAATTAAAAGGCGCTCTACCCAGTTAGAAGGCAAGCCTGGTTGCCCAGAGCGGTGCCGAAAGGGCTGTAATTCGTAGCCGTTGTAGCGGGCTAAACCCTTGGCGGCAGCAAACCAGATATAACCTTCGGCATCTTGGGCAATGTCGTTAATGTGGCCCATGCTTTCTAGCTCGTTCTGCGCAATATGCGAGAACTTAAGCTGCGGCAGAATATTCTGTTTAGCATGTGCACCAGGGCAGTAGAGCGCGGTAAATAACGTGCAGCTCAAAAGCAGGCGAAAAAAGCAGTGTATGAATGGTAAGGGCTTCATACTTTGTTACTCCATAAACCGGGAGTAAGTGGTGAATCTGTGGTGAGCAAAGTGCAATTCCATGGGGTGCAGCAGCACCGGCCAGCCAATCAATTTATTCAAGATGCCCTTAAGCTTTAATCTGTGAATGCAGGGCGAGCTCCTTACCACTAGCTCTAAAGTATGGCAATTATGCTCCCCATTTATTCTTATGGCTAGTTCATCTCCTGCGACAAAAGTAGGGCTAAGTGCGATTTTCGGCGGTTTTTTAGGCAAATTTTAACGCTGGGGGAATTCCTATTAGGTCTATTTGCCCATAAATACGATCCGAAGAAGTACTTTTTAATGCTGTAAATGCGGTGGTTTTTGCTGGGCTAAAAAAGCGTTATTAGAAGGGTAATTTATACTAGTATTTGGGCATAAATAGAATACTCGCGCTTTATTTATGAGCATTTACAAGTGCGCTTAGCGAGTGGCCCAGTAATGAATGCAGTAAATCGGTAAAACGGCGAGCAAGGTTGATAGCATGTCTGGCCAAGAATGGTATTGCTGGTAGCGCATAAGTGCGAGGTAGGCAATTAGAGAAAGCGGCCAAAATACATACACGGCTTTGTGCTGGAATAGTCCGCCCAAGGTTCGCCGCCCTTTGTGAAGCCAAAATAAATACCATACGCATGCCGCTGCGGTAGCGGTATGGGTGCTGTAATCCCAACCGCGTTGCGACCAAAGGCTTTGCGCGCTATCGGCAAACATCATCCCGTAAGCAATGCCTGCCAATAATAAAATGCTGCAAAATTCTTTAAGCGCAACCGTGGGTTGCTTAAGTTTGCTCGCAACACTTATAAGCATTAACAAAAATAAAAGCGGTACGTAAAGGTCTGCAAGGGTGTCTAGTGTTTGGTAGCTCATGGTGTTTTTGTCGGCTTAGGGGCTTCTCTTCGGTGTAAAGGTAAGTGAAGCTTGGCTGCTTAATAGTACGTGAGGCGGGTATTGTGCGCTTTCTTGCGTGAAAGCGGTACTTGAGGATATTCGTCGCTTAGTCGTGGCCTATTGTGAGGGCTTAAGGTAAGCTGCGCGCAATTCTCCCGAGCAATCCGTTGTATTGTTACAGCGCGATGCTAAACCCTGCAGGGTTGGCGCTGCGAGTTCCAGCTTATCTGTTTTGCTCTCCCGGCCGTTAGGCTCTTTATAAAGGCTGTGCGTATACCGCATGGTTATTTATCGTTTTATACGTGACACATTTTATGCAATTTGAAGACTTAGGTTTAGACGCAGCCATTTTACAGGCTGTTACTGAGCAAGGTTATACAACGCCGTCGCCGATTCAGGCGCAGGCAATCCCCCCAATTTTAGAAGGCCGCGATGTAATGGCGGCAGCACAAACCGGCACCGGTAAGACAGCGGGCTTTACGCTTCCTATTTTACATCGCCTGTCTTTGGGGCAAAAAGCGAGCGCGAATCAAGTGCGTGCGCTTATCTTAACGCCAACGCGTGAGCTCGCTGCGCAAGTGGCCGATAACGTCCAAGCTTATTCGACGCACTTGCCATTAAGTTCTGCTGTTGTTTTTGGTGGCGTAAAGGTAAACCCGCAAATGATGCGCTTGCGTCGCGGGGCAGATGTTTTGGTGGCAACGCCTGGGCGCTTGTTAGATTTGTACCAGCAAAATGCGGTGAAATTTAGCCAACTAGAAGTGCTGGTATTCGATGAAGCTGATCGCATGCTGGATATGGGGTTTATTCACGATATTCGTAAAATTCTGCGTTTTTTACCCACCGAGCGCCAAACGCTAATGTTCTCGGCAACGTTTTCGGATGAGATTCGTGAGCTCGCGAAAAGCTTGGTGAAAAACCCTGTACAAGTTTCTGTAACGCCAAAAAATTCTACCGCTGCGGCTGTAACGCAATTGATTCACCCTGTGGATAAGGCCAAAAAAGCGGCGTTGCTGACTTACTTAATTAAAGACGGCGATTGGCAGCAAGCGCTAGTTTTTAGCCGTACAAAACACGGTGCCAATAAGCTAACCAAGCAGCTAGATGCCGCAGGTATTACAGCGGCGGCCATTCACGGCAATAAAAGCCAGGGGGCGCGTACGCGTGCTTTGGCAGAATTTAAGCAGGGGAAAATTCGCATTCTTGTGGCTACCGATATTGCCGCACGGGGCTTGGATATTGACCAGTTGCCGCAAGTGGTTAACTTTGATTTGCCGAATGTGCCGGAAGATTATGTCCACCGTATTGGGCGCACCGGGCGGGCGGGTGCTTCGGGCAAGGCGGTATCGCTTGTGAGCGCAGATGAAATTACCCAACTGGTGGATATTGAGCGGGTTATTGGCAAGATTATCGAGCGTGATTACGTGGGTGGTTTTGAGCCGGTTCACGAAGTGCCGCCATCGCCAACCCCGCGTGCGCACAAGCCGAAAAAGCCAAAAAAGCCCAAGCAGCATGTGGATGGGCAGCGCGCCCCAGGAGGCAAACCGCCTGCCCGTAGCCGTAGTGGCGGTAACCCAGGTGGCGCACGCAGTGGGCGCCCAGGCGGAGCTCGGCCTGCCAGAGGCAATTCAGCAGGGCGCTCCGGCGGCGGTAATCGCGCATAGTTTTTAGCAATGCATTATTAAAAAGCCAGCTTAATAGCTGGCTTTTTTTTGCTTTAAATTTACCCAGGATTTTATTGTTCAAAATATAAATACATGCTGTATTTATATTTAATTTGGATTTTTGTATTAACTTTTATATTTTTTTTGTAATTATTTTTGATGTTATTTCGGTTTTTTTATAAGCCGTTAGTTTGTTTTTTGGTGTTGTTATTTAAGTGTAAGAATGAGTTCTTGCGCTTTTCTTTAAGTGTTTTTAATTTTTTATAATTTAATAATTATAAATGTCTTTTTATGTCACCGGTGACATTCTGGTGTTTTTTTATGACGGACGGTAAATTTTTATTCATGAGCGAATAAGTATTTTTAATGCTCAACAATTTTTTGTTAAAAAATAAAAGTGTGTAGCGGGGTATTTTTTAGGTGTGCCATTTTTTTGGCGTTAATTAATTGTGTGCTTGTTGGCAAAAAAAGTGTTGTGGAAATATTTTCGCTGAGGAATGTGATCGCGTTAACGCGTATTTAAAGGTGGCACTTTACAATTGTTGGAGATAGTTAATTTGGTTTGTTGGCAGTTTGCTAGCGCGACCTGAGTCATCCCCAATGAGCAATGTGAGATTGCTTGCGTTATAGAGGCATGGACCTTATGAAAAAAGCACTGACCCGGCATTACTGCCGGAATGTTACAGAAGCCTACACGGCGAATTCGCTACGGAGTAAAGTCAAATATCTAGGACTTTCTTCTGTGTTGGCATTTGCTGTTGCCGGTTGTGGCGGCGGCACAGATCCCGTTGATGGCGATTCTGGCTCTGACGTGGTGATTTCCAGTGCGAGTAGTATTGCTACAACTCCTACCAGTAGCGCACCGGTGCAAAGCTCCAGTTCTGTGGCTGCTGCTCCGCAATTGCAATACGCCTTTAACGTGGCGGGCGAGCGCTACGAGGGTGTAGATGGCACAGTGTACGAAGCAGAGCCTGCAGGTTACATGACAACATCGGGCCAAACTAACGGCGTGGCTAATAGCCCAGTGGCCATTGCCGAAACGGATGACGACACTATTTACCAGTCTCACCGTTACGGCATGTTTACCTTTGATTTGCCCGTACCGACGGGAACCTATTCGGTTGTTGCGCTATTCGCCGAGCACTGGGCCGATGGCCAGCAGAATGTTCGCGTACTTAATGTGGATATCGAAAACCAAACCGTTGCTACTGGCGTGAACCTATTTCAGGTGATTGGCCGCGAAAAAGCATACGACATGGTTTTTGACGATATTGCCGTTAACGACGGTAAGTTAACCATTGAATTTGGCGCTTCTGAAAACTTCGCAACCTTGTCGGGTTTGCGTGTTTATAAAACCTCTGGTGGCAACAACCCTGTTTCTAGCTCTTCTATGGCGCCGGTAAGCAGTAGCTCTGTTGTGAGTTCAAGCTCTGTTGCGGCCTCAAGTTCGAGCCCTGCTGGCCCTACTTTTGGCAATGTTAGTGATGGCCGCACCTTGTGGAATAACAACTGTGCGCTTTGTCATGGCGAGTTTGATGAGACTACGGCGCAGGCGCCAGGTGCATTCCACCCACGTATTATCAATGCCAATGCTTATTACGGTTCACCGCAAACTGCGCTGGCAAACTACATCTTCACTGATATGCCGCCGAATAATAGCGAAACTGCGTGTGATCAAACCTGTTCAGACAATATATCGGCTTATTTCTTTGATATGGCCAGCAAGCTGGATAACGGCGGCGGCAACTCCGATATCGAATACGACGGTCAGCAGGCTTATAAAGATTTTGGTTGCTTGGCCTGTCACGGTAACGATGGCCTGCAAGAGTCGCAGCCAATTGTGTTTGAAAACTACTCTTTAGAGACCCTAACCAAGAAAATTAACGACACTATGCCTTTGTCTGAGGTTAACCCGAATGCTTGGCAGCAGTGTGTTGGTAATTGTGCCACTGCGGTCGCTGAGTACTTGTGGTCTATTCGCCCGAAAGTGTCATGTGATGATGGCGAGGCAGTTTTGCCACGTCGCGTACGGGGGTTAACCAAGTTCGAGTATGTTAATACGATTAACGATCTGTTTGGCCGCAACGATGCGGAAACCTTGGCCCGTACTATTGGTTCTGATACCGAAGTAAAAGGGTTTGATAATAACGCTTATGCGAGTGCTGTGACTTCAACGCGCCTAGATGGTTATTGGGCCGCTGCGCAAGCGATTGCTGAAGTTGCCAATGTTACGCCTTGGTTATCGACGAATAACTGTAATCAGCAAAATATGGGTGCTTGTTTTGTTAGCAAGTTTGGCCGTATGGCTTTCCGCCGCCCACTGATTAACGACGAAATGGACGACTACACAGCCATTTTTGAGGCGGGCGCTAATGATGAAGACGGTGCGCGCAATGTTGTGCAAGCCATGTTGATCTCGCCTAACTTTTTATACCGCTCTGAAATTGGGTCGAATGGTCGTTTAACGCAATATGAAGTCGCTGCTTTGTTGGCGTATACCTTCTGGGGCTCTACCCCTGATGCTGCGTTACTGGATAAAGCCGCGAGCAATTCACTGGGCAATACTGCGCAAATTCGTCAAGCGGTAGATAGCTTGGTTGCCGACGAGCGCGCCAAGAAGCAGTTTGTTCACTTTGGTCGCCAGTGGTTGCATATTGCCCCGGTTGCAGATATTGATCGCGATCCACAGTTATTCCCTACGTTTAATGGGCAAGTTGCGCAAGCAATGGACCAAGAGCTAGAAATGTTCTTGCAGGAAATGTTGCTAGCCGACGGCTACAATATTAGTGACTTCCTCAATTGGGATCAGGTGTTTGCAAACAATACATTGGCGAGCTTCTACGGCTTGAATGGCGCGGGCAACCAAATGACTAAAATTGCTGCCGGTAGCCAGCGCGGTGGTGTTTTGCGCTTAGGTGCGGTATTAGCGCGAAACTCTAAATTTGACGAGTCTCATCCGATTAAGCGCGGTTTATTGGTTCGCAACAACTTGTTGTGCCAAGAGTTCGGTGTACCACCGGCTAATGTGGGCGAGGTTGAGCCTTTTGACCCTTCTAAACCAACGCGTGAGCGTTTTACCGCGCACTCAGAAAACGAGACCTGTGCTTCGTGTCACCAGTTTATTGATGAAGTTGGCTTTGCCTTTGAGAATTACGATGCCGTGGGTGCATACCGTACCTCAGAAGCCAACGGCGCGGCTGTTGATGCCTCCGGTTCTATCTCTGGTTTGTATCGTATGACAGACCCTGATACGCACGTGTTTAGCAACCTTCAAGATTTGTCCGACATTTTATCGACAGGTGCTATGCAGTCGGCATCTTCTTGTGTGGCTGAACAGTTCCAGCGCATGATGGACGGCGAAGCTAAGCCTGATAGTTGCACCATTGCAAATACGGTAGCGCGCTGGAATCCAGCGGAAAAATCTTTAAAAGACTTGTGGGTCGAAATTGTCGCTTCACAAAACTTTATGCAGCGCCAATAGGAGAATACGGTAATGAAACGACGTAGTTTATTTAAAGCAATTGCCGCCGGCTCGCTTACAGCTGCTAACCCATTAGCTTGTTTGTTAGCTAGAAATGCCATGGCGCAAAATGGTACTGCACCCGTGCGTACGATCTTTTTGTTTCACCCCAATGGGGCCGATGGCGACTCGTTCTTCCCTAACGCGGGTAGTAGCTCGCTGCCGGGTATGACGGCACCGTTGCAAAGCGTGTATAACAACCTTGTATTTATCGATGGTATTGCATACGCCGGTGCGGCTAATACGCACGAAGGTGGCTGTGCTAAGTGTTTAACAGGGCGCTTAGGTGCAAACGACCCGCATTCGTCTATTGATGTTTTAATGGGCAAAGAAGACTGGGCCAATCGTGCTAGCAACGGTATTACCGTGCCTTCTGTTCAAATGGGGGTGGGCACCATGTGGGGCAACGATGCCAACAAGCGCATTAGCCACGATGGCGGCACCACGCTCGATTCTGCTTGTGACCCGCGCATTGTTTACCCTCGCTTATTTGGTGCTGCAGGTGCAGTGCCTGGCGGCCCTAACGCAGGCGCAGGTACTGGCGGTGTTGAAACGCAAATGTTATCGGCTGCGAAAAACGACTTGGCGCGTATTCAAAGCCAAATTGGTAACCTCGATGGCCAGCGCGAACGCTTGCAGCAACACGCTGAAGCTTTGTCTGTACTTGAGGCCAGCTTCGCCGATGGCGGTTCAGACATGATGGCGCAAGCATGTAATATTATTCCTGATATTAGCGATGCGCCTACCTTTAACAGTAACGATACTGACGAGGCATGGTCGCAAACTGACATCCTGCCGATGGCCTCGCAGCTACAGCAAGATATTGCCGTTGCCGCTTTATCGTGTGGCATTACTAAGACAATGGCCTTTAGTTATGGTGTTTCTGTTTCACCAGTTAAAGTGCCTGGCTCTGGTGTGGGCGATCACGATGCATCGCATGGCTCGCCAGCGCTGCACACATCGTCTAAAAAATGGTGGATGGCTGAAGTTGCTAACTTTATTAAAAAGCTCGCGAATACGCCGGATGTAAACGGCAGCTTGCTGGATAACACTGTTATTGTGGCTGTTTCTGACTTGGGACATGGCAATGCGCACGACCATTGGCGCATACCGATGTTCCTAGCCAGTGGTGTGAATAATAACGTGGGCTTGGTGACGGGTCGTTCGCTAGACTGGAAAAATTCACCGCATGGTACGGTAAAAGTGATTGGTGATGGCTTCCAGCACCCGAGTATCAACCACACCGATGTGCTGGATACTATTCGCCAAGTGGCTGGCTATAACAGCTTTGAAATGCCTAACAAAGAAGGTGATATTTTTGCCGGTTGGCGTGGTGGCGCGCAGCCGCGCTAAGCATTTAAGTTCACTCGAAAAACCCGGCCATGCGCTGGGTTTTTTTTGCACCAATTTATGGTGGTGTAGGGTATGGAGTTTTAAAATCGAACGCTTGCGCAGTTGGGCCTTCGTGTGTGATTTTTGCGATACGCTTTGCGATCATCTCTTCGGTTGGGCACTGACTGGGCGGTAGCCAAAATAATACGTATTTAGCGCCTTCTTGCGGTAAAAACCACTGCTTGCGTGCCTGCATTACGGTAGCGTGGTCGCTTCGGTAGGTAAAGTTTTTAAGTGCATCAATAGACTGCCAGCGCGTTACATTTAATAAGTGGGGTTCGTTGAACCTAAAAACCGCAGTTCAGCGCGGAAAAGATTCGTGAGCGATTGCCGTGACTGGGTTTCGCTCAATTGACGTAGTCACCTTATTGGTCATGAGCTCGATTGAGCGGAGGTCAGGTGCGGTAAGCGATTGTGAATACTTTCGTGATTTAACTGCGGTTTTTAGGTTGAAGCAGCTGCCTTTATCAATTAATTCGGGTTCGTCGACAAAGCCTTTAGTGTCGTAGCCAATTTGGTTAATACGCGCGACCTGCTCAAAGAAGCTCGCCATTTGTTGGCTGTCAAAAGGGAATTTAGCTAAAGCAATATTGGCATGTACTAGGCAGTGACTTGACACAAGAAAGCTCCATTTTTTGTAAAAATAATGGCTGCGGCGCTAAGCAAGAAATATTTATACGTTAACGAGTAATACTGTACATAGGTTGACGCATAAGTGCATAAAGTATGCGGGCCAAAAACTATTGCCCCTGTAGCAAATATAGCCCCACACCAAGCCCGACAAAATACATGATAACGTTTCTATATCGGGTTTGCCTAGATGCAATAATGTAAACGGAATCAGTTGAAGTAGTATTGCGCCCTCTTTAAACTTTTCTTTAAGGCCCGCCAATAAAAAACCTCTAAAAAAGTATTCCCAGCCCAATAAATAGATGCAGGTTGTATAGACGTGAGCGGTAAAATCGAAACCCTCCTTCTGGTAGTAATGATTTATGCTAGCGCTTTGTGTACCGATAATAACCAGCGGTATAGCAATAGCTAGATAAAGTAAGCTGGCGGGTAGCCAGAAACGCCAATGGCCAATACTTAAGGCTAGTGAATGTGGCGTGCGATATCCTAAGCTAATCAACAGTGCTAAGGGTATTAGGCCATACAAAATTAATGATTCGTAATGTGTGCTGGGAAACCAGCTAATTGAAGAGGATCTCTCGGTAACAACCATAACCGTTGCCACGCAAATAATGATAATGGCGCGGTAGTACTTTTGACAAAACTGTTTGAAGTATGTCAACTCTTGCCCAAAGCTGGTTAACGAATGACTTTGCATGGGGAAGCTCTTATCAAAAAAAGCAGTGTAACGATGGCTTTGCAAAGGAGGAATGGGTAGAACTACGTAATTAAGGGCACCTCTAAAAATAGTAATTTTTGTGTGAGAGCAAGGAAGCACCGCCCGGAGAGCCGCAGTTTACGTGGTGTAAATGAGGACTCGAGGACGGAGCTGACGCCGCTATCGCGGAAAAAGTGCATTTTTAGAGATGCCCTTAATACGCACTACTGACATAAGGTGTCAGTAGTGCGTATTAAGCTGTGGGCTCAAACCATTCAGTATTAAGGAGTTAGTATGTCGAATAACATCGTTAAAACTTATCACTTCAAAACCAAGCCCGAAGTAGGAAAAGATGCTTTTTTAGTGGTTAGCGCGCAAATAGATGCGTATATGCTTGCCACAGAGGGCTTTGTATATCGTTCGGTAGCACAAGTGGCAGACGGTGAGTGGCTCGATTGTGTCTATTGGTCTTGCGCTGAAGCCGCTAGGGCTGCTGATAATGTGATGGACCAGCCTTTTATGACGGCATTTATGGCCTGTATTGAACCTTCTAGTGTTGTGTGTATGCAGGCGGACATTGCCACGCAAGTGTATCCAGAAATGCACCAAACCCCGCCGCAATAGCGCCTCACTGAAAAATTGATTAAGTTGATATGAAGCAAACGGAACGCCTTTTACAGTTAGTTAATTTATTACGCAACCGCCGTACAGTATTAACAGCGCAACAATTAGCGGATGAATTTGGCGTTTCGTTGCGAACTATTTATCGCGATATTCAAAAATTAGAATCCTCTGGCATTCCTATTGAAGGTGAGGCCGGTGTGGGTTACCGCATTCACCGTTCCGTTAATTTACCGCCTCTTATGTTCGATGCCGATGAGGTCGAGGCGCTAATGCTGGGCGTTAAGATGGTAAAAGCTTGGAGTGATAGCCAGTTATCCCTAGCGGCACAAAGTGCGCTGCATAAAATTGTAGGTGCATTACCGTCAGAGCTAAAACACATTGGCGATACGTTGCCTTTTAAGGTTCCGGTATTCCCTGATTTTATTGATAGCAAAAACCCCAGCGCTTTACTGAGAGAAGCCATTAAAAAGAAAATAACAACCGATATAAAGTATACCGATGCAAAAGGCGCGGTTAGCCAGCGTTTGGTATACCCGTTAGGGTTATTATTTTGGGGGAATGTTTGGACGTTAGCTGCGTGGTGCTGTCTACGCCAAGCCTACCGCGCCTTTCGGTTGGACCGTATTGAGACTGCGAATTTGCAAGATCAGTATTTTGAGCATAGTAAAGAATGCTCGTTAGAGCATTATATGGCTAGCTGTGAACATTCATAAATTTAGTATTTGATATTCAATGCGCTACCGCTGGGTGAGCTTATAATTTCTACCTGCAACGCCATTTGGGCTTTTAGTTCTGTCACGTGCGAAATAATACCAATCATTTTCCCGCTACTTTGCAGCTCCATTAAAGTATCAATTGCTAGATCAAGTGCTTCTTGATCTAGGCTACCAAAGCCTTCATCAATAAATAGTGCGTCTAGTTTTATGCCGCCGGCATAGGCTTGTACAACATCGCTTAACCCCAAGGCGAGTGCTAGTGCGGCTAAAAATGATTCCCCTCCCGATAGTGTCGCAGCGCTGCGAGTAATGCCGGTATAGTTATCTTCAATTAATAATTCTAAGCCTGATGCGCGATTGCCTTTGGCGCGGTCGTTATTGCGTAAAAGGCGATAGCGACCTTTACTCATTTTAATTAACCGATGGCTGGCTTCAATGAGTACATCATCCAATAGTACGCCAAGTACAAAGCGTTGCAGGCTAATTTTTTGTGGGTTTTTGCCATTGGCAACATGGGCTAGAGTGCCCAGTAATTCAAATTCTTTGTCAGTTTTTTTCCGTTGTTTTGCAATAGCCTGTAGCTTTTTATCCGCGCGTACTAAATTTTCTAGATTTGATTGATGTTGCTGCCATTGATGTTGCTGAACTTTATAACGTTGCTCGCTAACTTTAAAATCTTCGGTAAGCTTTTCGATATCGGGAGTTGATTTTCCTTCAAGTAAAGATTCTTGGTTTTTTAGTAGCGTTGCTAACTGATGTGTTTTTTGATTGTACGTATCAATGCGCTCTGTTAGCTGTTTTTGCTGCACTTCACTGCGTTGCGCTTGCTTGAATACTTCTTCATCAGTAAAGCTATTTTGCTCTAGCGCAGCGTGCCAGCTGTGAGTCTCTTGCGTTACTCGTTGGCGTAGTGATTGAAAGCCTTTTTCTTGTTCTTGCAGTGTAGTGGTAAGTGTGTTGAGTTGTAGTTGTGCTAGCTCCAATGCTTTTTTACAGCTCGCTTCGTGAGCCTTGGTATCTTCGAGTATTTTTTGATGCTGATTAATGCGCTGCTGTAAAGTAGCGGTATCTCGCAGGTCTTCTGGAATCGCTTGCTCCAGCTGTTCTTTTTTTTCTGTGGCGCGAACGAGTTCAGTGTTTAGGCTGTGGCATTGTGCTTGCGCAGTATTGAAGGAGGTTTCAGCATCAGCAATTTTTTGCTGTAGTAAATTTATCTGCTGTTGAAGCTTGGGGATGTCATTAATCTGATGATTCATTCCTTGAATATCATAAAGTTGTGCTGCGTATTGCTCTTGCTCTTCTTCTAGAGGGTGCTCAGGTATTCCTATTAGATCGTCTAAAGCTGATTTTTCTTTTAGGGTTTGTTGTTGCTGTGCATTCAGCTGGGCGAGTGTGTTTTGTTGCTGAGCATAATTAGCTCGTAGCTTTTCGAGCTGTTCGCGTTGGGTGTTAATGGTATCGGTATTAATAAGGTCTTTTGATTCATGTTGCGCAGGGATTGGGTGCTCTAAACTACCGCATACTGGGCAGGGATGGTTTTTATTGAGGGTTGCGGCAAGCACCGCTGCTTGTTGCGTATGCCAACGATATTCTATTTGGTTGAGCTGCTCTTTTAGCTGTAGGCCTTGCGCTTTTAATTCGCTAAGTTTACCTTCATGTTGGGTTATAACGACTTGATTTGATTCAATTTTTTTGCTCAGCGCTAAGCATTGAGAGCGTTGCTGAATACGTACTTTTTGTTTTTCACTGTGTGCTATAAGCGCAGGTAGCTGATAGCTAACTTTTTCCCATTCTTTTAGTGTTTTCTCTGTTTCATCGAGTGACTCCTTGTGGCTGGAAATATTTAACGTTTCGTTTTTTAAGCGATCATTTGCATTGTTATATTTTTGCAGTAATAAATGGTATTGCTCTGTTGCGCTATGCAGGTTGGCAACGTTGGGTTGCAGCTGTTGTAGGCGAAAAATTTCAGCGCTAATGGGTTCGGATTTAGTTACAGCTTGCTGAGCATTTTTTAGCTCAGCTGTGGCACTAGCAACGTCAGTATACTGGTTTGTAATACTGCTATTTAGGTTGGCAATGTTTTGTTCTGCCTGCTGTTGTTGTTGAATTAGTGCATTAAGGGTTTCTTTGATGTGGCTGATTTTACTGGCCGATAAACTGCGCTTAAGCTGCTGTTCAAGTGTTTCTATTTCAGGTTGCTGGCTTAACAGCTCAGCATATTCTGTTTGATATTTTTTTAGTGTCGTAAGTTGTGTATTCAGTGTGCCCGCTTGCTGTAGTGCGTTGTTGCTTGCATCGCGTAGGGCTTTATTTTTTTCTAGTGTATCAAGTGCTGTTTGAGTGATTTCTTTTTGCTGGGTTAATCGTATTGTTAATGCATCGCTATCTTCGGCTTCAACGTTTTCTAATACTAGCTTGTGTTCTAGCTTGAGTTTTTCGTATTGAGCTTCAGTATGGCGTGCATTTTTAGTGAGCTGGTCTTGCAGTTGAGTGTAAATTTCTGTTTGGAAAAGTGTGGTAAATATGTCTTCACGCTGTTTAGAATCTGCAAGTAAAAACTCGCGAAATTTACCTTGCGGTAGAATCATCACCTGTCGAAATTGCTCAACATTTAAACCCAGTAATTCGATCACTTTCTGGTTCACTTGCTGTGCACTTTTGCTGATAATTAATGTGCCTTCAATATCGGACGTATTATCAATAGGCTTGTGCGTGGCACCGATGTGCCATAGTGAAGCTTCTGTTTGTTGCGTTGTAGTGCCTTCCCCCCGTGCTTTGGCGCGCTCTTGCATTGGCATGCGGTACACACGATAGATCTCTGTTCCTATTGAAAATATAAAATCGACTTCGGTTATGGTGTTTTGATCGGCATGGTCGCAGCGCATTTGTGTAGCGTCGCGCTCTTTTCCATTGGTTTGGCCATAAAGCGCAAAGCACATCGCGTCCAGTAGGGTGCTTTTACCGGCACCAGTAGCACCGTTAATCAAAAATAACGGGTAGTCTCCAAGTTGTGAAAAGTCTAAGGTTTGTTGTTGTGCAAAAGGGCCAAAAGCTTGCAGTGAAAGTTGTAGCGGCTTCATGCTATTGGTCTCCTTGAGATATCTGTTTGTTCAAATCTGTTAGAACTTGCTCTAGGTATTGTTCTTGCTCTTGCGTCAATGCCGTTCCTTGTAGCTCTTGATAAAAATCTTGAAACATTGCTAAGGTATTTTTTTGTAGGCGTTGCCCACTTTGTGGTAGTTGCTGTTCGCGTTGTAAAAACGTTTTTTCAAGGAGTAATACATTCGGGTAAACGCAGCGAAGCTTAGCCATAGCATCCAATATGGCGTGCTGATCGGTAAGTGTAATTGCGAGGTAGTCTTCACTGTGAGGGTCGTCTTTTGCATTAGTGATTAAAGCGTCGATGCTACCTTCTAACGTGCGCATATTGCGTAGCGGTTTGATGGCAAGCTGTTGGCTATTGGCAGGCTGCCCCTTTTGGAGTTCGACAAGGGTGACCGCTTTATGGTGGTTTTCTTCAGAAAAACTGTATTTTAATGGCGAGCCGCTGTAGCGAATATGTTCCGCACCGCGTTGTTGCTGGCCGTGCAAGTGGCCGAGCGCAACATAATCAAAATGGGCCATTGGGCTAGCTGAGACGCGGTCTGCGCCACCAATGGATAGCGGCCTTTCGGAATCACAAGCATCGGCGCCATCAACAAAGCAGTGGCTCATCAAAATTTGAAAATCAGCTGTTGTCGGCTGAGATTGAATGCGTTCCACCATAAACCGTTGGGCTTGATCAAATGTGGAGCAAGGTTGCTGAAAGTCACTGCGTATTTGCTCGGGTGTATGGTAGGGAATACCGTAAATAGCTGCCGATTCTCCGAGCTTACTTTTGACTGTGACGGGGTTTTGGCTGTCTTTTAATTGGTGCAGGATATGCACATTTTGGCTGGCTAATTGGCGCGCGCCAAAAGCGAGACGTTCTGCACTATCGTGATTGCCACTAATCAATATGACAGGGATGTTATGCACACTACTGAGGGTATGCAGCGCTTCATCCAAGAGGGCTATGGCGCCTGCGGGCGGTACGGCGCGATCGTAGATATCGCCGGCAACTAAAACGGCATCTACATTGTGCTCTACGGCCAGCCCAATAATTTGCGAAAGGGCATGGGCTTGGTCTTCGAGTAGCGAAACATTGTGAAAAAGCCGGCCTAGATGCCAGTCTGATGTGTGCAAAAACTTCATAGCAGTGCCAAAAGTGAGGACACTACCTGTTGAGATCGGGCATAGCAAGTGAGTGATTTTGAGTAATTATTATGGTCTAGCGCCCGCAGTTACAAAGTTTTACATCTTTCGGCTTCTAGTCGCGCTAGGATTGTGCGCCCAGTAAAACATTGCATGCGTCACGTGATTGCCTAACCGTGTGTGCGACAAGGTGCAAGCTGTGGTATTTAGTGCTGTTAATAGTGGTTTGAACAGGTTATACCGGTGGTAGCAATGCAGCCCGTATTAATGGGCGATAACAGGATGATTAAGGGAGAGCAAAATATGAAGGCTTTATTGAGTCGATGGTGCAGCCTAAGCGCTGTAAAGACGAGCGCTGTAGCGCTTGCGGCATTGGGGTTGGCTGGTTGTGATGGTGCGACGGTTACCATCGAACCCCACCAATCGTCGAGCGTCACCGAGCAGCTGTCTAGCAGCATACATCCTACCGTTTCTAGTACCTCTAGCAGTGAAGTTGTTGTGACCTCTTCAGCAAGCCCTACCTCTAGTGGTATTGAAGTTGTACGCACTTATTACCCTAGCTGGCACTTCAATATTACGGATATGGCTGTCGATGCCGTTGCTGGTCACGCTTATATTGTTGACAAAGATTTAGATTTTATTTTTAAAGTGGATGTTGTAACCGGTGATTTACTGGCCGAGCTGCCCTTGCCTTTCACCGCTGGCGCGGTGGCGTTTTCTGGGCCGGCGGCCACCATCGTTGCCACCAGTAATGATGGTACGCACCGGGCAAAAGTTTTTAATGCAAACTTAATGGTCGCGACCAATGAAATAGCATTAGGTTTTGATGCTTTTGATGTCGTGGTCCATGAAACAGGATTTGCTGTCTTTTCGAGTTCGGACGAAAGTCAGCCGTTCCTTTCTTCTGTTTATATTAGTGGAAGTAGTATTTCGAGTATTGAGCTTCCAGTGAATTCTTATTTGGCGGCGTCTCAAGATTATATTTATAGCACTAGCCTTGCAGAGCCCAATACCTACAGGAAGCACGCAATAGTTAAAGGGACGGTGTTAGAGAATGAGGCTCCGTATCGTGAGGGTTCGAACATTGGTGAGTGGTTGACGATGTCACCCGATGGAAATCACTTCCTTACCGCACAAGGCGATTACTTCAATAGACAAGACGACCGCTTGACATCGATGGGACCTGAAGCCGTGGCCTTACGGGACATCGCATTTACACCGAATAGCGATTTGGCGTTAACGATTGGGCAAGATGGTTTAATAAGACTCTATGACATGGAGCCTAATTTCAATATTGAGGGGGACCTTTTAAGCCCGCGAATGCTTTCTGATGTTTCGGTTGTTGGTCAAGCAGAGCACGTATTGAGCCTTAAACAGGGTGAATTTGTGATTCATTCGGTTAAAGGGTTAGCTGTTTCTCAGTTAGATATTTCGCCCTTTAAGGTGGTGAGTTCATCAAGCGCCTCAGTCGTTGCAAGCAGCTCAACGCCAGTTACATCGGCGCAAAGCACTAGCAGCGAGTCGATTGCTGTAAGTTCAGCGGCAACTAATAATTCTTCAGTTGCAGGCAGCTCGGTGGGCGATGCGTCTACAACAAGCCATAGTGTTAGTGTTTCGAGTACTTATGGCAGCAGTTCAATTCCAGTAACATCAGCGCAAAGCACCAGCAGTTTTGCGCCCATTAGCAGCTCAAGTTCTTCCGTAGTGGTATCAAGCAGCAGCTACTCAAGTTTGAATTATTCACCTTACCCAGAAACACCCAATCGCATTAATTTATCGTACAACGTTACCACTAACTGGGATTTTTCAATGGATGACTTTGCATCAGACAGTACCACGGGTATTGCTTTTGCTATTGATAATGAAAAATCGACTTTATATAAATTGGATTTGCTCGATGGGCAATTACTGAATAGTGTGGATGTCCCAGAAGGGCCGATAGCCATATCGTATCTTAAAGGGTATCGCTTAGTTGTTGTTGCATCGCGAGACTTCGCTACGCTGAATATCTATAACACCGAAGATTTATCGTTGGTAGACACTGTTCAGCTTGATGATGTGCCCTATGACTTGGCTGTGACTAACGCTGGCTACGCGGTATTGTCGTTTTCCACGGGTGCTGAAAAAGCGTTGGTTTATGATCTTGCGGCCGGTGCATTGCAAGACGAAATCGCTATGCCGCTGGAAAGTAAGCTAACGATAATCAGCAATAATCAGCTATTTGCCATAAGTAATGATCGATTCAATTTGTGGCGTTTTTCGGTGAATAATCAAGGTATAGCACTGTTAGAAAAGTCGTTGTTCGATGATGATGTTCTTGGCGATTTTGTCAGTGATTCCCGTTCTAGTGATATCTTAATAACGGCGAAAGGCACATTATTTAATAAAGATGCATTCACCATCGCCGACACAATCGACTACGGTCAGTTGTATTTTAAAGATATTCAGTTTTTAAAGAATAGCGATTATGCAATTAGCCTTGATGATAGAAATTATATTCGTCTATTTGATGCGCGCGTAAACTCCCTAGACTACGGCGTTACCAACGACCCTCGTAGAATTGGGTCGAATAGCAGTTTGGGTTCGGCTGAGCGAATAGTACCGATTAAGAACTCTGCTGTAGTTATTCATCGGCAAAGCTTTACTTCAAATGATACTGGGAAGTATTCGATTGTCGCATTGGACCTTCTTCCGTACCTTAATGATGAGGGTATATTGAATAGTTCTTCTAGCTCGGTAGTGGTATCAAGTTCTAGCTCTGTGGGGAATCAAAGTACGAGCAGCGAGGTTGTTGTGATTAGTTCTTCTACAGGAGTAGATTTCTCTTCAAGCTCGTTACCTTATAATGTGTTGACATTAAGCGAACGTCCGGTGTGGGGTGACAGTACACAAGAACTTGGCGACACAATTGTTGATCACCAGCGAGGGCTGATGTACTTATTTGGTCAAGGGATTTCATTTGATGCAATCGACATCCACTCTGGCGAGCGTGTTTGGGGTTGGGCTACTCGCGATAATATACAAGGTCTAGCAATATCGCCTGATGGGAGTGCTTTGTATGCCGCTTATGCTTATAGTGAAACTGTATTTATATTTGACCTAGAAACTCAAGAACTAACTGATCAGCTATATATTGACGAATTAGAGCGAGGTGAGTTCCTGGCTGACATAGTAGTCAATGATGGTTTTATTATTCTATCCATCGAATCATCAAAACCACGATTAATGGTGTATGACCGTAACTCGTTAGACTTTGTTTCTCAATTAGATGTTGCGGCGCCAGTGAAAATAGAGGGTGTTAATTCTCAAGAAGGAATACTTGCATCATATATCGATAATAATATCCAGAAAATTTTGTATTTTTATATCCGAGGTGGTTTTTTATTCGAGGGTGCGCCGTTTTCGGTTGAGGGTTTTTCTGACAAGCTTGAAGTATCCCCTGATGGTGACTTTGTTGTATCGCACAATAATGAAGTAATTTCTCTGTTTTCTGGCGAACCTTATAACCTACCATTGAGTGCTAGTCGTAAAGGATTTTATGATGTTGCATTGGATAAAAATACATCACGCATAGCTGTAATTGACTTGACGGGCAAGGTTGTGGAGTACGCGTCTGCTGCTGTAGATAGTGAGCTTCACCAATACCACTTACCCCATTCGCCAGAACAAATTTTTTATATGGATTCTGAATTGTTCGCGATAGTGGCTCTGCCTGACGGTAGGCGCCACATTATTCAGTTAGCTAATACATTGGCGGGTATTAATTCTCCTGCCAACTTTTACGAAAAATTTAATAATGATAATGGAGCCTATATCTACGTTCCTTTTACCATGAGTAATTACCTAGACGAATGGCCGGCGCTGACTATTTCTTTCGATTTTGTTACCCCAGAAGAAAACTTTGATTACCCTGTAGCCATAGAGCCCGTGTGTGGTAATGGCGAATGCAGTGTACCGGAGGGTTATAAAATTATTGTTGAGCCGGGTATTGAGCGCACGCGAGTAATTTTTCACTTAGCAACGCATTACCCGTCTATTGATCCTTCTGAGATTACAGGTTTGGTCATTCGCACAACTGACCCTGGGCCTTATGAGTTTTCTATAGAAAATGCCGAATGGCGAAACGATATTACTCAAGGATGTGCTGGTTCAAACCGGTTTGCTGGTGATGTTGTGGGCGACGGGATAGATCTTTATATCTCAGGAAATAGTAATGAAATTACTGTAGATGCAAGTTACGGCGCGTCATCATTAAGCTCTAGTACTGCTAGCTCCTCAAGCAGCGTGCAATCATCTAGTTCTGTTGCTCCTGCTCCTAATGATCTTAATGGCACTATAGATATTCATACGGACTACCTTGAAACTATCGAGCAATCTACTTACGGCTATATTTGCGCTTATTAGCTACTAATGTCGCTTAACAAAAAAACACATTTTCTGTTTTTTTTGTTTTCGGGAATAGAAGCGCCATATCAGTAGGTGTTAGTCATGTATGAATTTGTGGTGCTGTGGATAACTGATGGTTTAATCAATTAATCTGAAAATATAAAATAAGGAAAACTAATGAAAGCTACTCAGGTTTTTACAATGCTGTTTATCATCGTGGCTACATTTACTTTAGCTGCATGCGATGGCGCACCGGTTGATGGTAGTGACCAAGTCGCGGAGGACACTGCGACCAGTAGTGAATCGCAATGTGAGCCAGGTGACGTTCTCTTGTTTAACGGCCTTTGTGGTCACTCCATTCCTGAGCCCTGCCATCCAAGCGAACGAGATAATCCCTCCGAAGGGTCTTTTTGCGTGAGCTATACTGATGATGCCTGTCGGATCGATAGTCAGTCACAGTCGTGTAAAAATAACTGCATGCGGGATTCCTCTATTCATGAAGCGTGCGCCGCTTTTGTGCCGCAGCTATCTGAGCAAGCAAGCCTTATGCTACGCACTAAATGGACGCTTAAAGAGTATGGCTATCAAATGAGCGAAAAAACTAGCCCAATTGAAGGTGCAAATGATCACCTTTGGTTTGGTGATGATGCAACATACTCAGCGCTCGACACGCCATTTCCATACTCGCGTAGCATTGACTGCAACACCACCTATGGCGAGTATCAGATAGTAGATAATACTCTGACATTGGGGGCGGGTTGGACAACCTTAATCTTTTGCCCAAACGCGGATAATCAAGATTTACAGGATCAAGTTGATTTTATTTCTGATGTATTAGCAAGCCCAGTCGTTTTTTCTATTGAGGGCAACCTTTTAACATTAACGGCCGGCGATAGTGCGCAGCTGATATATACGGGAAATTAAATTTAGAAAGTCCGGTATTGAGCGCGTGTAACTCAATATCGGATTTTTTATTACCTAGAATAAATCCACAATAACAAGTGTTAAACTGCCGCCAATTTCAGCTAGGCGCAATCATCAATGAAATCCCCCCATACTTTAATGGTACAAGGCACCACCTCCGATGCTGGTAAAAGTTTATTAGTTGCTGCCATTGGGCGAATACTCTATCGGCATGGTGTGAGTGTTGCACCCTTCAAACCCCAAAATATGGCCCTTAATAGCGCGGCTACGGCCGAGGGTGGTGAGATTGGGCGCGCGCAGGCGGTGCAGGCGTTGGCGTGTGGTTTGGCGCCGCATGTGGATATGAACCCGGTATTGCTAAAACCCAATAGCAATACCGGTGCGCAAGTGATTGTGCTGGGTAAAGCACAAGGCAATTTAGAGGCTTGGGGTTACCACCATAAAAAGCCAAGTCTATTACCCATTGTTTTAGAGGCGCACCAGCGCTTAGCGGCGCAATACCGCGCGGTGATTGTAGAAGGCGCTGGTAGCCCTGCTGAAATTAATTTGCGCCAAGGTGATATTGCCAATATGGGCTTTGCCGAGGCGGCCGATTGCCCTGTAGTGATAGTAGCCGATATTGACCGTGGTGGCGTTTATGCGCATTTGTACGGCACTTATGAGTGTTTAAGCGAAACAGAGAAAGCCCGCGTAAAAGGTTTTATCATTAATAAATTTCGAGGTGACGAAACTTTATTAAAACCCGCTAACGATTGGTTACTGGAAAAAACCGGCAAGCCCATTTTGGCGGTAATCCCATATATTCAAGAGCTGTATATAGAGGCCGAAGATTCGATCGACACGCAGCAATTTAATGCCGGCGACAACGCCGTGAATATCTCGGTAATTGTTTATCCGCGAATTTCCAACCATACCGATTTTGATGCGCTGCGCTTACACCCCAATGTGAATTTAACCTATGTGCGTACGCCTGAAGAATTAGGTGCTTGCGATTTGTTAATTTTGCCTGGCAGTAAAAACGTGCAGGATGACTTGGCTTGGCTACGCGATAAAAGTTGGGAGCCTATTATTCAAAAACATTTGCGTTATGGCGGCCGCGTTATGGGTATTTGCGGTGGCTACCAAATGCTGGGCACAGCGTTAAGTGACCCAACTGGGGTAGAGGGCATTGCCGGCGGTAGCAGTAAAGGTTTAGGGTTATTAGATTTAAACACCGCATTACAACCCCAAAAAACACTGCGTAATGTAGCGGGTGTGTGCGCGCACAGTGGCAGTGCAGTTGTGGGTTATGAAATTCATGCCGGTGAAAGTACGGGGGCGGCGCTGAATAAGCCGTTATTTATTTTAGAGGGCAATCAGCCCGAAGGCGCACAAAGTGAAGATGGTGCGATTAAAGGCACATACCTGCACGGTGTTTTTGACAATCAGGCGTTTTTACAGGGCATTCTGAATTGGGCCGGTTCGCCTGATGTTAAAGCATTCGATTATCAGGCACATAAGCTTAAGCAGCTAGACCGCTTAGCGGATGAGGTTGAGGCTGTATGGCCCGCCGAGCAGCTTTTGGCGCTGCTCAATTTATAAGTCTAAGAAGAGAAACGCTAAAGGCGCATATTCTCGATGTAATAAGCCAGCTCCATTGCGCATTCTCCTGTGCAGTGGTTGCTCTTATTGAAGGGCATGGTATTGCTAATAGTGTTGTGTAGTTCGGTAAACGATAAATTTGTGCCAATTTGGAATGGCAGGTTAGTGTCTAAATTGTGGCAACTTGCGCATTGCTCGCTAAATAATTGAGCGCCATCGGGCATAGCGCTTACCGGTTCGGATGAATCTTGGCTGCTGGCAGCTTCTGAGGAGAATGACGCTTGACTGCTGGATGCAGCTTCAGAAGATGCAGTATATTCCCAGGAAGAATTAGCGGCCTCGGAAGACGACATATCGGCAAATGACGAAGATGCGGCCATGCTTGATTGTGAGGCGGTTGATGAGAATGTAGGCATGGAGCTCATGTCGAGTGATTCATTCGACGAGCTAGAGCTGTTAGTTGGCGGTAAGCCTTGGCTAGAGCTTTGGTTGCTGACTGCATCGGGTGGTGTCACCAAGTCTTTTACGTCATCCTTGCTGCATGCGCCACACGCGAGCACAATTGTTGCCAAGCTAATTAACCTGCGCATTACACGGTACTCCTTTGCCAAAAGCCGGGTAGCGGGCCATTGCTAAAGCCGCCTCTGGCCTCAGGAATACCTATGCCGTCGGTATGCAGCCCCATTGCTAATGCAATGGATGTCAGTAGTTGCGTATGGGGTAAGCCTACAAGTTCAGCGGGATGTTCGCGGCTGGATGTCACGTTGGTGTTACTGTGCTGGCGATAATCTAAAGTAAAACCGCCTTGGTGCCCAAAGTGATGGCCGCCGCTCAATATAAACGGCATGCGGTCGTGCATATCGTCCACCAGAATACCGTTGTTGGAATAGGTGAACACATAGGTTTCATCCAACAGTGATGCTGTGTGTTGCCCTGGTAGTGCGCGTAGTTTTATTAGCAGCCTGTGCAAGCGCTCCATATACCACTGAATATAGGGAGTGGCTTCTTCTTTGGTGTAATTGGGAGAGGTGCGACCTTTGCCGTCTAGCGGTGTTACCGGCCAGTTGGCGTGGCCAAGCATAAAGCTGGCGCAATGGCTAAGGCCACAGCTTAATGCCATCGCGATAATATCTTGTTGAATATCCACGACGGTGGCGATATCCGATGGGGCTTCTACATCGGAATAGTTACGGTTTGGGCTTAGGCCGCGCAAATTCAGCGGGGGAATTTTGGCGGCAATGCTCGCAAGGCCATCTAATTGCTGTTCAACCACCTGCTTGGCGTCTGTGCCGATGGTATCTTTTAGGCCGCTTAACGCCAGTGCATCTTCTCGGCTGGGGCCACTGCCAAAACAAACTTTGTAGGCAAGCTCGGGGCTGTCTTCGTGTTGCAGCTGCTGGCCGCCAGCAAAGCTATTGCTGTATTGCGAAAGCTGGTTAGAAAAAGCCCCAAAGCGCAAGCTACCAAAGGCTTTAGAGGATTTGCCCTTTAAGTCGGCAGCCAGGTAGTTGTCTAGCGATGTATCGTCGCCGCCGGTTAGCAGGTGCGCTTGGCTGGCATGAATATCGGCCGCGCCGAACATGCTGATGCCGTCGATCAGCGTGCAGTGCTGGGCAACCGGTTGTAGGGGGGCGCTCATTTCAGGCAGTTGGCTAATGGCCCCAGCCTGTGGGAAAAACAGCTCTGGTGTAATGCCTTCAGGGAAGAAGTTAAACAGGATATTGGGTTGTGCAGGTTGGCTCTCGGCAATAGCACGCTGTGCCAGTTGGGCGTAAAGCGGCACCCCAACAGACGCACCTTGAAGTGCTTGAATAAAACGGCGGCGAGAGATCATAGGTAACCCTTGGTCTTAATGTTTAGCTATTGATGAATGCGTAATGATAACGCTTTGCACTCGAATTGTTGAAACAATTATCACATTCTACAAAGACGTTACAGCACCTAAATGTAAGCAATTGTATAACTGTGTTGCGGGTTGCCTTGTAGGTATTGTTTTAAGTAAATGCTTAATGTAGGGCTCGTTATGGTTATCAATATATAGGGGCGCTTTTGTATCTTTAGGTAAGCTAAAAATAGCTAAGCTGGGTAATAGGCAGGCTATACGGGCATAAAAAAACCGCCCGAAGGCGGCTTTGCTTTAGTTTTTTAGCCCTAGGCTTTTGCTTTGCGGCGGCTTTCAAGGTCGTGTTCGATTTCGCCCATGCGCTTGGTGTTTAGCGGATAGACCACTAACAAACCCAAAGCGACGAATGAAAATAGCGCAGGGATCCAGCTCATTAAGCTGACCATAACGTGCTTGGTATTGGCGATGGTGTCTGGGTCGCTACCGATATAGCCATAGGCGGATAAAACCAGCAACACAAGTGCCGAGGCAAAGCCGTTACCGGTTTTTTGGATGAATGTGCCGGCAGAATAAAACAGCCCTGTGGCGCGGCGGCCGTTTTTCCATTCGGAATAGTCGGCGGCATCGCCGAGCATACTAAAGACTAATACTGGCATAAAGGCGGCAAAAAATTCACAGCAAATGCCCAGTGCAAAAATCAGCGTAACTTGATCGGGTTTAACAAAAAATATTGCGCAAGCAAAGGCGCCGCTGGCGGCTAATGAAATACTGAATAAGGTTTTTTTACCCAGCCAGGTGGTTAGGTAGCCTGCGATAAGGGCGGCGAATATGGAGGTGAGCATGGTAGCGAGAAAGAAACTACCAGTTAAGGTCTTGTCGCCCATGTAGTGGGTAAAGTAATAGGCTGTGGTGGTGTAGCGCACGCCGTTGTAGAGCATGGTAAATAGACCAAGGCCTAAAATCATGATCCAAGGCTTATTGGTGAGTAGGTCTACAAGGTCGCGCTGCGAGGGAGTGATTTCGGATTCAGGCTTTTTGATGAGCTGTTGAATAATGAACCATGCGGCCCCGATAACGACGGCGAAGAAGATGCCCGAAGCCAAATTGCGATAATAAAAGAACAGCGTGATCGCAAGCAGTGGGGTAATGATGAATGGCAGGTTCTTCAGTAGGTCGCCCAGTTCGGTTTTAAGTGAGCCGCTGGGCGTGGGTGGTTCTACGCGCTCTTTGGTAGTGAAAAAGGTAATGCCGCATAAAATAATTAATAACCCTGCAAAAATATACATGGTTTTTTGGTAGCCAATGGCATCGTTACCTTGGCCAAAGTACTCGACCATATCGGGCAGGAAGCTCATCATCAGTACGCCACCACAAAAGGCGCCTGCAAAGCGGTAGCCCGAAAGCACTGTGCGCTCGGTATGGCTTGGCGTCATTACGCCCATTAGTGCGGAGTAGGGCACGTTATTCACGGTGTAGGCCAGCGTTAGGCCGATATAGGTGAAGTAAGCCCAAACAATTTTTGCGACAGGGCTCAGGCCGGGTATTACCGTGAACGATAGCACCATAAACAAGGCTAATACGGGCGCGGACCAAATAATCCAAGGGCGAAACTTGCCGTATTTGGATGTGGTTCGGTCGGCAATCATGCCCATAATAATGTCGGTAATACCATCTGAAATGCGAACAACCAACATCAATATAGCGGCTGCGGCTGCCGAAATACCTAAAGTATCGGTATAAAACACGGCGAGGTAAGCCAGTGCGCCGCGCCAGACTAAATTCGCGGCGGCATCGCCCATGGCATAACCGCTCTTTTCTACAAAAGAAAGCTTATTGGATGACTCCATCGTCATATATATCTCGTTATTATTTGGGAGTGAAATGCAGGCCAGTACTAGCGCCGAGCATTTGAATTATCCCCTTTGTTTTGCCAGCGGGGAGTGACGTGGCAGCACGATAGCATTTCGGATTCATGCAATAAAGCGTTTGCGTTACTGCCGGCGCGGCATTGCACAGTTTTACCGGAAGTTGGCGCATAAAAAAACCGCCCTAAGGCGGTTTTAGTAAGGGACGGTGTGCTTAGCGCTATTTGGCAGCTGCTGCACGGCGCGCTTGAAGTTCGCTTTCGATTTCGCCCATGCGTTGGGTGTTTAGGGGGTAAACAACCAACAATGCTAAGGCACTGAAAGAGAAAATAGCGGGGATCCAGCTCATTAGGTTAACCATGCCTTCTTTGGCTTGGCTGATGGTTTCTGGGTCTGTGCCGACGTAACCGTAGCTGGCCAGTACCAGCAGTACTAAAGCACCGGCGAAGCCACCGCCCATTTTCTGGATGAAAGTACCGGCCGAGTAAAGCAGGCCAGTAGCGCGGCGGCCGTTTTTCCATTCCGAGTAATCGGCGGCGTCGCCCAGCATGCTAAAGACCAGTACCGGCATAAAGGCCGCGAAGAATTCCGCGCAAACACCTAAACCAAATACTAGGGAAACATCTTCGGGCTTGGCAAAATAAATACCGCAAGTGAAAAGCCCGCTAACAATAAGCGAAATGGCAAAAAGTGCTTTTTTGCCCAGCCAGGTGGTTAGGTAGCCAGCAATAATAGCGGCAAACATACTGACGACAGTCGTCGCAAAGAAGAATTTACCGCCCAAGCTGGCATCGCCCATATAGTGCGTGAAGTAGTAGGCCACAGTGCCAAAGCGAATACCGTTATAGAACATGGTGAACAGGCCTAAGCCTAATATCATCAACCAAGGTTTGTTGGTGAGTAGGTCGATAAGGTCGCGCTGTGATTGGGTGGTTTCGCTTTCTGGCTTTTTGATAAATTTACTAAGCACAAAGCCAGTGCCACCAATAATAAGGGTAAAGGCAATACCACTGATAAGGTCGCGCTGAACAAAAAACCAAGACATGGCCAGCAAGGGAATGCACATTAAGCCAATGCTTTTAAACATTTCGCCAAAGCCAGATGGGCCATTAGAGCTTTTGGGCGGTTCTACGCGTTCTTTGGTGGTAAAAAAAGTAATGCCACACAGCAAAACGAGCAAGCCAGCAAAGACATAAAACGTTTGTTGGTAGCCTTTAACATCATCGCCTTGGCCAAAATAAGCCACCATGTCGGGTGTAAAGCTCATTACCAATACCCCGCCGGTAAAGGCGCCTGCAAAGCGGTAGCCCGAAAGCACGGTGCGCTCGGTGTGGCTTGGGGTCATCACACCCATAAGGGCAGAATAAGGTACGTTATTCACGGTGTAGGCTAATGTTAGGCCTATATAAGTAAAGTAAGCCCAAACTAGCTTCATGGCAGGGCTAATATCGGGCGCGGTAAACGCGAGCACCATAAATAATGCCAATACCGGTGCGGACCATAAAATCCAAGGGCGGAAGCGGCCGTGGCGGCTGGTGGTTCGATCGGCGATCATGCCCATTATGATGTCGGTAATACCATCGGATAAACGCACCAATAAAAGTAATGTAGCGGCTGCGGCTGCCGAAATGCCTAAAGTATCGGTATAAAAAACAGCGATATAGGCAAGTGCGCCCCGCCAAACTAGGTTTGCGGCGGCGTCACCCATCGCATAGCCGCTCTTTTCAATAAAAGAGAGCTTGTGAGAAGAAGTTGAAGACATGGTCTACCTCATTGTTATTGTTTGTCTAACTTGCGAGTAATCATGCGGGATATTGGCTGTGCTTATGCCGGTAGTGGGTAACGTGCCCCAATGCCACAATGCCCCAAATGGTCAAAATTTCGACGCGAAACAATAGCATTTACCGCAAACCTTATAAAGCGTCGGCTATCGGGTGTTAGGGATTATTGCGGGGATATCGGCAAGCTGTTCTTTACGGCTTGCTTAAGTGCGCGACTTGCCTTTTGTGCTGTGGCTCGCAAAACCTAGAACTAAAATGGAACGCAGTGATGTTTTTGTTAATTTACACCAAATATGATCTTATCCGACCATATTTGGCCTGATACTATATTGGTAAACAAATTTGAGAATCATTCTCATAACCTTAGTATTGGGGACTTATGAACATTCAGCGTATCTTGCCTCTCGCCGTTACCGCGGCTTTATTGGGTGCTTGCACCGGTAGCCCTAACCCAGGCACATCATCCAGTTCACCTGCGTCGGTTGCATCGAGTAGTGAAAGCGTGGTGGTGAGTTCTAGCAGCGTCGCTCAGAGCAGTGAAGCCTCGAGTAGTCTAGCTGTTAGCAGCCAGGCACAAAGCAGTAGCGGTGGTGTTAGCCAGTTTGTTGATTTGCCGGATGAGTTTCGCATTAGTGAAGATGGCGAACGCTTGGAGCAAGGCGGTTTTTACAGTTCGAAGCTGTATGATGAAAGCGTAATCGAAACCATTTACCTCGATTTTGATCAAGCGGATTTTAAGTCGCAGTTGACGCAAAACTATGCCAGTAAAACCGAAATTCCCGCGACGTTACGCTATAAAGACAAAACTCTAGAGCAAGTAGGGGTGCGTTATCGCGGCAATACCAGCTATTCGCGCGCGGGCGATAAAAAATCTTTTTCCATTGATTTAGAGTGGGCGACAGAAGGCCAAGATATTAATGGCTACAACGAATTAAAATTAAATAACGGCTATGAAGACCCATCGTCAATGCGCGAAGTGGTCTATGCCAATTTGGCCCGTAAAAATATTCCTAGTGCACGCGGAAATTTTGTAAACCTAGTGGTGAATGGTGAGAATTATGGCGTTTATCTCAATATTCAAAAGCTAGAAAAAGACCACGTTAAAGAGTGGTTTTTTGATGGTGATGCAACCCGCTGGCGGGCAGAAAGGTCGACAAGCGGTGGTGGCTTTGGTGGCGGATTTGGCGGCGCCTTTGGTGCCGGTACGTCTACCCTGAATGATTTGGGTGAAAACGGCAGTGATTACGAAGATGCTTACACACTTAAATCGGCTACCGTGGTTGACCCTTGGCAGGACCTCGCTAATGCCGCCCATGCGTTAGGCTCGGTGAGCGATGCAACCTCAATCGAAGAGCTTAACCAATATATGGATGTTGATGCCGCTTTATGGTTTATCGCTACTGAGAATATTTTTACGGATGATGACGGTTATATCAATAAAGGCGGCATGGATTATTACGTCTATTTCGATCTGTTTACGGGGCGCTTAGTGCCTATTGAATACGATGGCAACTCGGCAATGGACGATCGTTTAGCGACGAGCTGGAACCCGTTGTATAAAATGAACGATGCTAATTTTCCGTTAATGAATAAACTGTTCAATATCCCAGAATTGCGTGAACGTTATTTGGCCCATTACCGCACTATAATGGAAGAGTCGCTAAAACCAGAGATAGCGGAAAAATTAATCGATGGCTATAAAGATTTAATTAATACCTATGTTGCAGCGCCTGCGGTTGTGCGTGAATATTCCTACGGGCAATTCGAAAGCGAAGTTGTTGCGCTAAAAGATTACTTTAGCACGCGTTACAATTATTTGATGAATCATGCCGACCTGAGCGGCTCAGCTGTGAGCATTACTAGCGTTGTAGATGCAGTCGCCGGCGTACCTTCTGTGCGGCCAAAAGATACAGAATCAGTAGAAGTATCAACGACCGTTGAGGGTAATGTTAAGGCGGCATACCTCTACTACGGTACTGGGCTTGCTGGGCGCTTTACTAAAGTGCCTATGATGGCCGGTGGAGGGCAATTTACTGCCACTATTCCACCCATGCCTAAAAGCGAATATGTACGTTATTACGTAGAGGCGATTGCCAATAACTCCACCGGTACAGCGACATATTCACCGGTAGGCGCAGAGCATGATGTGTATATTTATCAAGTGCAGGCTGCCGCAGCAGTGCAAAGCCCTGTAGTAATTAATGAATTGGTTGCCGATAACGAAACCATCGTAACAAATGCACTGGATGAATATGCCGATTGGATCGAGCTTTACAATAACAGTGCTCAGGCTGTTGATTTAAGCGGTTGGTATTTAACCGACGAAGATACTCAGTTACAGCGATGGGCATTTCCTAGCGGCACAGTGATTGATGCTGGGGCTACATTGGTTGTGTGGGCAGATGATAACGCCGACGAGCTTGGTGGCTTGCATGCGAACTTTAAATTAAGTGCCGGCGGTGAATATGTTTACTTAGTCAACCCCGCGCTGGAATTTGCTGATCAAGTAGTATTCGAAGATGCTCCTGAAGACCAAAGCTATGCCAGAACCCCGAATGGCTCCGGTGCTTTTGAATGGACAACTTCACCCAGTTTTAATGCTATAAATCCTTAGGGAGTTTTTAGGGGCATTGAGCGAAGCAGCACAAAGGAGCATAGCCCTTTGTGCTGTTTTATTTGTTGAATGGGTATATCTAGCGAAAACAGCTACTGCACTTTACAATCAGGCTATACAAAACGGGTTCTTTAGGCGTTCGGCTCGCTTGGCCGTTAATCTTAAATCTCTATTAATGTGAATCATTACGTTGAAGATATATTGTTATTTTCTGGTTGCCATTGCAGCTTTTTTTACCTCTGCAGCCGCGGCATTTGATGTTGACGGTTATGGCATTGTCGATACTCACTATACGACAGGCGATATTTTTACGGACGAGGAAGATGGGCGTTACGCTTGGGATTTACGGCGTATTAAATTTTCGATAAAAGACGACCTTAAAGATAATTTAAAATATAAGCTGTCGTTTAAAGTTAATGCCGATAAGGGGCTGCTAGAGTTTGATGATGCGTATCTAACGTACGAACCCATAAAACGGTTCGATATAAAACTGGGCCGCTTTAAAGTACCCTTTGGCTTAGAGAACCTGCAAAGCACAAAAACACTGCCCTTATTTGAACGTTCGATAGCCAGCGAGGTTTTTACACTAAGCCGTAGTCCTGGGGTTAGCTTCCAATACAAAAATAGCTTCTTGGGGGTAGAGCTTGGCCGGTTTTTTAGATCTGCGGAAGATAAAGACTACGAGCCAGGCCATGTAACAAGCATTCGCACACGTTTATTTTACGGCGATCACAAAGATGGCCTGCTTCACCTTGGTATGGGGTTTAATAACGAGGTCGTCACCGATAATAAATTGAGGCACGAGGCGGTTATTGTTGGCGGCAGTGTTGAAGACCAAATAAAAGGCACGAAACTTAGCCCTAATGCCATTAATACCAGCAATTTTGAAATTGCTGGACTATTTCATTATTTAACATTACAAGCAGAGTTATTTTCTCAGCGCTGGGTGTTTGAGGATGATAACCCCGATAAGCCAGATTCTACTTATGAACCTGATTATTATGGCAGTTATATGCAGGCTGCAGTTAGTTTTGTTGGCGACGGCAGGCGTTATGAAGATGGCGAGTTAGAACCCGACTTTAAAAATGATCAGTTCTTGGAAGTTGCCTTTAGAGTCAATTACGTCGATTTAGATTATGGCGATAACAGGGATTATGCTAATAGCATCGATTTAGCGATAACCTATTACCCAACTAAGAAAATTAAACTTGCTGCACAATACCAGCGCGGCGATTTGGTGTCGGGAGATGTTGGTGACATAAGGCTGCCGGAAACGGGCAGCGCTTTTAGTTTGCGCATGCAGTTTGTATTCGATTAAAAATTTTTTGATTGCTGCTTAGTATTAGTCTTTTCGTTCAGTGACAATTTTAAGCTGTTTGGATAGTTGCTCGTAAGCTTTTTTTTGACTCCATATTGGCGAAAGAATGTGATTAGTGCTGCTTAATTCTTCCATAATAAAATAAGGGGTTTTATTGAGCTTTCGCCGGTAGCGCGCAAGAGCGGCCTTAAAGAAGGGCAAAATTACTTCTGTATTGCTGCACAAAATATAAACGTGTATTTCGCGTTTTGTTAAGGTAACTAATTCCTTGGCTGCTAAATTGTAACGGCTTAAAGTTCCCCATTTTTTAGGTTGGGCTAGGTCTTTTAATTGCTGCAGTAATTGGAGGCACGCATGTTTAACCAAGCTTAGGCTTGTTCTGCCCCACCGCTTAAGTGTGCTCCAGTTCTTATAGTTTATAAAAAATAGTACGAATGCTAAAAACGAAGTCGTTGCAATTAATTGCTGAACACTATTATGTGTGTTTCTGCCGTCTTCCAGTTTTAGTGGTTTCTGAAAGCGAAGCGGGTTAATCAGTAAAATGCCGTCGATTTTTTGTGATGTTAATGCAAACCTAAGGCTTTGGTAGGCGCCGCCGCACAGGCCTGCTACCACGATTTTTTGTAAGCCTAATGTATTGCGAAGATGTTCGATGTTTACTCGTACTTCTTCGAGTGTGGAGTCTAAATAAAGTGTATTGCGCGCTTGCCCTTTTTGCGGTGGTGTATCGCCTAGCCCGCAAATATCCATTCGGGTCACAGTGTAACCTTGCGCAGCCCAAGCTCTCGCCCACTCGGTATAATTGCGGTTAATGCCTACTCGGTGGTTGGAGCCGCCATTGACAAGGAGTATGCCGGTGTTATTTCCTATTTCTATAGGCGGGTGAGTGATTATGCTAAATAACTTTTCATGATGATCTAGGAATACCACTTCTTCGGAAAATGAGTCAGTAGCGTATTGCTGTTCAAGCGGCATAGGGTCGCTGCTGCTTTGTATGGCGTCAGTACTGCTCTGTTTTTCCTTATCTTGCAACCACGATATTATTTTTTGGTTGATTGCGGTGGGGATTTGCATCTCTGCGGTTATTGCACTGAGATCCTCAACGGCAGTATCTTCAAACGTTAGCTCTGTATTCAACTCGCTGAGTACTTTGGCTAACTTTGCTTCATTGGAGCTTGTGTCACGTGCAAATAAATAGGCTTGTTTGCAGGGCGCTTCAGATATTTTGTTTAAGTTAATCGTGCTAAGTGCTTGTGAAAACTCTTTTGTTAAAAGAAAACCAAATGCTTCGCTATCGCCATCACACCAGTCGGCGGGGCGGATGTTGTCTGTATTGGCGGTGATCACACTGCTTTGAAGCTTAACTGCACGTAAAAAGTTTTTACCGCTAATGTAAGGTGCCCATAATAATAGGGCGTGTATATCTTTGCGCTGGCTGGCGGCATGGGCGGCAAGTGTTGCCCCAAGCAAAATACCGAATAAACTTACCCGCGCAACACCGGATTCGTTGCGTAAAAAATCAACCGCATGGTGAATACTGCGTAGCCAGCTAGCGAGCAATTCAGGGGCGCGCGGCGAGCCTTGGGAATCGCCAGTGCCCGGGTAATCAAAGCGTAAGCAAGGGTAACCTTGTGCGGCTAAATCAATAGCCAGTTGCCGGTAAGCCGGGTGCAGTAGCATGGCTTCAGAGCCAAAAGTATTACAAAGCACAATGGCTTGATTTTGCTTTTCTTGCCCTTGCGCTGGGTGATACCAAGTGAATACTTTTGTGCCTTCTACGTCCATCCAAAATGGAATGGCGCCATCGTCGGCATGTGCGATAGCGGGTATTGTTTGGACCTTGGGTTTAGCGTATTCAGTCAAGCGATATTACTTCTGTTGAATATTAATGGTATGCGTTTTTAAACTATTAAAAACAGCAATTGAGCCGCGTAATGGCTTGGGTTCGGCGGGTGCTTGTAATTCAATGGTACGGCAGCTATTAGGTGCTAAATCAAAGTAATTATCGCTAGGGGTATAGGGGTACGCATTAATGGCGACGGCGCGCGCGAAATTTTTAGCGCTAACCGTTAGTGAATAACCGGTATTATTGGCGACGGCTGTGCTTTCTAACTCGGGCTCGGCCTGCAATTGTAAACCCATATCTGATGGGTAATAAAAGCACTCGTTTAACACCTGGCTAGAGCCTGCATCGGCGTCAGTTTTAGACCATAAGCGCGCATGAATCAGCATGTACTCTTTAGGGCCAAATTTGTAGGCATAGCTAATATCAAAAAACTGTTGGAGCAGGGCTTCGACGTTCCATTGCTGGTGGCCGCGACCCGTTAAATTAACAGGTACTTTTTGGCTTAGTGCAATATGGCCATTGGCTTGGTAGCGAATAATTTCTAGCTCGCTATTTAATGGAATATCTTTTTCGTGGCTAAGGTTGAGTGATACACCATTTAACCCTTCGTCAACAAACCAAAGCCCAAGCGGCGCCCAAGCGCGTTTTAAATAATAGTAAACCGATTTAGCTTTACCTTCAGAGTCGATTAACCCCCAGCCGGCGCCTTTTTGTAAATCCCGCAAAAACCAAATTAACGCGCCGTTACACGCCGAGCTTTCGCGGCGCCATAAACCATAAACCTTGGACATGATTTCGCCGCAGGCTATGCGCGATAGTTGAAAGTAACGCTGTGGATCTTGATAACGCAGTTGCCGGGTATCCACATGAAATAAACGCTCGATGTAGTGATCGCTAATATCGGCGAAATCCCAGCCGGAACTGACATCGCGTGCTACCCCGGCTTTATAGTCTGGGTGAGTTGGAAAGCCAGCTTGGTCGGGTAGGAAGGGTTTTAAGCCGGGGTTTTCTGGCACATTGGAAAAGGCTAAGCATTCGCTCGCAAATTGCGGGCTATTAAGTTGTGCATCTTCTAGCCCGCGCTGATAACCACCCACCCCAAAATAATGGCTAACGCCTTGGGTGACTTTAAACGGTAAGTCGCCACCGGCCGGTGATGATGGCCAGTAGGCAGTAGCCGGTGCAATTTCAGAGCAAAGATCAGCTAGGCTTTTTCGGAAAAAATTATGTAGCTCGCCTTCTAGCGGTAAGCCCAGCATGGCCGTTTGTTGTTCTATTTCGGTATTGCCACAAAGAATGGCAAGGCTTGGCCTAAAGTGCAGGCGCTGTAAAACTTGCGTGGCTTCTGCAATGGCCGAAGCATAAAAAGCTTCATTTTCGAAGGGGTAGGCTAAGCGAGCAAACATAAAGTCTTGCCACACTAAAATTCCTAGCTCGTCGCATAGGCGATAAAAAACATCTTGCTCGTAATAAAATGTACCGCTTATGCGAAGCATGTTAATGCCCGCATCGCGTAGTTGCAGCAGTGCTTCTTTGTATTGCGCTTCGCTAGTGTGAGTGTTGTGTATATTTAAAGGTGTCCAGCAAGCGCCGCGGCAAAATATTTTTTCGCCGTTAAGGGTTAGGCCAAAGTCTTCTTTGAATTGCCCTTTAGTATTTAATGCCGCTGCAAGGTTGCTCCACGCTAATGTTCTAAAACCCAAGGGGTCGCAATCGATAATATGCTGTTGGCCATCGATAGTGACGATAAGCGCAGCGTCGTAGCGCGCAGGTTCACCATGGGTATGTGGCCACCACGTTTGAACATTGCTTAACGTTAATTGCCCAGTATATCGAGGTTGTTTATCGCCATTGGCCTGCGCCTTAATGAGCAGCGCTTTTTGGCTACCTACCTGCAATTGAACGCTATCAATACTTTTTCCGTTTAGTGCGTGCAGTTCGATATTCGCGTTTACGACGCCTTGGTTACCCTCGATCGAACACTGTAGCTGGCAAGCGTTAAGGGTTAGTGTGCGTAGCTGAATAACAGAAACGGGCAACCAAGGCCCAATAATCGCGGGCGGTGGCGACCATGTAGGGATGCGCCCGATTTGAGATGTGCGAAACCACGAAAGATTTTTATGGTTAACAAAAGGCGTGCGCCATTTTGGGCGAGGTTTACGCGCATTGAGCAGTGGTGTTAAGGCCAGAATTCGAATATAGAGTGTGTTTTCTGTTTGGCTAACAGCACTAATACTGAGCTGATGTTGCACAAACATATTATCGCTTTGCAGCAGGCGAATACCGTTCAGCCAGACTTCGGCCACCGTGGCTAAACCTTCAAAGCGTAAGCGAGTTTCGCATTGGCTGATATCATCAAGCGAGAAGCCGCAGCGGTACCAAACGTCGTAATTCTCCCGTTCGGTGGCGCTAATCCCTTGCGCTGCAAATGCATCTAGGCCCGGGCTCCAAGTTTGCGTGATGGTTTCTAGTTGTGCAGGTTCAGTGGCGGTGTTTGGCGCTATGGCTATCGAGGACCAAGCGCTTTGCGCTATAGCGGTAACGCAGGTGCCCGCTGTCGCGACCACATTAAATGGTGTGGCCGCTAGCGCGGCGCTGGCATTTTGTGGGGTATTCACGCAAGTTGCTCTTTGAGTGCGGCCGTTGCGTTATCCCAGTGTTGGGCCATGCTGTCGAAGTCTGCGCTCACATCTTTAATGTTTTTGCGGTTGACCATACGCGCGCCTTTCAATATTAGCGTTTTTGCCGTAACCGATATGTCATCAAACATTGCGGCTATTGGCTCTAGGCGGTTATGGCCTTCGGCTTTTTGTAGCTCGCGTAAAAAATAGGCGGTAAATTCATATCCCGAACCCAATTGGCGAAGCGATCCAAAAGCGTAGTGGTGGTAGGTTTCTAAGCCTTGCTCGCACAGGTAGGCAAGCTCGTCGGCAAAGCCGGTTTTAAAGCGGCCAATGGGGTTACTTTTGGGCAGTAAGCCCATGTAATGAGTTAACAGTGCGCGGGCCTTTTTATGCATTTGCTCGGCGGGTAATTTATGCACATTATCCAGTTTGGCAATTTCGCAATAAGGTGGCAGGTAGCCGTCTATGGTGGGCTTATCGAGATGAAAGATGCTGTTGAAGTCGTCTTCCTCTAACTGGTAGTAGCCGGCGTTGTGAAAATAGTTCATGGTCTTATTTTCGAGGTCAATGGCCTCGATGCCAATCGTGGTTTTCACATGGTTTTGTTGGTAGTCGGTTTCTTGCGTATCTGGCAGGTAAAAGGCATCGGCTTCTAGTAATACCATTTTGTTGTGCTGCAAATGGCGTGCAATTTGTTGATGTAGGCCACCCCATAAATACAGCTCGTGTACGCTAATACCGTAAAGCGCTTGAATATCATCAAAAGACGGTTTGTAGAATGTCCATTGGTCGTGTTCAAAATCGCTAATTAGGGTAAATGCTAGGAATGGGTAAACCTCTAGGCCTGCGGCATGAATCATTTCTACCCAAATATCGATGTAGCAATTGCTTTCTACAAAGTTTCGATCGGGGCCATGTAGGCTATGTGGCGTGTAGCTGGCAACATCGAGCTGCCAAAGCGAAGCCTGTGCAGGAATGCGGGAATTAGTTGGCATAGTATGTCTTCTTAAGGGCTGTTGTCCTCCGGGTGTGTAAAACCAAAGGCGCCGCGGTAAAGGGTGCGGCGCCAAGTTTTTACGACAAGCCCAGCAATGCGGTAACTTCGCTAGGCCATGCGCTAACGTCGTAGCCATGGCGCTGAATTAACGCCAACACTATGCGCTCTAAGCCAAAGCCCATGCAGCCCGAGTGTGCGGTTTCGCCATCGGCTGTTTTGATTTCAAACTGGGTACCAAAGTGGTCTTGGTGATAATTAAGCGACATTACCGCTAGCAATGGGCCGTTTTCGTAAACGCGTACCACTAGCTCGAACTTCAATTTTTGTTCGCGCTGGTTATTAGCCATTACGCGGCCGCCACGACCAAAGAATGGGTCCGAAGCTTCAACGCGCTCGGGCTTAAGGCCCAATTTTTGTAAAAAGTCGATGGCGCGCTCGAACCACGATTCTCGCCAATCCAACACGTTATCGGCGCTATCTACGCGCACTAATTCACGCATGCGGAACGACTGCATGCGGGTAGGGTCCGGCGATGGCTCGTGGCGGAAGCAGGTGGTGCCTAAGTGTACAAGGCGGCCGCCTGCGGGCAGTGTACCGCTAAGGGTGGGGTAAAGCGGGTAGCAGGCGGCAGGCGCGTGGCTTAGGTCTGTCATGGAAAGCATTTGCCCCCAGTCTTCCTTGTTTGCCATTTTTTCTTTTAGTGCTGGCAGTTCGCGCTCGTTGCCGCAAAAGCAATGCACTAAGCCTGCTAGGTGCGGCATGCTATCCATAAAGCCGCTTTTTTCTAAGATTTTTCTCGGCATTACGGGGGGGAAGTAAGTCACTTCCTCTTCACCGGTGGCCGAAACAATTAAGGCTTCTAAACCTTTAATAATGTTTTCGAATTTGGATGTACGGCCAAATAAGCCAGGCTCGCCCATTGGGATAAAAAAGCCGTGCTCTAAAAGGTTATCTAAAAAGACTTTCTGTTCTTGTTCTCTGCTCATTTTAAAATCCTTGTTGTCTGTCGCTGTTGCCGCGAAGGACAAGTTGCATAGAGGCATTGGCTTCAACAATGCGCTGATTGTGAATCATCAAAACCGCCGAGTGGGCATCGCGTAGGTGGCGGCCCAAGCTAAAGGGTGTACCATTTTTGTAAGCCATTACACCGGCTAGCTGCATGGCCTGCGAAACAATATTCAAGACGTGTTGCGAGGCATCGAGTTTTAAATTGTTAATGCGAATACCAAAGGCCATGCCGAGTAATTGTTCGCGATCGCTGTTGAGTAGATCTTGATATTCGCGAATCACGCCAAATAAACCGTCGCGCATGGCTTGATGTTGCGAATAAATGCGGGTGAGTTCGTGCGTTGCTACCGGTATATCGCCGCGTTGCTTGCGTGCACTTTTGCGTACAAGGCTGCGGGTGCGGCTGAGTGCATCGGTAGCTATGCCAAGCCAAAGCGCTGCCCATAAAATATGGGAGTAGGGCACCATGGTCTCGCCGGCAATATCGGCAAAATTTTGCGACATCACCTGCCAGCTAGCGCCCTTAGCGGTAACGTGGCCGCCAGCACTACAAGTACCGCGCATACCAAAGGTATCCCATGTGCCTTGTTCTGTAATGGTGAAGTCGCCATTTAAAGCCAGCACTAACACTTGGTCGTTAGCGGCGGCATCCGCGTTGCGGCGGGCGGTGATGAGAAGATCGTCGGCGTAGGCACCGTAAGAAATGGTGGTAGCCTTTTTAAAGAGTGTAAAACTGTTTTCGTTAGCTTCTACCCCGGCAATGCTTCGGCGCATTTCGCCGCCGACACCTTCTTCAGAGGTAACAGAGGCAATAAGGCGTTGTTCGTTAGCAAGTGTGCGCAGGTAGTCTAGCCATGGCGCTTCGTCGTTGCAGTGTTGGGCAATTGAAGCTACCTGTATGTAATGCATCGCTAGAATCATGGCACTAGCCGAGCAGTGCTGGCCAAGGTTGGCGCACAACGATGCCAGTTGTTCTATATTAAGCCCCGCACCGCCAAGTTCGCTGGCGACACCGGCACTTAAGAATTTTCCTTCTTTAAGCGCGGCCATGCTTTCGCTAGGAAAGCGCGATGCCTGATCAACATCGTCCGCAAATTGGCTGGCAACCTCAGCGCCAATGCGCTGTATTGATTCGAGTAGTGACGCATAGGTCTCCATTGCGATTAACTATCCTCTTCTAAAATTGTCGATATACCATCGCGTATTGAAGATATGCTCTGAAACATATGGCGGTTGAGCATATCGTCTGGAAATTCGATATCAAATTCATCTTCTAGCGCTAGCATTACGTTAACGCTGGCGCGAGAGGTTAAACCTGCTTCGTATAGGTCGTCGTTTTCGCCCACTGTTTCGATGGCAACGCCGAGTGCGCCTACTTCACCTAAAACTTTTTGAGTGCGTTCGGTAATTTCTGAAATGTCCACGTACGTTTTTCTCCGGAAGTCGATAGGGTATCTCTAAAAATAATCGGGGCATTTTCGTCTTTCTGATGCGTGCATTGCAAGTTTAATATCGAAAATACCGAAAAATATTAATGAAATTTTTATGAGTCGCGAAATATTAAATTTTAGATTAATTATTTGAACGTAATTAATGTGCAATAATTTATTATTTGTCGAAAATGCTTACACCTGCGACAGTTGTTTTAGCGCTATCTATGCTGCTATTTAGCTTTATAACTTTTGCTGTAGTAAACACGTCTTGGTAATTCTAATGCGCTCCTCTTGTTATGTTTTTATACGTGCTTATGCGCGGCAGGCGGGAGTGCTGGGCTTCTCAGCGTGTTTCTTGTAAAAAATATTCGCCAACTGAACGCGTTATTCGTGCTCAGCCTTCAAGGTCACCGTATTGGGATATTTGGCACCAGCGATAAGGAGATGATACTTTAAGTAATGTTTTTAAATTGTAAAATTGTATAAAACTTTTTTGTCGGATTTATTTACAGTTTTGGTTTTAGTTTTGAGTTGACGCCGGCAGAATTTACAGCGCTTGCGCGCTAGGCAATGATAGGTGCCCGCAACGATGCTGCGGGCACCTTAGGTGGGTGTTTTTTATTATCGTGTTAAGGGCATCTCTAAAAATGCACTTTTTCCGCGATAGCGGCATCAGCTCCGTCCTCGAGTCCTCATTTACACCACGTAAACTGCGGCTCTCCGGGCGGTGCTTCTTTGCTCTCACACAAAAATTACTATTTTTAGAGGTGCCCTTAATATTAATGTGCTTTAGCTGGCCCAACCATCACCTGATAATTAAGTCTAGCAGCTATCTAGAGGGTCGTTGGCCTTAGTGTGAGCGATGCATTTTAGGTGCTATTTATGTGTGAACTCTCAGTTGCCCCTAGGTTGCAATATAGATAAATCCGGCTGCCCTAAAATGCCTTCGCAGTAGGGCTGGCTTTGTTGAAATGCCAGGTAACGCTGCAACTGTGGAAACTTCGGCAAAAGGTTGTAGGGCAGCTCAAGCTGGCTCATATAATCCAGCATGGGTACAAGTAGGGCATCGCATAGGGTGAACTGCTCAGCCACAAAAAAGTTCTGATCCCCAATGCTATCGCTCACCCACTGGAGCACTCTTTCGGCTTCTGGCAGCGCAGCTTTGGCCACGTCTAGGCGAACCTGCCCATCCCTTCCTTTGGGTATAAAAAATTCCAACATGATATTGCCCATGGTGGGCTTCGATACGTACAGCGCAATAATACTGGCTTGCGCGATTGTTGTTGCTTTGAGTTTGGGGGCTTGCGGGTAAATGGATGGTCCCGCTTTGGCGTCTAGGTAGGCCGCAATGGCCGACGATTCCGGCAATACAAATTCCCCGTCGATGAGTACGGGAAGTTTCTTAAAGGGGTGCAGGTTTGTATGTTGATCGCTAAAGGGCCGTATCGCCTCGCCAAATGGCGCCAGTGTGACCTCGTGTGGCAGCTGTTTAAATTGGCAAATTAACCGCATGCTGCGTAAAAAAGACGAAAAGCTGGGGCCGTAGAGTTTGAGTGTTTCCATGGTTAAATCCTAACTGTGGTTGAGGTGAGGTCCCACAGTAGGCACGGCTTAAAATATGTTCAATAACATATTGTGGATTTTATGGGCGTGGTGGTTATAGGCGCCAGCGCTAGCCGTTGGGCGGCCCAAGTAGGTTTTTTGTTCGGGTAGCCTTTAGCGCTAAAAGGGTAAACAAGCTAATTATTCTGGCACGCAATCCCACAGACTCGCTCATTATTCTGGGGCACACTAAGTTTTTTGACCCTAGTGGTTTGCGTTATGGGTGTTCCCGGTTAGTTCACCAGCCAGTTCATGGGGCTGGGCTTTTAGTGAGGCTAGTGACTTTCAGGCTTAGCGGCAGGGTGTAGCTAGCTGAAACTCGCCGTAAATACTTCCCTGTAGGCTCCGCAGCGCAGTCCCTTGCGCTGAGGGTTTCAGCCAGCTTCGCCCTGCCGCTTTGATAGTTATTGGGGAATGTGTTCCCAGTCGAGGGCAATGCAAAATAGGCAGTGATGAAATGCGAGCAAGTTGACTGTCTGTCCCTGCTATTGTGCGCCCAAGCCTTCACTGAAAGCTGGTCAAAGTTTAACGAACAGCGCATTTTGCAAAAAATATAACGACGCTTGTGGTAATGCAGGATGCCGTCGCTAGACTAACAGTCAATCTGAAGGTGAACACATTGATAGACTACGCCTACACTCAACAACACGTTTACATCACAATGGCAGGACGCTATGAAAGTAACGAAGACCATTCGCAATGATCAAGCAGGTGCACAACGGTTTAAACGCCAATGGGGCGATAAGCTGGTCGCGGTGCGGTATCGGCATGATAGCTCTCACGATGAGATCATCACCACCATTGAAATCGAAGTTGATAGGCGCCCTGCTCCGCAAAAAGATTTCTGCCTGCGAGCCCACTTGGCCACTCAAAGGTCGGAAATCGTTGCGCTAGCCATTAGCTTTCATGAAAACGATTTGAGGCTCAAGGTCAAACAAGCAGGCGCAAAGTGGAGCCAACAGGGAAAACTATGGTTAACGAACCGAAATACTGCCATAAGCCTAGGACTTAAAGATCGGATTGTTGAAGGTGGTGCCGATAAATGTCTAGATATAGACACAAGCTTGGTGCTGGGAGATGGCTATATCTAGCCATTTAGGTATATTTGTAGACATAAAGGTCTATATGTAGACATATTCCTATATATGACCATGACGCAGAATATAATGTTATGTGCTTGAACTAGGCGCGTGATCGTGCTGAACTTGAAAAACCAATAAATGGAGTACTTAATATGAGAAAAATAATACTAATTATGCTTGTCGGGATTTCTATATTCACTCAAGGCTGCACGATGGTGACGACGGAAAGCGTTCCGTCCGAGCGCGTCGTGGAAGTTGATGGCGCAGAAAAGGATACTTTATATGTTAGAGCCAACAACTGGATGGTAGATGCTTTCAACAACGCCGATTCGGTTGTTCAGTTTACAGATAAGGAGTCTGGAACTATTTCAGGCCGATACTTGTTGGGGACAGTATCGAACGCTAGTGAGTACGGTCCCGCACGGCGCGCTTACGCGACTATCAAGGTGCGAGTGAAAGACGGTGCATCAAAAATCACCGTTACACCAGAATCTTTCACTTACGCTAAAGGGAATATTTATACCCTCTACACAGAAGAAGATGCGAAGCGCGATGTTGATGCCTTGCTTTTTTCATTCGAAACCGCCATGAAAAAAAGTGAAGATGATGAGTGGTGATCTAGCACCCCTCACATAACAATAAGCTTCAGGCGATGCGCTAAAGCGCACGCCTGAGCTTGGCGTTAAATTTCTTGTGAGCCCTAAATGCAGAACGTCATAGGTTTTCTGATCATATTTATGCTGGCCTACGTTTTCTCGATGCCATACGTCATTAGGATAACCGATGAAATTTGGAACTGGTCGAATGATGAAGATAGAAAAAAGGTAATTAAAATACTCATTTTGTGGGTTATCCCTTTTGTTGGACCTCTATATTTCGGAATCAAAATGGGAGTTCCTTTATCATCATCTAAACCCTCAAAAAATGGCATTGGGGGTCATGACTCTGGTGTTAGTGGCAGTAGGGGGGGGTGTGATAGTGGCGGCGGAGACTGTTAGAATTTAACAAAGCCAGCAATGGCGAGCTACTTTTCCGTCGTTTAAATTACGGCGAAAAAGACTGCCATAATTTAAACAACTACAAAGCAGCCGCATTCTGGCGGCGTTATGCATAAGGGAAGCTTATGAAGTTATCGATATTTTTTGTATTATTTATATCTGCTTATTCCTATGCAGATGTAAAGGAATATGACGAGCCTAGAATTCGCGGGATTTTGATGGATCGATGCCTATCGTGGGGCGCTGAATGTGAATTACCTGCAGCTACACAATGGTGTTTAGAAAAAGGTTATTCTAAGGCTATTTACTGGGAGATCGAGAGCGGTGCAGGAGAGTCAAAGATGACTCGGATGCTGAAGAGTGATCAGCTTTGTAAAAGCAAGAAGTGCGATGCGTTTAGCACTATTGTATGTTACCGCAGGTAATGCATAACGAACAAGGATAGATTGCGCGAAGCCGCAATCTTATCCAGTTGTTGGACAAGCCCGGCATCGAAGGGGTCTTATTTAGTAGAAAGATAATTCAGGTTACATCTTGTCAAAGAATTTAAAGGCCTAAGTGTGTCGTTTAATATAGCGTGACTTAGGCCTTTGATGTTTTAGGGTGTGGCGTTGCGCCTTTATTGATGCTCTTTAAGCTTCAAATACGGTCTAATTATAGCCATTATTAATTTCCATGCGAGTGGGTACCCCAGCGGCGCCGGTATCGATTAACTTATCTCCCAATTGAATCTCTAGGTTGTTTTCATAAAGCGAAAATTTATAGGTATACGTTTAGGTTGAATATCGATGATTCGGCTGGGCTGCTGGCATTGCCAGCATCGAATCATGGGTTTTATTTTCTCGACTAGCATGGGCAATTTTATACCGAGTAAATATTGGATAAACGTCAGCTTCTTTTTGGCGTTGTGATGTAAAAAACCATAATCTCGCACTCGCCGAAATCGTCTCGGTAGAATATGCGTAAGTAACTTCCAGATAAAATCCTCACCCGCCAGTGTGCGGGTTGCATTTTGATTCGTTTGGCTATCTTTATATCTGAATGTCACGGTCTGCTCGTCAGAATGCGTAATGTTTTTCTGGCTAATCACACCTTTGTAAAGGTAGCGCGAGAGATATTGCAGAGCCGGTAGGCCTTTGCCAACATGTTTGACATTAACCACCCATTTTTCAGGTATGTTATTCGGCAGCTCAAAGCACTCTTCGTGCAGCGCATAGAGAATTTTACCTCGAAACATTTTGGCGATAACATCGCCATGAATAAGATAGTTTGAATCACTACGCTTAAAGGCCTTTCCTCTATTGATTAATGCCGCACCGGGAATAACGACATGCAAATGCGGATGGTATTCAAGCCTTCGCGTGTGCGTATGCAAAACCGCAGTCATGCCAATATCCCCGCCCATGTGCCGCGTATCTAACCCGAGTGTTTTTAGTGTATCCACGGCACACTCGAAGAGCAGGCTATAAAGCCTATGTTGATTGTGAAACGCTAAGTGACGTAACTGATCGGGCAAGGTGAGTGTCACCATGAAATAATCAGCAGGAATTAACTTTTGTTTTTGGCGGTTTAGCCAGTCGGTCGCTGAATTATTTTGGCATTGTGGGCAACTGCGATGGCCGCAGCTAAGCGGATGTTGTTGCCTGCTCTGGCAGTGTGTGCATTCACAGGTAAAGTGCCCGCAATGTTTTTTACAGGCGGTTATCGCATCAAGCGCGCGTAAATGGCTGGGTAGTAATTGATGTCCGTATTTTTCTAAAAAGGGCCGTCGAAATTGTTCGATAATGTTGGCGAGGTTCATTTTTTACCTCGCAAGCTATCAGGGATATTAATTTTATTGGCCATTGTGTTAATGGTTTTGGTGGCGTCTTGCTGAATGGTTTTTGTTAGTTGAATGTAGAGTGCGGTAGTGCGAGGATCCTCGTGGCCCATTAGCCGTTGTACCGTGGTGAGGGGAAGTCCAGCCTCAATTAGGTGGGTGGCATAACAGTGCCGCATAGTGTGCGCAGTGATGCGTTTATGAATACCCGCCGTTTTCGCCGCTTCGCGCACTGCGCGTTGTACGCTGCCGCGATCCATGGGGGAGTTAGGCTTATTTTTCTGTTGGCTAGGAAAAATCCATTTGGGGTGTCGGTGGGTTGCCCAAAATGCGCGCAATACGTGATACGTTGCGTCAGGTAGTTCAACGTATCGATCTTTTTTACCTTTGCCTAGGCGAACATGCACGCGGTTGTGCTCACGATCAATATCAGAAACGCTTAACCCAAGCGCTTCGCTGATGCGCAAGCCCATGGAGTATGCGGTAAAACAAAATACCGCATACTGGGTTTTGTGAAACTCGCCAATCAGCCGGTTAATCTCATTGGTGGATAGAATGTCGGGGAGCGTTTTCACTTTGGGTGGTTTTGTAATCAGCACCCAATCCCATTCTACATCCAGAACTCGTTTCCAGTAATGAGTTAGCGCATTGCGATCGAGTTTAATAGTGCTCCAAGAGTGGGTTTTCAGTAGATCGGCAAAGTACTGCTTGAGGTCATCTTTATCAAGGCGAGCATCGGGACACTGATCAAAATATTCGGCGACACGACGTATGCCTCTGGTGTAGGCGTCAATAGTGACCTCAGAGTAACCTTGTAGCTTTAATTCGCGAAGGAATTTGGTGTATAGTTGATCGAATTTGCGGGTTTCTCGTTTGTTCATAATAGATTCCTTTGTGAGGCCCTTTCAACATGAAAGGGTTAAGTAATCTATCGGCAGCGGCGAGAAGCCCCTTTAATCTGCCGCGTAGCGGCTTGGTTCAACAAACGGCTCCACGCAGACGCCCAAACCTACGCTCTTTTTGTGGTTTTCGCTGCACTCAATTTACCACAAAAAGCTCTCCGGCTTGGGCACTGGTGAGCCGGGCGTTAGGCTCTTTAAAATACATGAATTTAGCTAGAGGTAGTAAATCGTTAATTGTTTTGGCAGTTTTATCTGTCGGTCTGTTTGTATTCATGCTTTATTTTCGTGCTGAAATTTACGGAGAGCTGTATATCGCTCCAGACGAGCCTTATGGCATATCAGATATAATAGAATTTTTACTTGGCTGTGTTTTCATTGTTCTCTCTGCAGTTTCGGGCATTGTAGCTCTTGTGCTATTTTTTCGCGGGGCCAATCAATCAAAAATTTTAGCGAGCGGATTAATAGTTTTGCATGCGTCTATGTATTTGTCATTTGGTCCATTGCACGCATTGGTGGCAAACTGTGACTAAGCCTAACAAGCGTAAGCACTTCGACTCGCAAGCTCGCGCGTGTTACGGGCGTTACGCATAAAGTGAGGTATCGTGGAATATATAGCAATTATTATATTTCAAATTGTGTGAAATTAAACGGACACACACTCTAAATTCTGGACAAAAAGTGATCATTGGCTAGGCTTAAGGTATTACCCTCTGCCGCTAGGTGATTACCATGACAAAGGCTCGCAAAGTCCAGGTTTCGCTAGATACCACGCCCTATTATCACTGTGTCAGTCGATGTGTTAGAAAGGCTTTCTTGTGCGGCCGAGATAACCATACAGGGCAAGACTACGAGCATCGTCGCCAGTGGATTGAAGACCGCTTATTGCTATTGGCTGAGGTCTTCGCCATCGATTTGTGTGCCTATGCCGTGATGTCGAATCATGTACATACCGTCTTGCATATCAATGCTGCCGAGGCCCATCACCTGACGGATTTAGAGGTGTGCGAGCGCTGGCATCGGCTTTATAAGGGTACGGTGCTCACACAAAAATACGCTCGGCAGGACCCGATGAATAAAGCCGAGCAAGTCGCCGTTAAAATGTGCATTGGTCAGTGGCGCCTGAATCTATTTGATATTAGCAAGTTTATGAAGGCGCTGAATGAACCGATTGCTCGCATGGCCAATGCGGAAGATAAATGCACGGGGCGGTTCTGGGAGGGGCGTTTTAAATCGCAAGCGCTGTGTGACGATGCGGCGTTAGCGGCCTGCATGGCTTATGTTGATTTAAATCCCATTCGCGCGAAAATGGCCGAAACCCCTGAAGCTAGCGATCATACCTCGATAAAGCAGCGTATTGCGGCCGCTAAAAATAATGAGACCACAAAAAATATAGCGCAATTTGTGGGGAATCCGCGCGAGCCGATGCCGCAAGGCTTGCCGTTTACATTTAAGGATTATATTGAGTTGGTGGATTGGACGGGCAGGGTAATGCGTGATGACAAGAGGGGGCACATTGCCTCAACTTTACCCCCAATTATTGATCGCTTAGGCATCGAGCCGGATAACTGGTTAGAACTGACCCGCGCCTTCGAAAAGAACACGAAAACCTTTGTTGGATCCGGTGATCATATCGAAAGTGCCGCGTTTACCATGGGTTACCAGCGCACTCCTAATCGGTGGCGCTGCCAGTCCTTATTTGGCTGATCAACCGTTTATTCCCCTTAACCTTCCTCACGCCTCTAGGCTTAACTTAGCTTGGGTATATGGCTTGCTGTTCTAAAAATACATTTTTGATAGCCTGTGGTTATAAGATCACGGGCCTACAGCTTTGCCTGAAAAAGATTGCTGGGCCTGAAGCATCGAGCGGGTAGATTTGATTGTTTTTTAAAGTGAGTGTCCTGCTTTGATTGGACCAGAACAAACTTGAAAAGCGCACTACACAGCACTTATCACTCCATTAAACCTAAACATGCCAAGCGTTACTTGGCCGAATATCAATATCGTTTTAATCGCCGCTATGACTTAGCTCAGCTTATACCTCGGCTGGTTTTTGTATCACTGAGAACCCCGCCTATGCCAGAGCGATTATTGAGGCTAGAGATGGCTTAGGTTTGAACCTAATTAGGAAAATCTTTATCTATCGGGTTGCTGGTTGGCAAAATTAAGCGCGCAGTTAGCGTGAGTAAAGTGGCGACGACAAAGGGTAGTAGAATTCTTTTTGATTTTTTTTTGAGGAAGAGCTTGCCCAAGCCTTCTCTAACTGGGCGCATGGAATAAGCATAAGCATAAGCATAAGCATAAGCATAGCCAGAGATTACCGTAAACAGTGGCATTCTGATGTGGGAGAAAGATTCCGATAGGTAGATGAAAAAAACTTGATTATTTATGGTGTGTACATTCAGTGGCAATCCTTGCAGCGATGAAAAAGCACCACCAGTAAAATAGCGAAACCACGTAGTGACTCAACCTGATTGCCTTTTTCTGTGCCTGAGTGTTCCAAGATCATAATTCAATCCTTAAAAATATAAAGCTTCGTCGCACAAGCGGTGTGCTTAGTTGATATGTATACAAGAGGGTGATAGCTAAGCGTTTAAATTTTCTACTCTACTTTATCTGCTTCCTAGATTGTTCGGCAGCCTGCATCCATGCAGGCGCTTCTGGTTGTTGATGGTTAAACTCAAAAAGAAAACTACAACCCAGCAATCTTCTCTTTCTGCTTAGCTAACTTCTCCAACTGCTCCGTCAAGCCAACCAAGCGATCCTTCTCTTTTTGCACTACCTCAGCTGGGGCTTTATCGACAAAGCCCGGATTACTTAATTTACCGCTGAGCTTTTTAATCTCGATATCCATTTTGTTAGTTTCTTTATCGAGGCGGGCGATTTCGGCGTCTTTATCGATAATGCCGGCTAAGGGTACATGTACTTCTAGCTTGCCCACTAGTGTTGTGGCGCTGGCGGGAATTTGGCTGGCATCGTCTTGCCAAGCTGCGCTTTCTAAGCTGGCAAGGGTGCAAAGGAAAACGGTATTGGCCTCTAGGCGAGCTTTATCTTTAGGTTCGCCTGCGGTGAAAATAGCGGGTACTTTTTTGCCGGGGCTTACATTCATTTCGCCGCGAATATTGCGCACGCCTTCAATTACCGATTGCATCCACTCAAAATCGGCTAAAGCATCGTTGTCGATAAGGGCCTCGTCGGCAACGGGATAGTCCTTAAGCATAATGCTATCGCCTTCGGTGGCGGCTAGGTCTTTTACTTTGTGCCAGATTTCTTCGGTAATGAAGGGCATTAACGGGTGCGCCATGCGCAAAATGGTTTCGAGTACGCGAATAAGCGTGCGGCGGGTACCGCGTTGGGCTTTTTCGTCGCCGTTTTTAAGGGCAGGCTTGGCCAGCTCGATGTACCAGCTGCAGTACTCGTTCCAAATAAAGTCATAGAGTACTTGGCTGGCGATATCTAAACGGAAGGTGTCAAAACCTTCGGCCATGGCTTTTTCCACTTGCTGTAAGCGGCTAATAATCCATTTGTCGGCAATGTTTAGGGTGTAATCATCGCTACCGCTTTGGCCGCAATCTTGGCCTTCGGTATTCATTAAAACAAAGTTAGCCGCGTTCCATAATTTATTACAAAAATTGCGGAAGCCCTCAATGCGGCCGGTATCAAAATTAATATCGCGGCCGGTACTGGCTAAAGAGTAAAAGGTATAACGCAGCGCATCGGTGCCGTAGGCATTTAATCCCTCGGGGAATTCTTTGCGGGTAGCTTTTTCGATTTTTTTCGCTTGCTTAGGGTTCATTAAACCGGTGGTACGTTTTTGCACAAGCGCTTCTAGATCGATGCCGTCGATTAAATCGATAGGGTCTAACACGTTACCCTTGGATTTACTCATTTTTTGGCCTTCGCCATCGCGCACTAAACCGTGAACATAAACGGTTTTAAAGGGTACTTGCGGCGTGCCATCCTCGTTTTTAATAAAGTGCGTGGTCATCATAATCATTCTGGCCACCCAGAAGAATATGATATCGAAGCCTGTTACTAATAAATCGGTGCTGTGAAAGGTTTTAAGCTCGGGTGTTTGTTCTGGCCAACCAAGCGTCGAGAAGGTCCAAAGTGCAGAGCTAAACCACGTATCTAACACGTCGTCGTCTTGGCGGAGGGCAACCTCGGGGCCGATGTTGTGCTTAGCGCGTACCTCGGCTTCGTCGCGGCCTACAAATACTTTGCCGTTATGGTCGTACCACGCAGGAATGCGGTGGCCCCACCAAAGCTGACGCGAAATACACCAATCTTGAATATCGCGCATCCACGAGAAGTACATGTTTTCGTACTGTTTGGGCACAAATTTAACTTGGCCGTCTTCCACTACTTTAATGGCTTGCTCGGCCATGGGTGCAGTATTCACATACCATTGGTCTGTTAGCCATGGCTCGATAACTACACCGCTACGATCACCGCGGGGCACTTTTAAACCGTGAGGTTCGATTTTTAATAACCAGCCTTCGGCTTCGGCTTGAGCGACTAATTTTTTGCGTGCAGCGAAGCGCTCTAGGCCGGCGTAGTCGGCAGGGCAGGGCTCGGTACTTAATTCTTTAAAGGTGCCGTTTTCTAATACCGTAAATTCGCTAAGAATATTGGCATCGCGGTCGAATACGTTAATGACAGGCAGGCTTTGGCGTTTGCCGACGTCGTAATCGTTAAAGTCGTGGGCGGGGGTGATTTTTACGCAACCGGTTCCAAATTCTTTATCCACGTATTCGTCGGCTACGATGGGAATAATACGGCCGGTAGTGGGCAGGGTAATGGTTTTACCTACTAAGGCTTTATAGCGCTCGTCTTCTGGGTCGACGGCAACGGCGGTATCGCCAAGCATGGTTTCTGGCCGGGTGGTGGCAACTGTTAAGTGGCCACTGCCATCGGTAAGTGGGTAGTTGAAGTACCACATGCTGCCTTTTTCTTCTTCATTTAAAACTTCTAAATCAGAAATGGCGGTGTGCAGTTTTGGGTCCCAGTTTACAAGGCGTTTGCCACGGTAAATAAGGCCGTCTTCGTGTAGGCGAACAAACACTTCTTGCACGGCGGTGGATAGGCCTTCGTCCATAGTGAAGCGCTCGCGGCTCCAGTCGACCGAGCTGCCCAAGCGGCGAATTTGCTGGGTGATGGTGCCGCCGCTTTGCTCTTTCCAGTCCCAGACTTTTTCGAGGAAATTGTCGCGGCCTAGGTCGTGGCGCGATACGCCTTCGGCACCGAGTTGACGCTCTACCACCATTTGGGTGGCAATGCCGGCGTGGTCACAACCGCCTTGCCATAAGGTGTTGTTGCCGCTCATGCGCTTGTAGCGAATGTAGGCATCCATAATGGCGTTGTTAAAACCGTGACCCATATGCAGGCTGCCGGTAACATTCGGTGGCGGGATCATAATGCTGTAGGGCGTACCTTCGCCGCTGGGCGCAAAGTAGCCGCGTTCTTCCCACGTTTTGTACCAATTTTGCTCGATATTGGCCGGTTGGTAGGTTTTATTGTCTTGTAGGGTTTTGTCGTCGCTCATTATGTGCCCGTGTATCTGTGGCCCTGCTGTGAGGGCAAAGGTAAATGCAAATGGGCGGGAATTATACAGGGTTAGTTGAGGCTTTTGGGGCTTGCGCGCGGGCTGAAAAGAAGATTGCGGGCAAGGGAGTGCCCGCTTTTTGTGCTGTTGACTACCAGCCAGTATTTTCGGGTTCGGTTTTAATGGCCTGCCCAGGAGCTGTTCGTTCAATTATGCCCGGTGAGCAGCCTTCTGGTGGAGTAGCCGATATAGTGACGTGGCTTAAAAAATCCCAAAACGATGCGAGGTATTTTTCTTCGACTTCTGGGGGGATTTCTTCGTCATCGAACCATGAGTTGCCCACACTGACGCCTGCTGTGATGGCTGTTCTGTAATCCAGCGCAGTGGCGACTGAATAGTCAGGACTATTCATACCGTCTCGTCCTTTTGCAATTGCCCATTCGCGGCTATTAATGTTTTTGGTAAAGCAATCGCTTAATAACACGGGTTTGAAGCCGAGCTCCGCATTACTTTTGGCGAGTTGAGAGTGTACCGCTTGGGTGAGTTGATCGATTTTACGCAGATCGGTAACGCCTTCGATATGTTGAAAACGGCTGACTGTAATACCGAACATACACGAGCCTTTAATTAAAACGAAACCATCGGCATGCACATGGCAGCTCCAGTTATCGCGGCCCAATAACCACATTATTTCTTGGCTCTCTTCGTTCCAGAGTTCTTTAATATTGTTAGGATCAAGGTATTTTGGGCAGGTGGCTAAATCGTTAATATCAAATTGATAATTCGCATAGCGCCAAGGTTGGCTATTACGATCTTGAGCGGTATCGCCTGGGAAGCTAAGTGTCCATTCGCCAAGGTCAAACACATTCAAGGGTTTATGGGCAAAGGTTTCCCAGTGGAATCGATCGGTGTTAATGAGTAAGTCTTTTTCTTGCGCTTGGGTCAGGGTGATAGGTGACATTATATCCAGCCTCCGCTGAGTGATTGTTCCAAGCCTTTTACAATATCGACAAAGTAAATATTGGGTGTACGTTTTGAAAATTGTTCTTTGGCGGCCGTAACAACTTTATCGAGCTGCTGTTGCTTCTCGGGGGCGCGCAAGAAGTTTTGGTAGGTATCCGATGAATCTGCAATCACATGCATTTTGGTAGCAAGGTCGTTGCTTTCCAATTTAACCATGTCGGGCGTGAGCTCTATGCCTACCTGCTGGAGTTGCGATTTTAGCTGGCCAAGCGGTACCTTGGGGTCGATAAATACAAATTCGTGATGCCGGCCCAGTGAGTGCTTTTGCTGAGCATGGTAGTCGCCAAGGGCGGTTAATAATTGCTTGGCGCCATCGCCAAATACATACCAGCAAAAGCGGTGAGTAGTTTGGGACCAAAGGTTGTTTTCGGTATTCAGCATCAGTTGTGCTAATGCTTTGGGTGAGCCTTTTTCTTTGCCGGTTTTTTGCGCTGCACCAATCCATTTGCCGTATTGATCAATGACATAGCTCGGGGTATAGAATAGGGAATATTCGCCGCCTAAGCGTTTCATATCTTTCGCTGCTAGATACCGCCCAAAGGCGACTGCTGTGTTGTCAACGCTGGTTTCGGCTTGGGCGTTAGGCTTTAGAGCCCCTATGGCCCCCAGTGTTGTTGGCATTGTGGTATCGGTGCTAGGGTTAGGCTTCCAGTCGCGACCACGCTGTGCTGAAGAACTTGTATTATAAAGTCCTGGCCCACCCTGCGCCTCGGTTTTTAATGCCCGCTCAAGATCGGTAATGTAAACCGCCGATTTTTTGCTAATGGGGCTGCTTTGTAAGATGGTGTAGGTCACGTAAACGTTTTGGCTGACAAAGTAGTCGCGGTGCTGTGAGGCGTTGCTTAGGTTGCTATCCGATGTGGCTCCACCAGCCACGGCCTTAAGCTTGGTAATAATTTCACCGGCTAAATCACGGCCTAAAGCATCACTAATATCCACGAGCTCCATAAACCGAACAATAAGCTCTGGGTCTATAAATACGGGTCGGCCATTGTCGCCGTTGGCATTGGGGTGAAAGAGAATAAAACGACTGTAGTCAATCTGGTGGGCTTTGAGCGTAGGTATTGGCATAGCGGGTCCTTAGATCCTTAGGTGAATAACATCTCCGTGGCTCGCGGCGTTGTGATAAACGCAGCGAGAATGGGCAGGATTTTAACGGAACTGAAGTGCTGAGGCTAGGTTGATTCGTCGGCTATACCGCCGTCAAGTCATTCAGAATTGTGGATGGTGAGGCACCTGGTGCGCGATTGATAGCGTCGCTCCACACAGCCAAATACGGTTTAGTTTAGGAGAATGGCTTACCCACTTACTGATTTATCAATTACGCTTCACTACCCCCCAGTTTTTTAAGCGCATAAATATCAAACCGTGAAGACTTCCCCTCTAAAGCATAGCTAGGCTTTTTATCGCCTACCGGTGGCGCAATGCGGGGGCGTTTGACGACGATTCGGCATACTTCTTGTGCCAGCGCGTGGGTCAGCAGCTGATCGGCATCACAGTCGTCGCCAATCAATGTGTGAAAAGCCTTCATGCTTTTATTGACTGCAGCGCTTTTTTTGCGGGCAGGGAACATAGGGTCTAGGTAAATAACATCAATGTCCCTTACTGGGCTGCCGATGCTATCGGTATTTAATAATTGCATGCGGGCTAGTACATGTTCTAGATCGGCATTGCCTGTTTGGCTGGCGTGCGCTAAGCCACGCATTAGCCCGTTGCATAGCAGTGCGTGGGCAATAGGCGAGCGCTCTTGCAGTGTTAAGTGGCAGCCCAAGCTGGCCAGTACAAAAGCGTCGCCACCTAAGCCGGCGGTGGCATCCAGTACGCGTGGTTTAAAGCTACCGCTAATGCCTACCGCTTTTGCAATCATTTGCCCTTTACCGCCGCCAAACTTACGGCGGTGGTCTGCTTCGCCTGTGTGAAAACTAACCGTAATGGGGTTTTGCTTGCCTTGGCCATGGCTGTGCAGGCGTACCTCGTGGTTGTCAAACTCTAGGGTGAAGAGGTGGTGTTCTGGTGTTGCATTTAGCTCGATCTTGAGCGTTTGGGCAATGGCTAAGGCTTGATCATAAAGATGATCGCCATTGCAAATAACCTTTAACATATTCATATTTGCCTGCTACTATGGCGTCCAAATCATCTTGGGGTGCCCGTTGCTGGAAGGTGCCCGTAGACCTTTAACATTGCGACACAAGGCTGAAGAAAACGCCACTATCTTCACAATATCGCGATTATTTCATTTTTTTGTCACATAGCCAATTTAGGGTGTGCGCAAATTCTATAGGGGAAGTTTATGCGGCGAACTGTTGCCACGACATCATATCGGCTTTTGTTGAGCGTATGGCTAATGACGCTGAGCGTTATTGGGGTAGCGGCCGACAAAGACGGCGCATTTCCTTTCGCAACCGAGGGCTTGCTGTTTACTATGGCCGGCTCGAATACCGTAGGCGCGCATTTGGCGCCCGCTTGGGCTAAGGCGTACCTAGAATCTAAAGGCTTGCAGGGGGTGTTTATCGAGCCTTTGCCAGCGGCTAACGAATATCGCATTAAGGGCCGCAATGGTACCCGTATGGTGTTTATTGATATACGGGCGCATGGCTCTAGTACTGGCTTCGCTGGCTTAAAGGCCAAAAGCGCAGATGTTGCGTTATCTTCACGTCCTATTAAAACCACCGAGGCTCGATCGTTTGATGTGGCCGGCGGCATGCAAGCTTCTACGGCAGAGCATGTGGTGGCGATTGATGGCTTGGCTGTGGTGGTAAACCCTCGCAACCCTTTATCGACTATGACGGTGGATGATATCGCCAAAGTATTTGCCGGAAAAATCACAAACTGGAAGGCCTTGGGCGGCCCCGATAAGCGTATTAACCTGTATGCGCGCGACGATAAATCGGGCACTTACGATACCTTCAAAAGTTTAGTGTTGCGTAAAAGTGCCACGCTTTCTTCGCGGGCCAAGCGTTTCGAATCGAATGATGAGCTATCGGATGCGGTGGCTGGTGATTTAGGCGGTATAGGTTTTGTAGGCTTAGCTTCCGTGCGCGATGCTAAAGCGCTTGCCGTTAGTGATAACAATACGGCGGCGTTAAAGCCTGAAGTGCTGTTTGTGGCCACGGAAGATTACCCCTTATCGCGCCGCCTTTTTATGTATACGCCGGGTGAGTCCAGTGTGCCGTTTGTAAACGACTTTATTCGTTTTGCGCAGGGGCAAGCAGGGCAAAATATTGTCGAGACTATTGGTTTTGTATCGCAAAACCCTAAGGGCTTGGTTGTTGAGGTGCAAGAGGGGCCCGAGCGTTACCAAGAGTTGGCCAAGGTAATGCAGCGCTTAAGTGTGAATTTTCGTTTTCAACCCAGTAAAGCCGATTTGGATAATAAGGCGTTGCAAGATGTAGAGCGTTTAGCCCGCTATGTGCAAGCGCTGCATACGCAAAGTGGCGAAAACCTTAATATTCAACTGGTGGGTTTTAGCAATGTTGAATCGACAGAAAAACGCGCGCAAGTCCTATCGAGGTTGCGCGCCACAGCGGTGAAAAGTGCTCTTTACCGCTTTAATGTGCAGACAGAGTCTGTTATTGGTTTCGGCGATAGCATGCGTGTGGCCAATGCTTCGGGTACATCGTCTGCCAAAAACGAGCGCGTTGAGGTATGGATATTTACCGATGAATATCTAAGTGCAGTCAATGCGATTAAAGACAAAATTAAATTGGGTGAAATTATTCGCCCTGCCAGCGCTGTGTCGCAGCTATAGATTGTCGCAGTTATAGGTTGTCGCAGTAATAGGTTGTGCAGCTATAGGTTAAAGCAATAACAAAGTGCCAAGGCCTAAGAATGCGACAAAGCCGACGATATCGGTCACGGTTGTGAGTACTACCGCGCCCGATAATGCCGGGTCGAGTTTAAGTTTATCTAAAATCACCGGTATACAAACACCCGCTGCCGCTGCCGCTAAAATATTGGCCAATATTGCCAGCGCAATTACAACGCCAATCATGGCGCTATCAAACCAAATGCTTGCGACAATTGCGATAACAAAAGCCCAAACAATGCCGTTTAAAGCACCGACACTTAGTTCTTTTTTAAGCAAGGCATTTCGGTTGGCTGCGTTAATTTGATTGAGAGCTAAGCCACGAATGATTAGCGTGAGTGTTTGGCTGCCAGCAATGCCGCCCATGCTAGCGACTACCGGCATCAATACGGCCAGTGCTACCACTTGCTGCAAGGTGGCCTCGAATAGACCAATAAACCATGACGCTAAAAATGCGGTAAGTAGGTTGATGCCCAGCCAAATCGCTCGATTTTTAGTACTTTTTACGATGGGCGAAAATAAATCTTCGTCCTCGTTCATACCGGCGCTGGCCATCAATTGGTTTTCGTAGTATTCCTGCGTTAATTCGCAGGCGTTGCCTATATCGAGCCGGCCTAGCAATTTACCGTTTTCGCCAACTACTGGCAGTGCCGAAAACCCCGAACGTTGTACTTTGGTGGCTGCGGCTACGGCATCTTCTTGAGCGTTAATAACGGAAAAATCTTCTTCAGCAAGATCTACCAGCGGCACGTGGTCGGGCGAACCAAAGACGCGACTAATGCGAATTGCCTCGGAAAAGTGGCCCGCGCGGTTGGTAATAAAAATGCAATCGACGTAGTCGGGCAGTTGCCGGCGCAGTAAACGCAAGGCATCGCGCACTTTGGCATTGTTCGGTAGCACCAGCACATCGTGATCGATCCAGCGGCCGGCGACGTCTTCGCTGTACTGCTGGGCATCTTCAAAGTAAGAGCGTTGGAGTGTATCCATCGCGCGAACCGCACGGTCTAGTAAGCGTGCGGGCAGTGTATCGGCAAGCTCGATTAGGTCGCTGGCGGCAATATTATTAAAAAGGCTGTCCAGCTCTGCGATGGGCATGGTATCTAGCAAGCTTTCGCGCGGATCGCTGCGCATCTCGACAAGAATATCCAGCCGCTGATCTTGCGCAACGTTCTTCCAGGCTTCGGTTCGCTGCTCTATTGGTAAAGATTCAAGCGCTAGTGCAATTTCATTCGCTTCCTGGCTATTAAGAATGCGAATTAGCGTGTCTTTGCTGTCTGGTGTGCTGTACTTTGTGGCGTCGGCCACTTCTTCAATAAGTGTTGTTAAGTTGTCTGTCATTGGATTTTTCTCCAAAGCGGGTACGGCATTCGCTAGGATCACGCTAGCGCGAAGCGCAGCGGCGCAAAAACTGTTTTGCTGATTTACTCAGTGCTAAAGCTGATGATAGCGGCTTCTTTAGGGTTGCGGTAAGAAAATAGGGTGGAGATCATCAGCTTCTAGGTTGTTGGCGGTGATCATACCGGTGATATGTTTAATGTATTCGTCGCCAAGCTCAGAGTATTTGCCTAGCCCTTGTGCCAGCGCGATGCCCGTAATGGCCTGCTTGTTTTGCCGAAGCTCGGCGCGGATAAAGCGCAATGTTTTATAGCTACCTAAGCGATTTAAGTTTAGTAAATATTTTTGTACAGACACATTAACGGTTGCAAAAGCTGCGACTTCGTGACTTTTGCCTTCAAGCCTTTTGCTAGGAACAAGGCCGCATCCTGCTTTAACCTAGAAACCGCAGTTGAGAGTCAAAAAGATGCGTATTCCTTTGGTGTGCATGGCGTGTAGTAAAAATGTGTAGTCACCTTATTGGTGATGAATCATTTTTATCTCGCGTCAGGTGCACCAAAGGGATGCGTAGACTTTGATGGTTCAACTGCGGTTTTTAGGTTTAAAACACCACTGGCTAAAAAAATTATTGGCTCTTCTCCGCTTTAGTGCGATGAAAAGAGATGCTAAGACCCGCCATATCCGTTGAAATGTAAGGTTCTCACGCCACTACACTTAAACGAATATATGAGCCTTAACATCTCCAGCAAAATTTTGAGCCTTCCTGGTCAGCGTGTCAAACAAGTTCAGCATGACTTGGCCCTGCAAAGATTGACTATACACTGCAAGCGAGACCGTCGTTATAGAGCGATTGACCCGTCAAGTAATGAGGCGGCCAACATCAACCGATACTTGCGCAGAACGATCCGTGATGTCCCTTTGTGTGGCTTCGAGTGCTATTTGGAAGTTGAGCTCGCTCAAGTTGTGACGACTTGCGGTAGGCGTCTAATGGAGGCTTGCGAATTTGTCGATACAGGCAATCGCTATACTCAAAGATTTTGCCAGTTGGTGAGCGGATTGTGTCGCCATATGAGTATCAGCACGGTCAGTCGGCACCTAAAGCTACGATGGGAAACGGTGAAAAATATGGATAAATTTCACCTAGAGAAAACGTTGCCTGCACTTAATCCTGAAAAATTAATTGACTTAAAATATCTTGGGGTCGATGAAGTCGCTAGAGCCAAAGGCCATGATTATATGACGGTGATTTATGACATGGAATCCGGTCATTTAATTGGCGTTGAGACAGGCCGTAAAGCCGAGGTGTTGACAGCGTTTCTAAAGCGCTTACCAGCACAAACCGCTGAAAACATAGAGGCGGTAGCCATGGATATGGGGCCAGCCTATCAAAAATCGGTACGCGAATGCTTGCCTAATGCTGACATTGTTTTCGATCGGTTTCATGTGATGCAAAACTACAGTAAAGCCATGAGCAATCAGCGTAGGATCGAGTTCAGAAAGGCGGATCGCGCAGGCAAAGAGCAGCTTAAAGGTACCCACTACCTGTTGTTAAAAAATGCCGACAAGTTAAATGATAAACAAGCCAATAAACTCCAGACATTGCTCGAAAATAATTCCAATATCAATACACTTTATATACTCAAAGAGCAGCTCCAAGCTTTGTGGAATGCAGGGAATTATGACGCCATGATGAATGCATTGGAGCAGTGGTGCGACATCGCGGAACAGACGAATATGCTCTATCTCAAGAAATTTGCAAAGTCACTAAGGAAGCATAGCGTAGGCATTTGTAACTACGGAAAACACGGGCTGACTAGCGCCAGAATTGAAGCCGGCAATGTCAGCATTGGCATGATTCGCAAGCGAGCAAGAGGCATCAAGGATACCGAGTACTTCAAGCTAAAAATAAGGCAATCATCGATGCCTGACGAGCAATCCATGTTCTATGGAAGCCACTAGATCACCTCACTAAAGCGGAGAAGAGCCAAATTATTCCCCTCTTTTGCAAAGCGCGACCCACCCCAACCAGATTCTAACGCGGCTTGTGACAACGCGAGCGATGCAGGGATAACATCGACGCGCAATAGCAGCAAGCGCCAATAATCGGCGCTGTTAAAGTCTTTTTTGACCTTGTAGCGTTTAGCAATTTTATCGAGCCGCGCACGCTCTTTCTTAGTGAGTGTGCTTTTATTTGTTAGCTGTTGCTGGCTGTATTCTACAAAATAGCGGTCGTTAAGGATTTGAGTATTCTCGTAAATAACAAGGGGCCGCAGGAAGTCAAAAAATGCTTTTTTCTTATCGGCAACAACAGGGTGTATTGAGAAGTCGGGTACTGTTGAATGTTGTTCTACTGCAGGTAGAGGAAGTTGCTTAATACTGGGTTGCTGCTCGCTGCAGGCGCCAAGCAGCAATACGCTAAGCAGTAATAAGCTTGCGAGGCCTAGCGGTTGAATGAAAAACGTAAACATCCTGGCGACCTTGTTAATTGTGTGCCAGCAAAATGGCAGGGTAATGGGCGCTGTTAAGGCACAGCGGTTACTGTGCCGTATATGTGCTTGTGCGAAGGCATGTTTGCCTACACACAATAGGCGCTTAGTTTAAGGGTAGTTGTATATGGAAGGTTGTGCCGACATCTGTACTTGAAGTAACCGCAATTTGGCCTTTGTGATGGTCGGTAACAATAAAGTGCGAATAGGAGAGGCGCTGCTCTACCGCACAGGCAGGTTTATCGGAGGTGTTTGAAAAGAAGGGTTCAAATACGTCTTGTTGTTCTTCCGGCTCTAAACCTGCGCCGTTGTGTTGGATTTTTATCCAAACCGAATCATAAAAATTGCCGACCTCAACATTAATGACAGGGACAAAACCCGTACCGGCTGCGCGTTCGCACAAAGCATAAAAGGCATGGCGTAGTAAACGCAAAAAAACCTGCTGCATTTCGGATGCAAAGCAGGGGATCTGCGGCACGTTGTCGGCATAGTTGCGGTGTAGTGCTATTTCACTAAAGCGTAAGCCGTTGGGTTGTGAATACAGGCGCCCCGCAAGCGCAATGCTGTAATCCAAGATATCTGCCATGTTAGCTGCTTGTTTGTTATCTTGATGGCTAGAAGAAAACTCTAGCAAGTTGCCCACAATTGCGGTGGCCTGTTCGCCACTGTGCTTTGCTTTGGCGAGCACAGGTGTTATGGCTTGTTTTTGGCTGTCGTCGGCGGTGATTAATTGCTGGCCAATAATATCCACTGCATTAGAAATACTTTGCAAGGGTACGCTGATGTCGTGCGCCATCGCAGAAGCCAGCTCGCCCATTGCCGACATTTTATTGCGTTCTACCAATTGGTTTTCGGCTTTCATTTGCTTGGTTATATCGTCTACCAAAATGACAATGCCGGTTTCTTCTTGCTCGTTAAGTGCGTAAAGGGTGATATCAAAATAGTATTGCCCGCGCTGGCTGTGCTTAATAGTGGTTGTTTTTTTATCTTCCATCACCTTTTCGATTTGCGCGGCACTTAAGGTAATTGTGGGGTAGGCCTCCCACAAATTCATCCCAACAATGGTATCGAAAGGGCGGCCGGTAACGGTTTCGGCGACATGGTTCCACTGGGTAATTTCCATGTCTTTATTGAGGCCTATTAGCATCAGCGGCATAGAATCGACAATGCTTTTGATGTAAGCCTCGCGGCTTGAAAGCTGTGCGGTGGTTTCTTCTAAGCTTGCGGTGCGGCGGGCTACGCGATCTTCTAGGGTTGCTTTAATGTCGGTAAGTTCGCGGTTAGAGCGCGCGGCGCGGCGGTTAGCAAAAAACAAAAATGCAGACACAATCAGCAATGTTAGGATTAGCACGCTGCTGGAAAAGTTAGCAACGTATTGCCATTTTGTTTCGCCGGCCTCGTCTTTAAAAGGGGAAAGTAAGCTGGCATAGGCCGAGGCACTGGCTAGTGCAAGGGTGGAACTGATTAGTATCTTCTTCATAAGCTGGTCACTTCTTCAGCAAAATTACGGCGTTGTTTTAGCCACGACCGCGGATTGTGGCGTAATCTTATCGATTTTAGCAGGGTTGGTACGCAATGGCTGTAGCCTTTGGATAATCCGTTTTTAATCGCGGGTTGCGTCCAAGCACGATTAATTTTTATCCATCGGAAATGTTGGGAGCTTGAGTGTCAAATTCTAGCCATTAAGCTGTGTTAGAGTCGGTAATTCGTATGAAATTTGTGCAGTTTCTAGCTTTAATCATAGCTATTCATTATTAAGGAACACGATGAAAACAAAATTGAGTGTGAAATCTTGTGGCGTAAGGTTGGTGGCATTGGTGTGTTGGCTGATGTTATTGCAAGGCCCTGTAGCTTATGCCGCGCCAGCGAGCGGTGAATTTGTTGCGACGCAACCGTGTGATTTGTACCAATCTAAGCGCAAGGGTACTAACCCTGGGGGCTTACGTACAAAAGTTGCGGAGCGCTACCCCATTATCGAGGTGCTTAGCGAAGAGGGCGTTGCGACTTGGGTGCGGGTAAAGACCGGCATCGCCCCGCAACCTGATCGCTGGGTTGCCGCGCAATGCGGTGAGTTGTTGAATGTAGAGTTGCGCCCCGCGCGAAACGCACAAGCCCCAGCCGGGGCCAGCTGCCAGCTGGCAAACCAGTTTGATGCCAATGTGCTAGCAGTGAGTTGGCAGCCTGCATTTTGTGAGGTGCGTGGCGGTGATAAGCAAGAGTGCATAACTTTAAGCCAAGCGCGCTTTGATGCTTCGCATTTTACTTTGCATGGCTTGTGGCCAAACCGGCAAAGTTGCGGCCGGCGCTATGGCTATTGTGGCGCGGTGAAAGAAAAGCCTTCGAGTTTTTGTGCTTACCCTGCGTTAACCATAGAGCCCGAGTTGCGGCAAGCCCTTGGTATTGTAATGCCGAGTGCCAGCGCCGGTACCTGTTTGCAGCGGCACGAATGGTGGAAGCACGGCACTTGCTCGGGGTTATCTGAAAATGATTATTTCTCACTTTCGTTGGCATTGGTTAAACAGGTGAATCAGTCGGCATTTGTAAGTGATTTTATTGCGCCGAATATTGGCCAGCGAGTGACCCGCGATGCGTTTGAAAAAGCGTTTAATCAAAGTTTTGGTCGCAATACCTACCGGCGTGTTGCCTTACAATGCAGCCAGGGCCTGTTAACAGAATTGCAAATTGCTTTGCCACAAACCCTTGAGCAAGCAAGCCAATTAACCGATTTATTGCAGGTGGGTTCGGTGCCAACTAATGGCTCTGGCAGTTGTGGCGCTAGTTTTGTTATCGATGCGGCGCCGCAATAGTTATACTTGCGCGGCAGGTTTTATTGGGAGCTCTACGCTAAATAGGCTCCCTTTTCCTAGCTCGCTACTCACGTGTACTTTGGCGTGAAGTAAGCGGGCCACATTTTCAACAATCGCCATGCCTAAGCCTGTTCCGTGGCCTATTTTATAGCGCGTTTCGCTATCGAACTGTTCAAACCGCTGAAATAATCGTTTGAGATTTTCTTCGCTTATGCCTATGCCTGTGTCGCGAATATACAGTGTAATGCTTTGTGATTTTGCTGGCGCCTCAATGCTGAGTGTAACGGTGCCTTGCTCGGTGTATTTAAGGCCGTTGGAGATTAAATTCATTAGTATTTGCGATAGTCTAATAGGGTCTGTTGTGATCATTTGCTCAGCATTTTCTGGTGGTGAGTAGATAAGCGCAACACCTTGTTCTTCGCTGTAGGATTGCATTTGATCGGCCACATCCTCACATAAACTGTAAATATCAACAGGTTCGAAGCGTACTTCAAGTTTGTTTGCTTCTATTTTACTAAGATCCAAAATGTCGTTAATCATGGCCAGTAAGTGCTTGCCGTTACGCTCTATTGCGCTAAGGGAGGATACCTGCCGCGGGGTAAATGTTTGCGCATTTTTCAGTAAACGCACGGTATAGCCAATTACCGAATTTAAGGGGGTGCGCAATTCGTGAGACATGTTGGCGAGGAAGTCTGATTTAACAGATAAAGACTTTTCGGCGTGTGCTTTGGCTTCTTCCAGTTCTTTGTTAAGTTTTTGCTGAATGGCGACAGATAGCTTGGCTTGTTGTAGTAACTGATAGGTTTGTTCGTTAGTGGATTTAAAAACATCGGCAGCGCGAGCCAGTAAACCAATTTCATCATTGCGTTCAAGGCCAGGGATTTTATCCACGGCTTTGCTTTCGGATAAATCCTTGAATACTTGGGTAATGCTGTGGATTGGCTTAATAATAAGGCTAAGGAAATACCACGGCGTCATTATTGCCATTAGCAAACTAAGTGCCGATAAAATGAAGAATACAGAGTTTTGAGACTTGATGTCTTGGCTAACTGTATTTCTAATTACGTTTGTATGCTCTTGTGCATGCTGTGTGAGTTTATCCGCAAAATAGAGAATTTCCCGGGCGGAGCCAGCCATAACCACATTAATTAAATATGTATAGTTGCGTTGCACTGTGACAATTTTTAAGAATGATTTTTTGTACTGTACAACATGGTTATAGGGCGCCTCGTTATCTGAGACTTTATTTTCGAGTACGTTGATCGATTCTTTAAAGGCTTGCGCATACTTATGATTACTGGTGATAAAGTAGGATAGCGCATTTTGTTGCGCTGTATTGATGTGCTGTAATAATTTGGTTTCTTGCGTGGCTTGTGTAGCGGCTGAAAGCAGCGATGCATTAATTTTTTGCGATTGTTTATCTATAAAGCTTTCTATCAGCCCTGCTTTTTCGGCTCGGTTTTTCACCACGATATCGAAGCTCGATTTATAGTCGTTAAGGTGTTCTGCCATTCTAATAATTTTGTCACTTTGAATAGCTAAAAGAGGGTTATCTTTTAGTGTGTTTATCGTATGGCTAATTTGGCTGTAAAGTTGTTCCGAATGATTGACCGAGTGCGAGCTGGCTGTATCTTTATAAATAAGCACGTTGCGCTGCAAATCCATAACATCGCGCTGCAAGGCGGCCGTTAGGGATAAAACCTTGTCTTGCTCAATGGTTTGCTGCATTGATTTGCTAAAGGTCTGGTGGGTATTAAAACTGGAATAGCCGAGCAGCAGTAAAGGAATTGCCAGCATGGCGTAGGCAATAAGGATTTGAAGTTTTATTGACGATTTAAATAGCTTCATGTGGGTGACTTATCAGCTGATAAACTCATACCATTTTTGCAAACTATAGTCGTAAGTGGGCATAACCGTGTTCCAAACGGCCACGTTACTAAGACGTTGCTCGTAGGAGCCGCCAGTACGGACTTCGCCTGCGCGTACGGCAATATTACCGTCGGTCCCTTTTAATATTTCTTGGGTGGCGTGGCCGTTGTACCAATATTCCCATTCGTTTTTACTGAGGTATTCTTGCGAGCGCTGCGGGTTGGAAATGTAATAGCCTTGGCGGGCAATAAAGGCTCCCGGCCACCCCGATAGCCACCAATTCATATAGTCATAGGCGGCGTCTTCTTGTCTGTCGGTTGTTGCTGAAGATAAGCACATAACGCCATGCCAACCGCGATAACCCTCTTTTGGGGCGGCGTATATCACGGGAATATTCTGGCCATTGAGTGCTGAAACGGCAGGGGAGAACATGCTTTCTATTATTACGCGCCCGCTTTTCATAAACTCGACAGATTCGGGTACGGAAGTCCAAAAGCCACTAAAGTGCCCTTGTTGTTTTTTCTCATCCAAAATAGCAAAAAGTTGGTCTAGCTCTTCACGTGTAATGTTGCCAATATCCTTAAATTGCATCAGGTTTTTTGCTTGGGCGGCAAGGGCCATATCGAATAAGCCAATAGTGGGCGCGTTAACCACGCCGACCTTACCGCGGTATTCATCGTCTAATAACCAAGCCCAGCTTTCGGTTTCATAGGGCTTACCTGCGGCAATATGGTTTGTGTTGTAGCCAAACGAGTCCACATTGTGCACATAAGGTAAAAAGCTCACTTGATTGCTAGGGGTAGACGATAACTCACCGTTTTTTTGCACATGCAGTAATTTATAGGGCGCATCGCCTGCGCCAAATTTTGCTTGCGGATTGAGCTGCCCTGTTTTGGTGAGGCTGTTAATTTCATCCCAGTGGGCAAGGCGCTGTTTATCAATAGCTTTAATCGAGCCTGAGTGCCACAGCACGTTAATGCTATTAGACCATTGCTCGTACAGGTCGAACGACTCAGGAAACATAGCGGCTTTTTGCATAACGGCGGCGCTGCCTTTGGCCTCGAAAATAATTTCAAAACCGAGGTCACTCATCGCCTTTTGGCGAAGCTCTTCTTGCAGTGTTACGTGGGTGCCCATGACGCGCAAAGTAATAGGCGTTTTCTTGGCAAATACGTATGGTGCGCTTGTAGCCGCCATTAATCCGGCACTGGCGGCGGATGTTTGCTGCAATAGCTTGCGCCGCGATAAAGCTGGTGTTTCCAGTGTGCTCGTGTCGGAGTTTTTATTGCTCGAACTAGCCATGTTTTTTGCCTATGTTATTGGTTACTGCTATAGGAATTAATTGTTTAATATATTTAATTCATGAAAATAATGATTTCGTTATATAACCTTCATTCCTCTCTTATGAGTGTAGCTTTGGTTAATAAATGTGCACAAATTCTGTATTGTTTATGGCAGCTTTAGCGCCTGTGGTTTAACCTTAAGCAATGAGGGGTAGGGTTAATTTATCGTACATTGGAGAGGCATATGGCAGGCGAGGTTAGTGGCAAAGCAATTTTGATGGTGGAGGATAACGCCGATAACGCCGACCTTGCGACTTGGATGTTAGAAGATGCAGACTACGATGTAACGGTTGCGCCCACGGCAGAGGCTGGGTTGGCACTACTCAACGAAAACAGTTATGCCATTATTTTAATGGATATCTCTTTGCCGGGGATGGATGGCAAAGATGCGATTCGGGCAATTCGGGATGATCCACGTATTCAAGAAATGCCTATTATTGCACTCACTGCGCATGCTGTGCTTAATGAGCGCGACGCCATTATGGCTAGCGGTGCAAATTGCATTGTTACCAAGCCCATTGACGAAGACTTACTGCTGTTGAAATTGGAAGAAATGATACCGAGTTAAATCCGCAGTACTTGAAGGAAGGCAGCGCTGCTCGCGCTATTACCTGCTTTGGTTTTAACCTAAAAACCGCAGTTGAAGCATTGTAACTATCCAGTCATAAAAAAATATTACTCACTCGGAGGACTGATTGATTGTTTTCTAGGTATTCACGCGCCGGCTCTTGTAGGGATGACAAGGTGATCGAAAATGCAGGAGATTTTCCAGAGCGCTTGCATAGTGCCCGGCCCCAGCAAGGATGCGTGGGGGTAGACTTTGCAGCACAAAGTCGTAGATGGCCTGAGCGAGCCCAGAAAAATTGTCGGCTTCCGCTAAGTTAATCCTAAAAACCGCAGTTGAACTATCAAAGTCTACGCATCCCCTTGGTGCACCTGACGCGTGATAAAAATGATTCATCACCAATAAGGTGACTACACATTTTTACTACACGCCATGCACACCAACGGAATACGCATCTTTTTGACTCTCAACTGCGGTTTCTAGGTTAATGACATTGTCGAGGTGATGGGTCTTGTTTGACTCTCAATTGGGGTTTCTAGGCTGAATATCATAGCCTGCGGGCTACACGAGTTTGCCAAAGCTAACCTTTTTATTCTCCTTTTTTCGCCTTTTTGGGTTTACTTGTTAAGCCTGTGATCTGTGTATTATTTGCGCGCGTGTGCCTATATAGTAAAGCCCAATCATAATGTTATAACCGTATCGTAAGATTAAATGCGATGTGCTCTAGCACTCCGTTGCATCACTTAAAGAATTCGAATAACAATACGTTAGGGTATTTACTATGAATCAACTTATCCGCTCCTTTCCCTGTAAGCGCTTGGCTTTGGGTTTGCTCGCTGCCACAAGCTTAGGCGGTTGTACGGGGACCGAGGTCCCCACAAGTAGTTCTGCAGTAGCGATATCGTCGGTTAGCTCTGTTACGCCAGTGTCTAGCAGCAGCTCAGTGAGCTTGCCTGCTTCTAGTAGTAGCTCTGTTGCGCCAACACCGTCAAGCGTGGCGTCCAGCTCAAGTGCACCTGCGATCGATTTAGACCTTGTTGTGGCCATTAATGTTGGTGGCGACGATGTCACTATGGATGGTATTCAATACCAAACCGACAAGTACATTAGCGGTGGCAATACCAATACCACCACCGAAGCGATTTCTGGCGCCTCTAATGGTGCGCTTTATCAATCGGAGCGTTATGGCACTTTTACGGCCAATGTGCCTGTGACGGCTGCTGGCATTTATACGCTGGAGCTTCACTTTGCCGAGTTATACGTTACCGGGCCTGGCGAGCGCAGCTTTAGTGTTGCAGTGGAAGGGAATCAGGTGATTAGCAATCTCGACTTATTCGCCACTGCTGGCCAATATGCCGCGCATACCGTAATTGTTGAAGATGTACAGGTCAGCGACGGCTTGGTGACTATAGAGATGGTTGCCGGTGTAGAGAATCCTACCCTTGCGGGCTTTGGTGTTTACTCTAACGACGGCCAGTTAGACCTTAACTATGTGCCGCCCACACCGACTATTCCCGATTTCGGCGGCGAGAAGTTCGTCGGTAACATCACCACTGGTGGCAGTGTTCGTAGCGATTTCATGCAATATTGGAATCAAATTACTCCAGAAAACGAAGGTAAGTGGGGCTCTGTGGAGCAGTCACGAGATCAATACAATTGGGGGCCTGTTGACAGAATTTACGAGTTCGCTCGCGCTAACGGTATTCCCGTTAAAGCTCACACCTTTGTGTGGGGAGCACAGGCTCCAAACTGGATCAACAATTTAAGTCCTGCGGAACAGCGCGGCGAAATTGAAGAGTGGATGAAAGACTATTGCGAGCGCTACCCAGATACTGCCATTATCGACGTAGTGAATGAGGCCGTTGAGGGGCATGCTCCTGCAGGTTACGCTCAAAGTGCATTCGGTAATGACTGGATTCTTGAATCATTTAAGTTGGCGCGTAAACATTGTCCCGACGCCATTCTCGTATACAACGACTTCAATTTTTTGACCTGGAATACTGAAGAAATATTGGCGGTAATTAGGAGCACGCTAGACTATAGAGATGAAAATGGCGAGAGAGTTATCGATGCGCTAGGTTTACAAGCTCATAGCTGGACTACACCAAAAATTTGGACTGCGGCCGAGATTAAAGAAAAACTTGATTACATTCACCAGCAGTCCGGTAACTTGCCGCTGTACATTTCCGAGTATGACATTGAGGATAGTGATCAAGGTGCTGGCGATGCGTTTCAGTTGAGAATTTTCCAAGATCAATTCCCTGCATTTTACGAACACCCTGCTGTTGTGGGCGTGACTTTGTGGGGATATGTTGTCGGCCGGACTTGGCGTGAAGGCACTGGCTTGATTCAAAGCAACGGTCAGCATCGCCCAGCGATGGACTGGTTAATGGAATACCTAGGGCGCGACTAAACAGCTGCCCACCTTGGTTGCGCTGGCTAGCTTTTATCTAGCTAGCGCACTCGTAAATGCCGGTCGACGTAATGTCGATCGGCATTTTTGTTGTTGCGCAGCCGGTTTTTGCTATTACTTTTGAGCATTGGCACGCTTTGCGATAGAATGCCGCGTCTGTTTTTGGGCTGTGTGAGTAGTCTGTCCCAGCCCAGTGATACATTGCGCCGATTTGGGGCGCTTATAGTGAATTATTTAGGCCTGCGCCGCGTATCGAGCGGCGCAGGCTATTTTTTTGACCTCTACTAGGTATTAACTCCATGGCTAATTATTTCAATACTCTGTCTATGGCAGAAAAGCTCGACCAATTGGGTCGTTGTCGTTTTATGGACCGCAGCGAGTTTGCTGACGGCTGTAATGCACTTAAGGGCAAAAAAGTGGTTATCGTGGGCTGTGGCGCCCAAGGCCTAAACCAAGGCTTGAATATGCGCGATTCTGGCTTAGACGTATCGTACGCTCTGCGCGGCGCGGCCATTACTGAGAAACGTCAGTCTTTCTTGAATGCCTCTGAAAACGGCTTTACTGTTGGCACCTACGAAGATCTTATCCCGCAAGCTGATTTAGTGTGTAACCTAACGCCAGACAAGCAGCATACTGCTGTTGTTAACGCGATTATGCCCTTAATGAAGCAAGGCGCTACTTTGGCTTACTCGCACGGCTTCAACATTGTTGAAGAAGGCATGCAAGTACGTGAAGACTTAACCGTAATTATGTGTGCACCTAAGTGCCCAGGTTCTGAAGTGCGCGAAGAGTACAAGCGCGGCTTTGGTGTACCAACCCTTATCGCTGTTCACCCAGAAAACGACCCACAAGAGCACGGCTTCGAGTGGGCTAAAGCTTATGCTTCTGCTACTGGCGGCGATCGCGCGGGTGTGCTTGAGTCTTCTTTTATTGCCGAAGTTAAATCAGACCTTATGGGTGAGCAAACCATCCTTTGTGGCATGCTGCAAACCGGCGCCATCCTCGGTTACGAAAAAATGATCGCCGACGGCGTTGATGCGGGTTATGCCTCTAAGCTTGTGCAATACGGCTGGGAAACCATTACCGAAGCGCTTAAGTACGGTGGCGTTTCTGGCATGATGGATCGCCTATCTAACCCTGCCAAACTCGAAGCTTACAAATTAGCTGAAGAGCTTGCTGGCACTTTGCGTCCTTTATTCCGCAAGCATATGGACGACATCATCACCGGTGAATTCTCGCGCACCATGATGGAAGACTGGGCCAACGACGATGCCAACTTGTTAAAGTGGCGCGCCGAAACGGCTGAAACAGCCTTCGAAAAATCAACCGCACAAGATGCACCTATCGACGAGCAAGAATACTTCGATAACAATATTTTGTTTGTTGCCATGGTTAAAGCTGGCGTAGAGTTAGCGTTCGAATCTATGGTTGAAGTAGGTATTGTTGAAGAGTCGGCTTATTACGAGTCTTTACACGAAACTCCATTAATTGCTAACACCATTGCGCGCAAAAAATTGTACGAAATGAATGTAGTGATTTCGGATACTGCTGAATACGGTTGTTACTTGTTCGCACACGCCGCGGTACCTTTGTTGCGCGATTGGGTTAACGACTTAAACCCTGCTTATATCGGTAAAGGCTTGCCTGCTGGTTCTAATTCAGTAGACAACGCCACTTTGGTTGCCGTAAACCAAGAGCTACGTGACCACCCAGTAGAGTGGGTTGGCCAAGAGCTTCGCGGTTACATGAAAGACATGAAAGCAATTGTGGACTCTAACGAAATTTAATATTTTGTTGGGATTACAGATGTTTTAAAAAAAGAGGCTTCGGCCTCTTTTTTTTGTTTGTAGGCCAGAGTTTTATGGATTCCCAGGTAGAGTGCTTAACGTGATTGAAAAAAATCAGGATGCGACGAAGGTTGCTGTTGTTAACAGGTAAAATTTAGCAATGGATTATTCCAGCGATTGGGGGCAGGGTTGATGATAAAGAAAGCGTCGTTAATCTATAGACAACTCTATGGCTTATTTTACTCGACAGGGATACTCGCCAGCTGGAGAAATCGGGGCTTCAAAATACACCGTAAATCAGACTTGGACTCATGCGGGGGCAACCTCTTGAACAGCTTGAGGGGTGATTGAACCTCGCTCGTTATTTGGTATTTTGTGGTTTAACGTTAGGCAATATGATAGGGGGCTCGTATATTCTGTGTTTTTTAAAAATTGATTCACCTTAATGAATGCGTTAATATTCTGGCCGGAAATAGCTTTTTCGTCTCCTGTGCTAAGGTTTTTTGTTGGGATGGAAGGCTAATATGAAGGCGTGTGGTACTTGCTGCATTTTAACTTTACCCAGAGGTAAGCATGGAAGAACATTACATTAAAAGCTCGGAATCCAATTTGGATGCTTCTGGCACGGAATACGAAAAATTTAGTTATATACATTTTTATTTTTCCTTTCGCGGGCGCATCGGGCGTTTAGAGTTTATTGTTGGGATGTTAACGCTGGGAATGCTCATTGTTACTTTGCTTTTCACTATATTAGTATTAGCTTTAAGTGAAAGTCAGGCGGTTCTCTTTCTGTCTGCGTTTTATTTTCCTTTGATGTGGATTTCGTTAGCGTTACAAGCGAAGCGTTGGCATGATAGGAATCGATCGGCTTGGTGGATATTGATCAACTTTATCCCGCTTGTCGGAATTTGGGCATTCATTGAGACGTGCTTGCTTGCAGGAACTCAAGGTTCGAATAAATACGGTAATATCCAACGTTGAACCTTGGTTGTTTCGTGGCATTCGTCAGGGGGCATCACGGTTGTTGCAACGCTGGTAGCCAGCTTGTTTCGACCTCTTCACTAAACGCCATGCCTGTGAATACCAAACCTGCGCCCTTTAATAGAGCTAATATAAATTAATCAAATCAGCCTTCTGACAAGCAAAAACTCTTCCCAAAGCGACCTGTGCAAAATCTTCCTTGCACTCATGCCGGCGCCTGTATACAAATATGACTCCTATTTAGCTAAACGCTCCTCCGCCTTGCGCGTTCTACCCATAACATATCTGGCGCCGATATCATCAAAATATGCTAGATTGCGACCTGTTGACTACAGGCCAGTATCGTGAGTATTTGTTGTTAGTTTGCTTATCCCAAACGTATATTTGAAAGGGCAATGCGGTACGATGCCAATGCCCTTAAGGCAGGTTAAGTGGTAGACGGTGATTTTTCAGGGCCCTCATGCACCGTGCCTTACAGGATAGTAGGGGGGAGAAAACGCAGGAGCATGTTTTCCAGAGCGCGTGCGGAGCGCCCATGGATTGGCTTGAGCGAGTCCAGAAAAATTGCCGGCTGCCGCTAAGTTAATGACATTGGGTACGATACGGCCCTCCATATTCTGCTTAACGGAGTCCCACTTTTGCAAGCCAAGCTAAAGTTATTTATCGAAAACGCCTTACTGCAAAAAATCATTATCACGTTGATTATTATCAACGCTGTGCTGTTGGGGTTAGAAACATCTGATGCCATTATGGCTAAAGCAGGCACACCAATACTATTGCTGGATAAAGCCATATTGGTGGTGTTTGTTGTAGAGATCGTTTGTCGAATGATTGTGTACCGCTTGGGCTTTTGGAAAGACCCTTGGAGCCTATTTGATTTTGCCGTAGTGGCAATTGCGTTGGTGCCTGCCAGTGGTGCGTTTTCGGTATTGCGTGCGTTGCGGGTATTGCGGGTGTTGCGTTTGCTTACGCTGGTGCCGTCTATGCGAAGGGTAGTAGGGGCTTTACTTGGGGCTGTGCCGGGTCTTATCTCCATCGCCTTTGTTTTATTGATTATTTATTATGTGTTTGCGGTTATAGCCACTAATTTATTTGCCGATCAATACCCCGAATGGTTCGGCAATATCGGTCTTTCGCTTTACACCCTGTTTCAAATAATGACGCTCGAAAGTTGGTCCATGGGCATTGCGCGCCCAGTAATGGAAAACTTCCCTTATGCGTGGGCATTTTTTATTCCGTTTATTCTGGTTGCGACCTTCACCATGCTGAATCTATTTATTGCGATTATTGTGAACGCCATGCAAACCTTTAGTGAGCAAGAAAATAAGGAAGCTATTGAAGCGGTGCATGAACTAGACACAGACTTGCACGGTGAATTGAAAATGCTACGGCAAGAGGTGTATGCCTTAAGGCAGTTGTTAACGAAAGGGCATCTCTAAAAATGCACTTTTTCCGCGATAGCGGCGTCAGCTCCGTCCTCGAGTCCTCATTTACACCACGTAAACTGCGGCTCTCCGGGCGGCGCTTCCTTGCTCTCACGCAAAAATTACTATTTTTAGAGGTGCCCGAAAGATAAGTAGTATTCTAATGCGCCCATAAAAGCAAGGCTGCTGCTGTTATGGGCGCATTCGCGGTATTTAGTTGGCAATTGGGATTAATGCTGCGGGGAGGGATGGGGGAACGGCAATTTCGGCCCAGTTAAGGTTGAAGTGAACACCTTTGCCTTTATCTACAGCTTTAATAGCGACGCCTTCTAAAGCAATTGCGCCTCCTATAATACCTGCAACCGGTGCCAATTCAGGTTGTGCTGCAGCGATAATCCCAGCGATTGCTGAACCGCCCTCAGTGCCTGTAATAATCCCTTGAGTAAAGCTTTCGTTAAATTTAAGCTCAAAGCCCCACCAATGCGCAGACACCGAAACCCCCGAACTAGAAGCGGCTAATGCGTTGCTTGGTTGGGGTGGCGCAAGTAGCTGCGATAGCGAATCTTGAGGAACACCGTGTTTGATAAAAGTATTGTATGGGTCTTTTTGTACCGCATCTTTGTTCTCGGTAGCTATTTGCGTTAAGTCTTGGCCTAGCGTAGTTGTCGCATCCATTTTTTTATTCTCGTGTATGTTGTTGGAAGTGCAGAATTAAGCTGCCAACCCATAGTGTCATTAATTTTCATGAAACAACATTACACGTGATTACACCTCGAACAATGGCTGATATAGAAGGTAATGTGGGATTGAGTACTACGCCAAAGGCAGGTGCCATCTGTTTCTAAATCGCATTTGTCGACATCGTGAATAAAGTTTAGGCATTGGAAAACGCCAGGGTAATCGCGCAAACTTTCCTGGTTGTTAGGTAGCCTTCCCTATAAAGGTAATGCACGCTGTGTTGATATTGGCGTGACTGCCTTGGTGGCGCAGTACTGCACAGCGGCTTTTAGGGATGGCTCCTAATACCTCGCCGTATTCATTTTTTGGTATTTTGGTGTGCGCACCTTCGAGTCGCCGGCGACATTCCAAGTAAAATCTTCGGTTGGCTGCTGATATTGGCTGGTACCTGATTCAAATGGTGCTATTGCTTATTAGGGTTTCCGTGCTGCTTTAGGTGTTGGCTTTGTGTCATTTTTACCGTATGTATTTTTACTTTTTCACAATGACTATTTCTGTGTACTAAAACGCGTTTTCGACGGAGCACTTTACGTTTTGGTGTGATATCGCCCGCATTTTCATGTCCTTATATGCGCCCGTACGCCGATTAGGACGAAGAATTTTCGCAACCCCGTAAATTACCTTCAATGTCAGCCCGCCCGTTTGATGGGTATTGGCAGTCAATAAGGCAAATAAAAAAGGGTATAGCGATGTCCAAAATAAAGCTTTCGCCACACACTGTAGGTTCGGTGTTGGCCATGACGACCGTTTTATCGGCCTGCGCTGGTTCTGATGGCACTTCTTCACAAAACTCATCGAGCGAAGCGCATTCAAGTCACGCAGTGGTATCTTCTAGTACTGGCCAAGCCAGCAGTATTTCGTCTGTTGCTAGTTCTGCAACAAATGGTTCTGCAACAAATAGCTCTGCATCAAGTAGTTCGGCGAGTAGCCAAGCGCCTATTGGCGATGAGGCAAATGGCAAAGCAATATTAGAGGGGGCTAACTGTAATACGTGCCACAAAGATACCGGTATGGTGGCACAAGGCCAATACGGTGGTTTGTTCCCGATTAATGTCAATAGTTGGAGCTACCCAACAAGCACGCGTTACACCGATAAAAATTATACCGGCGATAGCGTAACGGCACTGGCAGCCTTTATTAGCCAAGAAATGCCAACCAATGCGATTGGCTCGTGCGGTTTGAATGACTGTGCTGCTGATGTGGCTGCTTATTTGTGGAGTTTGCGTGGCAACCCTACCGAGCCAGTAATCGACCCACTAGCGTGTACCTCTACTGACCCTGTGTATTATGGTCAGCGCGGCCTTAAGTTGCTGACGTCTTATGAATACCACAATACCTTGCAGCACTTATTCAACGCGCCACTGCCAGAAGACTTCTCGACGACGGCAAGAGCCTCTTCCGATGAAAATATCGCGCGCTTGCCTAACCATAAAAACATTGCCATTCAAGAGCAGCGCCTAGATCTTTACTACAAAAATGCTGCCGACTTAGCGGCTTGGGCGTTAAGCACCAATGGCGCATTGCCATTTCAGTGTGCCGATATTGGCTCGCCGGCATGCGCCGAAGACTTTATCAATGAATTTGCCTTTAAAGCTTACCGCCGGCCGTTAAATGCGCAAGAAAAAAGCGATTACACCGATATGATCGTTAATGGCATAAGTGCGCGCAAGGGCATGGAGTGGGCAATAACAGCGGTTTTAAGCTCGCCTGACTTTTTATACCGCAACGGCTCTTCTCCGCTTTAGTGAGGTGATCTAGTGGCTTCCATAGAACATGGATTGCTCGTCAGGCATCGATGATTGCCTTATTTTTAGCTTGAAGTACTCGGTATCCTTGATGCCTCTTGCTCGCTTGCGAATCATGCCAATGCTGACATTGCCGGCTTCAATTCTGGCGCTAGTCAGCCCGTGTTTTCCGTAGTTACAAATGCCTACGCTATGCTTCCTTAGTGACTTTGCAAATTTCTTGAGATAGAGCATATTCGTCTGTTCCGCGATGTCGCACCACTGCTCCAATGCATTCATCATGGCGTCATAATTCCCTGCATTCCACAAAGCTTGGAGCTGCTCTTTGAGTATATAAAGTGTATTGATATTGGAATTATTTTCGAGCAATGTCTGGAGTTTATTGGCTTGTTTATCATTTAACTTGTCGGCATTTTTTAACAACAGGTAGTGGGTACCTTTAAGCTGCTCTTTGCCTGCGCGATCCGCCTTTCTGAACTCGATCCTACGCTGATTGCTCATGGCTTTACTGTAGTTTTGCATCACATGAAACCGATCGAAAACAATGTCAGCATTAGGCAAGCATTCGCGTACCGATTTTTGATAGGCTGGCCCCATATCCATGGCTACCGCCTCTATGTTTTCAGCGGTTTGTGCTGGTAAGCGCTTTAGAAACGCTGTCAACACCTCGGCTTTACGGCCTGTCTCAACGCCAATTAAATGACCGGATTCCATGTCATAAATCACCGTCATATAATCATGGCCTTTGGCTCTAGCGACTTCATCGACCCCAAGATATTTTAAGTCAATTAATTTTTCAGGATTAAGTGCAGGCAACGTTTTCTCTAGGTGAAATTTATCCATATTTTTCACCGTTTCCCATCGTAGCTTTAGGTGCCGACTGACCGTGCTGATACTCATATGGCGACACAATCCGCTCACCAACTGGCAAAATCTTTGAGTATAGCGATTGCCTGTATCGACAAATTCGCAAGCCTCCATTAGACGCCTACCGCAAGTCGTCACAACTTGAGCGAGCTCAACTTCCAAATAGCACTCGAAGCCACACAAAGGGACATCACGGATCGTTCTGCGCAAGTATCGGTTGATGTTGGCCGCCTCATTACTTGACGGGTCAATCGCTCTATAACGACGGTCTCGCTTGCAGTGTATAGTCAATCTTTGCAGGGCCAAGTCATGCTGAACTTGTTTGACACGCTGACCAGGAAGGCTCAAAATTTTGCTGGAGATGTTAAGGCTCATATATTCGTTTAAGTGTAGTGGCGTGAGAACCTTACATTTCAACGGATATGGCGGGTCTTAGCATCTCTTTTTACCTCACTAAAGCGGAGAAGACCCACCGCAACGAACTCGGTAAGCCCGTAGCGCAAGTGCGCGAAAACGGGTGGCAGCTGCCGGTTGTTGAGTTAGATGGCCATGTTGCGGTAGGTGGTGCTGTGCTCGTGCAAGCCGAGGATTACCAAGCGATGAATGGCGTAATGGTAGAACCCACCGAGGACAGCGGTGGTGGCTCTAACCTAGGTTACATTGACGATGGCGATACCATGGATTACGCCATTAACGTTAATTATGCCGGTAGTTACACCATTCGTTATCGCGTAGCGAGCGAAGCCGGTGGCGGCAGTATTCGCGCTGCGGGCACAACAACGAGCTTACCGAATACTGGCGGTTGGCAGGTATGGCAAACCGTAGAGCAAACCATAACACTTGCTGCTGGTGAGCAAACGTTGCGCCTTAGCGCGGCCAGTGCCGGCTTTAATCTAAATTGGTTTAGTCTTACTTACAACAGCGATTCAACGCCGGTACGCATCCAAGCAGAAGATTACACGGCCATGACTGGCGTAATGACTCAGGCCACTGAGGACCAAGGTGGCGGCCAAAATGTGGGTTACATCGATGCCGGCGATACCTTGGATTACAGCCTCAATTTACCGGAAGCCGGCGTGTACTTGGTTTCGTACCGTGTTGCGAGTGAGCAAGGTGGCGGTGCTTTAAAGTTAGAAGGCATAACACCTAATGCTGTTGCTGTGCCTAGCACGGGAGATTGGCAGGCGTGGACGACAATTAGCCACGAAGCCATCTTGCCCGCTGGCGAGCAATCGCTGCGTTTGGTGGCTACCAGTGCTGGCTTTAATATCAATTGGTTAGAGTTTACCTACTTAGGTGAGGAGCCCACGGTAACCGCGAGCGAGGAATTCGAACAGCTGGCTAAAGCGGATGCCGATGCCTATGTGTTGGATCCTTACGAATACGCATCAGCGCTTTCGTATATGTACACCGCCAGCGCGCCAGATGACGAGCTATTAAAAGCGGCTGCCAATGGTGAGCTGGATAACCCCTTGGTTGCTGAAGCGCATATCGAGCGCATGATGAACTCGGAACTAGGTCACGCACAAGCTCAGCGTTTTATTGCTAAGTGGTTAAAAACCGACGGTGTTAAATCGGTATCGCGAGATAACCCCGATTTTACCAACCAAGTAAAAGCGTCTATGGCTGAAGAAGTACGCCAGTTGTTTGATCATATTTTTTACGATCCTTCGATTCCGTTTTCAGATTTATACGGCGCGGACTACACCTTTTTAGATTCCACTTTGTCGGCTTTTTACGGCATTCCTGGCGGCGGCAACGCGCCAATGGTTTTTAATAAAGTGGCGACCGATAGCCGTGGTGGCGTAATTACATCGGGTGCATTTATGGCCTTTAACGCCAAAGAAGATGGCACCGCGCCTATTATTCGTTCAGTGGTTTTACGCCAAAACATGCTCTGCCAAGAAATTCCACCGCCACCAACACTCGGTGAGCCAGGTTCGGACCGTATGGCCAACCAAGCAGAGGTGGATCGCTTGCGCGAACTTGGCGAGCTTACCACCACAGACAGCTTTGATTTATTAACCAAGGCCGAAGGCTGTGGCGGCTGCCATAAAGAAATTATCAACCCATTATTTGGTATGGATGATTTTGACCATGTAGGCCTGCCGCGCAAACGCGTGAACGGTGAAGTGGTGCAGCAAGGTTTAGGCGAAAATGGTAAAGACGATATCGTAATTGATTGGATTAATAACGGTGTACTTTACGGCGTAAACAGTATTGATGATGTGATTCCAGAAGCCGGCGCTGGTGGCGGTATTCACTTTGCTGGCGCCAAAGACTTATCCGAAAAAATGTCGCTAGAGCCTGCTGTTGCAAGCTGTTTTGCACAACGTGCATTCCGCTTTGCTACAGGGTACCCATTACACGCTAAGGCCGATAGCGAATCAGATCGCGATTATAGCAACGAGCAAAAAGGCCACGCGGCTTGTAATGCGCGCAACTTGAATGCGGTATTTGAAATGAATAACCAAAGTCCTTACGAATTTTATAAGGCCATTGGTACTTCAGATGTTATTCGCTTTAAGAAAAACTAAGGCCGTGTCTGTGCGGGTTCGCCCGCATATCAAGCGTCGTAAAGCATAAATAGGTTTTATTATGAAAATGAATAAAAAAATATTTGGATTAACACCCAGCGAAGCCGTAAGACACGATAGCCGCCTTAAGCATTCAATGGCAGAGGGTATTCGCGATAAGAAAGCATTTTTAGCTAACGAAGAAAAATCCAGCATAGAGCGTAAAAAGTTTGTTGATAAGGATCGTCGTCGCTTTCTGGATTTAATTGGTAAGGCTGGCGTCAGCTTGCAAACATTAAAAGCGTCGAGTTTGGTCGCTGGCGCATTTGCATCGCGTAATGCCTTGGCCGCTGAAGACTTTATGAACAAAAATGTGGTGTTTGTTTATGTTAGCCAAGGTGCACCGGGGGATCAGTGGTTACCCGATGCCCCCAATGCCACACGGGCAGCATCCGATACTTACCGCGATCACGGTGTCAGTGATTTAATGGCGTTTCGGCATGTGAATGTAGAGGTGAATGGCCACGCCAGTGGTCGCCAAGCTTTGGGCGACCCGCAGTTGCAATTTCATTTGCACAAGCCTACCGTCGATATGCGCATTGCCGAAGTGATTGGCGGTACAACCCCCTACGGCATGATGTACTTAGGTGCCAATGCCTTAATGGGGATGAATCAATTTGGTGAGCCAAAAGAACTATTAATGATTAGCGATGCGGGCATTCCGGTTGATGGACCGCAGGCAGCGTTGAATCAATTTTTTAACTCGGCCCCCGCAATAAAAAATGATAATGGCCCCAAGCAATTAATTGCTCTGCAAGAGCGTGCCGTTAACGCTTTAAAAAGTAAACTAGGCGCAGAAGAATACAGCCGTATTCAATCGCATCTGGATGCGTTAACGAGTTTAGAGTCGCGCATTGTATCTAAAGACGAAGAAGAGCCCTTCAATTTAGGGGCTTGTAATCAACAAGGGATTAATTTATTTCAAGAAACGTTAAACCAAGGTTATGGCCAAGCTGATGTTATTGCTTCGGCTTTTGCGTGTGGTTTAACTAAAGTGGCGGTATTGCAAGTAGGCGACAACAAAGCGCACTACACCATGCCTGGGTTTTTCGACCGTGAAGTACACGGCGACGGTTCGCACAGTGGCAACTATCACGATTTTATTTCGTGCTGCCGCGGCCACCAAACGGTGCCTGCGTACATGCTTAAAAAGCTAAAAGACACCATCGGTGCCGATGGCAAACCGTTAATTGATAATACGGTTTTTGTGGTAACAAACTGTATGGGTGATGGCCGCGAGCATACACCTTTTGCTAGCCCGTGGGGCATGGCTACACGTATGCCCGGCTTTCAAAATGGCTTTTCGCGGGGCGATGGCGGTAATTGCCGTGACTTTATTAGTGCTATTCCTGTTGGCATGGGATTGCCAGAGGGGATGTACACGAATTTGGGCGGCGACCCTAGCCGTGCAAATATATTAGCGTAGTTTTTACCCTGTATTACCCTAAGTGCTATCCCAGTAGTGCTTTTTTGTCGCGCCTTCGGGCGCGACCTTTTTATTCAAAACGGCTTAGCGCAATTATGTGCTAGGTAAAGACGACTTTTATAATGCAACGCTAGCGTTACTTATCTTATCCCTCGTTTTTGTTACCTTTACTGTCGCGGGATGCATATTGGCCCAATATCAATAGTGACCGAATCAGGAAAACTTAATGAATTACCGCACCATATTAATAACCGCTTTGTCATGTGCATTAGTGGCATGCCAACAAACACCCACTAAACCCCATGCGCCAAACAACTTAGTGACTCAAGCGCCAGCATTGGGTGCGCCCGTTGCGGTTTACACCACCGCTAAAAATACAGAACAACGCTTATCGCAAGGTACAACTTTAACCTTTGCTAAAAGTGTTCAACCCTCAGAAGGAGAAATTTCTGTTTTTGTTAACCCGCATAAATCTTTTCAAACCTTTATAGGGGTTGGTGGCGCATTTACAGATGCCAGTGCCGAAGTGTTTGCTAAATTGCCACAGGATAAACAACAAGAGTTGTTAACGGCTTATTACGATAAAGAGCAGGGTATTGGCTATAGTTTAGCGCGTACGACTATTCACAGCTCTGACTTTGGCAGCCACAGTTTTACCTACATAGAAGAGGGCGATAAAGAGCTAAAAACCTTTTCTATCGATCACGATCGCGAATTTCGATTGCCGCTAATTAAGCAAGCCATTGATGCTGCCGGCGGCGAACTGTTGGTGTACGCCAGCCCATGGAGCCCGCCGGCTTTCATGAAGAGCAATAACAACATGCTAAAGGGCGGTAAATTATTACCCGAATACTTCGAAAGTTGGGCCATGTATTACACCAAGTTTATTAAGGCTTACGAGGCCGAAGGTATACCGATATGGGGTATTACAATTCAAAACGAGCCGATGGCAGTGCAGCGCTGGGAATCTAACATTTATACCGCAGAAGAAGAGCGCGACTTTTTGAAAAATTACTTGGGCCCTATTATGGAACGTGAGGGTTTAGGGGATAAAAATATTGTAGTTTGGGATCATAACCGCGACTTAATCAGCCAGCGTGCCAATACTATTTTTGAAGACCCCGAGGCTGCAAAATATGCTTGGGGTATTGGCTTTCATTGGTACGAAACGTGGGCTGGTGGCACCACCATGCACGACAACTTATACAATGTTGCACAGTCGTTCCCCGATAAAAAACTATTATTCACCGAAGGCACCAACGAGCGTTTTTCACGGGATAAATACCAGCATTGGCCCAATGCCGAGCGCTATGGCCATTCTATGATTAACGACTTTAATGCCGGTACGGTAGGGTGGACGGATTGGAATATACTATTGGACGAAAACGGCGGCCCGAATCACGTGCAAAACTTTTGTTTTTCGCCGATTCACGCCGATACGCGTACAGGTGAGTTAATTTACACCCCAAGCTATTACTATATTGGCCATTTTTCCAAGTTTATTGCGCCAGGGGCTAAGCGCATTAGTACCACTGTTAGCCGAAGCCATTTACTGGCGACATCTTTTCAAAATGACGATGGCAAAACTGCAACTGTAGTAATGAACCAAAGCGATGATGATATTGCCTATAACTTTATTGTAGAAGATAAAGAAGTAGAGCTAACAATTCCTGCACGAGCCATGCAAACGTTAGTCTATTAGAAAAAATAGCGGCTGATTATTCAGCCGCTAATGCTGCGGAGGAATTTATAGCCGTTTATCAGCGGTTTAAATGCCCGCTAACGGCCCCGATGCTGGGTCGCCATAGCTGGTTAAGTCAAAATCAAACTTATTCAATATAGCCGCATGTAAAGCCGATGTGCGCGCGCCGTTGGCGTTAATCACGCGTCCGGGTTCAAAACCACCTGCGCGACCGGCTAATAATGTGGGCATATCGCGGCGTGAGTGAGAATCGCCATTACCATTTTCCGAGCAATAAAGTGCGAGGCTTTCGTCGTACAGGCTGCCGGTGGGTGTTGGTGTATTACGTAATTTGTCGACCAAGTAGGCAAAGCGGCGCGCTTTAAAGCGCGAGGTCAATACGACGCGTTCATCGGCAATGCGCGCTGCCACATCACGAGGTAAGGCATCTAGATCTTTAGCGCGGTCGTTATCGCCCAATTTATGGGAAATAAAGTGATCGCTGTAGTTGCCAACACCAATGGTGCCCGCTTCGTCGCGACTGCCATCGCCTAAAATGTAATCGGAATAATTCACGCCCCAGCTATTGCTGTATTGCACTGTAGCTACATTGGTAAGATCACAGGCCATTGCTAACACGGCAATATCAATAAAGAATTTAGACTTATCGTGAAAATTATTTGCTGAGCCATTCAGCTGAGCAGAGCCGCACGAGTGAGTAATATTAATCTGTTGCTCCATGGTGCGAATGCTATCTAAAAACTCATCGACTCGCTGCCTATCGGCTTGGCCAAGCTTGGATTGTAGTTGTGCGCAGTCCTCTTTTAGGAAGTCCAGAATACTCGCGTTGCGTTGGGCAATCGCATTGGCAGCGGCGGAGTTTTCGGCTGCGCCAAATAATTTATTGAATAAACGGCGCGGGTCGCGCTCGGTATCGGCGGGCGTGCCGGCACCAACCCAAGACACATAGCCTTGAGATAAGGCTAAATCGGTAGAGGCCGACATCGCAAGGTACGGATAAGGGCCTGCATGTTTTTGCGCAATAAGCATATCGAGGCTGGGTGCAGCCGGTGTTGAAGCGTCGTCACTATTGGCTTTTTTATATGCTTGCAGTGCCATCGAACAGGTGTGAATGTTGGTATTCAAACCCTCGTGGTTAATGCCATTAACCACGGTAATATCTTGATAAATCGCTTCGCACGAAGGCCAAATACCTTCCGCGCCAAAACCGGCTAAATCTTGTAGGGCAGAGGATAAATTGCCGGGTTCGAGCCTTCCTGTGCGTGGTTGCCACCGGCCTGGATCTGTGCCGTTAGGGTAAAAAAAGCCAAAAAATCGTTTGGGTGTGGCATCGGCAGCAGACGCTTTGGCAGGCATCATCGCCTCTAGCATGGGCAAAGATAATGCTGCGCCAGCGCCGCGCAATAAAGTACGGCGCGGTAATCTTTTATTTTTTATCAACATAATATTCTCCGGCTAACTGCCACAGTGCGCATGTAGTAAATTGATCTCGGCAATGGTTAACCATCATTTTTCAGTACCAAAAATTTTCATTTCACGAATAGATGACCATTCGGTGATATTTTCATGGGTGCCTGTAATCGTGATGCGAATATACCTCGCCTCCACGGGGGCAAATAGGTCGCTGATTTTATCGCCGCCTTGGGTATTGTTTCGGCGATCGACCACGCGGGTGTAGTTAGTGCCATCAACGGATACTGATATTTCGTATTGATAGGGTCTATCGAAGTAGGGGTAAACTTCACTTTGTACAACGGTAAATAACCCGCCGAGGTTAACAGTAGCCGTATGTGGGAATTCGAAGGCGGACCAACGTGAATCGCCGGTTAAGTTGTTATCGGTAATGCGTGAACCAGGGTTCTCGGGTTGTTCTGCGGTGGTAGTTACAGGCTTGTTAAGCGCTACATTGCTGACGGTGGGTTCTGGTTCTACTTCTTCTTTGGGCTCAGGCGCTAAGCGCACGCGAAAAGAAGGGTCTTCTACCAGTGAAAGCAATAAAGAGGCAAATTGCCGCCCTGAATTTTGGAACTGCTGGCCAGCGCGGTTAACGGTGCAGTGGTCGGCATCTTGTGGTTCGTGATTGCGAGTGTATAGGAATAGCCTGTCGGCTAAGCACTCGCCAACCTCGGGCATTTCAGACAAGGATTCTGCAATGGATTGAATGCTTTGAATACTGCTGTTGTTCGCGTCTGGAAAGCCTGCTTCAACGGGGAAGTCAAAAAGATTAACTTCGTCATCGAAAAGCCCTTGTCGGTTAAAGGGGGCAAAGGCAACGCCAATTGGGTCTATTTGTGCGTGGCAGCGCTCACAGGCTGGGTCCTCGTTGCGTGCGGCGATAATTTCCATAGGGGTATAGCCTGAAAACTTGCCATTAATAATATCGGCAATACCTGCAGGTAATTTTAGTTCTTGGCATAAAAATGTTCCGCGCAGCCAGTTGCCGCGAATAGCGACAAGGTCACCATCTGTTTTGGCAAACATATTCGCGCCGTGGGTCAGTATGCCGGTATGCGCGCGCGGGTGGCCGGCCGGCAGCACTGCGGCGTTTTGTCCCGCGCTATTTAAACCGTAATAAGTGGCTAGTTGCGGCGTTAGGTAGCTTTTGTTTTCGGTAAAGACACCCATAAAATCTTTATCTTGCCAGACGTATTCGCTTAGTAATTGATTGGTTTCTGAGCGCATGTCGTCAAATATATTCCCGTACCAGTTTGCAGGTTTTTCTACCGGCTCGTTTAAGAGGTTGGTAGCTAGCCACTGTTCGAAAAAGGCGGTTAAATTTGTTTTGGCGCGCGGGTCTTGGAGCATTTCTTGGGCGATGGTTTTTAGGCCTTGTGCGCTATCGAGTTCGCCGTTTTCGGCTTTATTAAGCAGCTCGGCCGAAGGCCCTTGGCCCCACAGCGAAAAGGCTAAGCGAGAAGCTAGTTCATAATGATTGAGTGTCGATAAGCCTTCTGCACTATTGCCTACTTCAACGCGGTAAATAAAATTCGGCGAGCTCAACATGACTTGCATGGCGAGTGTGAATTGCTCGCGCGTGGAGCTGCCTTGCGTAATGGCAAATTGTTGAATGCGATTGCTTTCCTCCGCAGAAAGCGGGCGCCGATACGCGACACGGCCAAAGTTATTAATAAACGTATTTAAGCAGCTTGGATTGTTGTAATCACAACCTAAAACGCGGTTGCGGCGTTCGGTTGAATTCATTAAGGCTTCGGCTTGTTCTAGGGCTACCGCGATATAACCACTTAGGTGGCTAACTTGCACACTTTGTACACTGGCTATAGTTTTGAAGTTGTGAACCGTTGGGTCGTCGGGGATGGCGCTAACATCGGGGGTTTCATCAAGTTGAAACAGCGCTTGTACCGTATTGGCAAATTCTTGCTGCGATAACCGTTTAAATAGGCTGGGGCTAACGTGGGGGCTGCTGTCGTTACATGCATTGCTGTCGGGCGCTTGGTTGAATGTGGTCATCACATAGGCCGCAACGTTGATGGCGCAATCGCCGGCGCATTGCTGGGTTGCCGTTGCATTGCCTGGCGGCATTGCAATGTCGGTAAAGCGGGCAAAGCTTTCGGCGTTGCCACAGACCGAACAGCCCACTAACGAAGGGGCATTAAATTGCTCGACACCTTCGCCATTTTCGGCGTGGCAAAGCTGGCAGTGATCCTCATATTGCTGCTTCCCAGTGGCGACATCGCCAGCAATGCTAGGCGCAGAGCTGGACGAGGCTGCGGTGCTGGCTGGTACGCTAGAACTGCTCGAAAGGCTGCTTATCGTTTGGTCGAGCTGACTACTCGATTGCTCAACTTCTTGTTGTGTCCCTGTACAGGCTGCAAGCCAAAGGCTGCTCGCTAGCACAAGTGAAAGACGTTTCATCACAAAGTGACCTCGCGGATCAATTGTCGGTGGTATGGGGCGAAATTTCGCTGAGTACGTAATTTAATGACCTTACAATATGCCAAAAAAATCGTTTTTCGGGCGGGTTATCTAGCGACTAATTTCGCGAGAAGTGAGCGTGCCATCACAGCTTAAAAAGAAAGCGAAGCAATTGCCGGTTTAGGGGCTTGGCTTGGTTTGCTGAGTTTCTTGGTGCTAGCTAGCTCAAAAAAACAGCAGCTGCTAATGCTAAATACGTACTATTACCCATAGCCGTAAGTGGGTCTTTATTTCACACTGGGTGTATTACGAACGGTGTCAATACCGCTGCAAATGACTTATTTATGGACGATATGCAACGCGCTCCCCATCGATGGTGGCAGTGCTTTTCAATAAAGAATAACGTGAATGCGCTAGTTGGCTTTTCTGATGGTCGGCGAGTCAACCTTGATGTGTGGCGCAGCCTGGCGATGTTTTTGGTGTATGTGTTCCATTGCTTCTTTTATGCTCGCTACACACTGTCTCCTGCTGAGTTTGAATATTTTTACAGCAATACACCGCTGTTACTAAAATGGGTTTGGGCTGGTGATCGCGGAGTTGATATATTTTTTGTTATTAGTGGTTTTTTAATTGGTAACATGCTGTTAACGGAGCTGAAAAACACGGGGGAGGTCGCATTAAAACGCTTTTATTTTCGCCGTTTAATGCGACTTATACCTGTATATTGGCTTGCGATGCTGTTGTATTTTTTAGTTGGGGCGGATAGTTACCACCAACTTTGGGCGAATACCCTGTTTGTTAACAATATGATACCGGTTGCCAATTCCGCAATGGCTTGGTGTTGGTCTTTGGCGGTTGAAGAGCAATTTTATTTAATATTACCGTTGCTTTTGTATTGGCTGCGCGCTAAGCGATTGTTGCTATGGCTGTTAATTATTGGCGTGTTGTCGTTGTTTGTTAGGGCGCTTGTACTGAATGCAGGGCCAGCGGTGGCAGTAGCAAGCAGCAAAAGTGTCATGTTTGATACGGCGATTTTCAATCAATTTTTCGACCTTTTATATAATAATTTATATACCCGCTTTGGCGAGTTAATAGTTGGTGTTGTTGGTGCTTACTTGCGGCTTTACTGTGCTGAAAAAAGTAGAAGCTTCCTGCGAAGTTATGCCGGTAAGGCTGCGCAGGGTATTGCTTGGTGCCTGTTTTTTAGCTTTGTTTTTTATGGCGGTTTCCAGTTTGACGCACAGTCAATTTTTTATATGGATTCGGTATTGATAAAAAATACTTACCTTGTTGTTAATCGCTTGCTATTTGCTTTAAGTGTTGTGGTGATTGTTTTATCCGTAAGTTTGTTTCAAGGTGGGGAGGGTGAGCAACGTTGCCGTCTAACTGTTGGCCGAACTATTAAAAGGGGCGTTAATTTCTGGGGTTTCTTTGCAAAGCTTTCTTATTCCATTTATGTGTTTCACCCTTTTGTGATTTTTGCTTCTAGTCAGTGGGTCTATAAATTTTATACCCCAGAGCTGGCGCAAACTGGCGTATTTTATTATGGCTATATGCCGTTATTCGTAATCATCACGCTACTTCTAAGCACGATAGCTTCGGTAGTGATTTACTTGCTAGTCGAGAAGCCTTTTTTAAATTTACGAGAGATGAATACTCGCGAGTCTACTTTAGCGGTTATGCCGGCGGCAAGGGCCAGTTAATAGGTTGATAAGGAAGCAATATTATGGTGGGTTTAGCGCAAGGTTTGAGTTTGGCGATGCTTGATGCCTTGTTTGGGCACGAGAGCGAAAAGGGTATTTACCTGTCTAGTAAAAAATTTGATTTTGTGCTGTTTTTTGTTGGGGTATTACTGCCTATTGTATTTTTTGTACTCTATTGGAATGCCGGTATTCCGATGGCATCGCTGATGGTACTTTTTATTGTACTGTTGGATACTCCCCATGCTATGCAGACAATTACTCGGGTGTGGATGGATGATCAGGCGCGTACGTTATTTGGCCGGCGGGCTATTCTCTGTTTTGTGGTTATGGCGATTGTATGCTTGACGTTAATTTTCACGGGTAATAGTTTTTATATTTTGATCATACTGCTATTTTATGGCCCATATCATATTATTATGCAACACTTTGGTATGGCCTCGCTTTATCGGGCTAAGGCGGGGAGCACATCTGTTCAAGTTGCCATGCAGGACAAGCATTTATTGTTATCGACTTATTGCTTGTGTGTTAGCTGGGCGAGCCACGATTTATTTAACTTGGGGCCGTTGTGGCTTTGGCCCGAATTCGTACAACCTTTTGAAGCTTTAGGGTTGGCGCTTGTTCCACTCATGTTGTCTGATTTTTGGCTGTCTTTTGTATTGCCTGCATCCTTTGTCTATTTTGTCGTTTCGCTCGCGCGCTGGTTACTGGGTTTGTACCAGGAGCTTGGTCGTGGTATGGGGCTCAATAGGCCTCGCTTGCTGACTCTTTGTTTGGCGGTGCTTAACTTTTTAGTCGTGTTTTTTGTACTTAATGCGGTTGCGGTGTCTTTAAATGAAGGGCTGTTTTTTGTGGTAATCGGTATTACCGCGTGGCATGCAGTGCAGTATAACGGCTTGGTTTGGCATTATAACAATAAGAAATTTTGCGCTCTTAAAGGCATTGGCGGGGCTGGTTCAGCGTTGCTTGCATGGCTGTCGCAGCGGCATCGATTTTTCTATTATATTGGCTTTCTTGCCTTAATTACGTTATGCACGCAGCTGATTGCCATGCTCTTATTGTGGCTGGATAGTCATGCAGTTAAAGCATGGTTAGGCGATACGCACGGCCTTGTCTATGCGGCTTACAGTGTGACGTTTACCCACTATTATTTAGATACGTTAATTTGGAAGGGCAAGCACAATAAGGAGTTAGGCCAAGTCATGTTTGGTTGATGTTGATAAGGGTATTTTGGTTAAGCTTGGAATAAGGGCCTGAAATAACCCAAGGTAATACACTGTGTTTTGTGGCCTTTCAAAATCTATGGCTTAATTCGTGACCAATAAACATTAAATTGGCGTAACTATTCAGCCGTGTTCAAATAGGTCGGCAAACTGATCATTTTTTGGGCCGCTCAAGCCATCCTTGGTCGCTATGCAAGCGTTTTAGGTATCCGGGTGCCCATAAAACAATCAATTCGCCTTTATAGTGACCATTATTTCGCACCCACTTGAATAGTTACAAATTGGCTAGCACTAAGATAGTGGCGCTGCGGGCGCTATAGATATTGAAGGCGGTGCGCCGCTATTGTGAAGCGCAACATCATGCGTTAACGGAGTGGCTAAGTTAATGTCAGCTTTTAGGGCTAAGTGTTGCGTTAATTGATTAATCGAGCGGCGCAGGTCAATTAAGCGCGCGGGCGATTTCGTATGAAAAACCAACCCCCACTTTAAAGCGTGATCGCCAGTTTCGAGTAATACGGCTTTCATTCCGTGATCTGCTTCATAGGGTAGGCGCTGTTCGGTAGCTAAGGCGGCAACGTCGTTAAACAGTTTTTCAACGGCTTCTGCTGGGGTGTCGTAACCGATATTAAAACTTAGGCATTCGCGCAAACCTTTATTAGAGGCAAAGCGCGATAAGTTGCGCAACGTATGATCGCGCAGTGCGGTGTTGCGCACCATAATGCGATTATTGTGTGCGATATCCAGTAGTTCGGTGTGGAACATTTTGGTTTTGAAAACTTCGGCTATCATGCCGTTTGGCAGCTCTAAAATATCGCCTTCTTCGATCATATCGCTATTAAGTAGAATTAATCCGCTAATAATATCTGGCGCCCAAGAGGCCTGTGTTAATGCCAGCATAACGCCAATAACACCAATAACCCCACCGGCTTCGAGTAAATTACTAAACCCCAGTTGCTGAACAATCGCCACCACGGCAAGAATAATAAAAAATAAACTGGTGAGCAGCGATAGGGCGCGGGTTTGATAGGTGGGGATGGTGATGGTTTGTTCGCCGATTGTACGGCTTTTACCGAACCGCTTAAATATAAAGTAGGCGCTAATAAAATTGCTGAGATAACACAAATAAACGCTCGCTGCGATGGCGAGTGCGGTGACTAAACCGTATTGCTTGCTTACTTCGCTGGGAACTTCAACATACATAACGGCAGAAATGGCCGCTAAGCAAACACCGCGTATTAGGGCAACCCGCAGCGAACGCTTGGGTGCTGGTGCCTTGGCGCTAAAGCGCTCGATTATTTTTTTGGCAAATACCATGCAGCCTAGGCATATGATGCAAAAAATGATTTCGGCTAGGGTTAAGGCTTGGCCTAATAACTGAACACCGGGAAGTACTTCGAGTTGGTCAAGCAAGTGCGGGTCCTTGTGCGGTAGTTTGCGTTCGGGCTGGAGCTACCATGTGGCGGTTGCCTTCGGTAGCTCTGTGAGCATTTACTGGGGTAAAACAACGGAGTGAATTACGTGGTCACCTTCGAAATAGACTTTAAACTGCTCGTATTCCCAAGTGTAAATGGCTGGCTCGCCCACTGGGCCTGTGCGTGCAATAGGCTCGCCAAATTGGGCTGCAACTTGGGCTTTTGTAGCGCCGGTACTCGGGCGTTGGATATTCCAATAATCGCCTTGTTTACCTAAAGGGATGGCGACTGTTTCACTGAATGCGACGGGGGTGTATAGCCCTGCACATAGAGTAAGGCTGGCGATAAGGCTGAGAGTACGTTTCATAATGGCTCCTAGTAAGGTTCGAACTAAGCCTGTTGCTGGGCTTTTGTCAGTGCTTTCGCAATTACCTGCTGTTGCGTTGCTTCAAGGCGATAAAATTTAGCCGCTACGTTATAACTATTATCGCGGCTTTCGCAACGAATAATTTGTGCAAAGGTTATCACGGGGGTGAATTGAGGTAAAAAAATGATTCTCAAAACAACAAAGCTGCCTTTATAGAGCATGCGCGGGCTTTTGAAGGCGATGCCATCTTGACTCAAGCTTATGCGCGTTTTAGGTAAGTGTTGGTAGCTACTAAATACAGTATGCCGTGCGAGCAGGTCTATTTTGTCGTTCAGTAGCTTTAAGTAACGCAAAATGGCTGGCTGTTGGCTGGCAATAACGCTAGCGGCTTGTTGCGCCTTGTGGTCGATAATAGCCAGCGCCTCCAACACATGCCAAGAAGGTCCCTCGCTGGCAACATCGACGGCGGCGGTATGCTGGGCCGTTTGGGCATCCACAGGGTGGACATCAAAAATAACATCATCATCAATGCGGAAGAACTCCCGCCGATCTTGTGCTTCTTGGCTCATGCGCTACCTGTGAAAGACTCAGTGATTGGGCTACTGTCTTTAGGATAGACCAGCTTGGCAGCCCGCGAGCATTGCGAGGCTTGTGGTATGGCGCTTTATTGGGTCTAATGCGCCCATGCAAAATACTCTCCCTATTACTATTGGGCTTCGTTATTTACGGGCCAAGCGCAGCAATGCGTTTATTTCTTTTGTCAGCCTATTTGCTTTTTTGGGTATGGCCCTAGGTGTGTTTGCTTTGATTGTGGTCTTGTCGGTCATGAATGGTTTTGATCGCGAGCTTAAAGAGCGCATTTTGCGCACCGTGCCGCATGGTTTTATTCAGCCCGAAGGCGGCCTTAAGGATCACGATGCGCTTATCGCTTCTTTATACGATACCCCACACTTAGCAGGCTTAGCGCCTTATGTGCAAACGAATGGCTTGCTGACATATGCTGGCAATGCGCGCGGGGTAAGCGTAGTGGGTATAGAGCCATCACTCGAGCCCTCGGTATCCGATGTGCAAGATTTTATGTCGCAAGGGCAGATGAATACATTGCGCGCCGGTGAATACCGCATGCTAATGGGTGGCTTGTTAGCGCGTTTTTTAGGCGTTGGGGTTGGCGATAAAATCACTTTAACGTTGCCCGAGGTGGCGGTTACCCCTGCGGGTGTTTTCCCGCGTAGCCGCCGTTTTACTGTGGCCGGTATTTTTGATACTGGCGCACAAAGTGATCAATCGCTGGTGATGATTCACTTGCGCGATGGGCAAAAACTGCTGCGTTTGGGCGATAAAAGCCAAGGCCTGCGGGTGAAAACCGATGATATTTATCGCGCACCACAAGTGCTGGCCGCTATGGCGCAACGCATCGAGCAGAAAGTTGAGGTTAAAGATTGGAGCCAAACCCAAGGCCATTTGTTTCAAGCGGTAAAAATGGAAAAAACCGTAGTGGGTTTTTTGTTGGGCATTATTGTGGCGGTGGCTGCTTTTAATATTGTCACAAGCCTAGTAATGATGATTGCCGAAAAGCGCAGTGATATCGCGGTGCTGCGCACCATGGGCTTAACCTCGCGAGGGGTCGTGGCGATATTTATGGTGCAAGGATTAATGCTTGGGGTAGTGGGTATAGCGCTAGGTGCGCTATGCGGTATTTTGGGCGCGCTTTATATCTCAGATGCCGTCGCTTTCTTAGAGCATGTTTTTAATGTTCAGGTGTTTGACCCTAGTGTGTACTTTGTTACAAGGCTGCCCTCTGAATGGCGCCTGCACGACAGCATTGTTGTGTGCGTTGGTGCGCTGGCGGTCAGCATTGTGGCTAGCGCTTATCCGGCATATAGGGCTAGCCAAATCGCACCGGCAGAAGCTTTGCGGTACAACATTTAATTGCCGCCCAAATAGTGCTAGCGCTGCGCGCTGGTTTGATCAATGAATTAGGTTTAATGCATGACTGCAGTTTTAGAATGCCAAGGTGTCGCCAAAACGTATGGTCAAGGTGCCTTACAGGTAGAGGTATTAAAGGGCTTAGATCTCCAGTTAATGCCATCAACGCAAACAGCCATTGTGGGGGCCTCTGGGGCAGGCAAATCTACACTGCTGAATATCCTTGGCGGCCTAGATCGCCCCAGTGCTGGCGTGGTGCATATTAATGGTCAGCCTTTTTCTGCCCTAAGTGAAAATGCCCGCGGTCGTATACGCAATCGCAGTTTGGGCTTTGTTTATCAGTTTCATCATTTGTTGGGCGAATTTACGGCACTCGAAAACGTAGCTATGCCGCTGCTTATTGCTAAAGCCCCCAAAAAACAGGCTTACCAAAAAGCGGAGAAACTATTGGCGCGCGTGGGTTTATCGGCGCGCTTGCGCCACAAACCCAGTGAATTATCTGGTGGTGAACGCCAGCGCGTAGCGATTGCAAGAGCCTTAGTGTGCGACCCAGCATGTGTATTAATGGACGAGCCCACCGGTAACTTAGATAGCCAAAACGCCGCTGCTATTCGCGAATTGATGTTGGAGTTAAGCCAGCAGTTGGCAACGGCGTTTGTGGTGGTTACCCACGATATGAATATTGCCCGCCAGTTGGATCGCGTGTTGGAGTTAAATAATGGCCATTTAACGCTATTGGATACACCGGCATGAAGCTGCCAATTCCGCGTTTCTCGTTATTTATTGGTTTGCGTTATGTTGGCGCCCGCGAGCGAAACCTATTAGTTGCCTTTTTATCGCGGGTTTCTATGGCTGGGCTTATTGTGGGGGTGGGGCTATTAGTTGTAGTGCTTTCTATTATGAATGGCTTTGATCGCGAGCTGCGGGAGAAAATCCTCAGTTTATTGCCGCAAGCTTCGGTTTATCACCGCGAAGGGATAGACGATTGGCCAAGCTTGCAAAAGCGCTTAGAGGCCTATCCGCATGTTGTTGCGGCATCCCCCTTTGTGGAAGTAAGAGCCTTGGTGGGGGCGGCAAACCGAGCGGAGCCCGTTGCCATTTACGGTATTGCGCCTAAAGCCGAGCGCCATGTGTCGGATATTGCGCAGTACCTTTCGGAGCAAACCCTCGCAGCACTAGAAAGCAGTAGCGATAAAATTATTTTAGGCGCAGGCATTGCCGAAAAGCTGGCAGTTAAAGCGGGCGATAGCGTTATGGTGATTGTGCCTGATAACCAAAATCCACGTGCGCCACCGAGTATTACTTATGTAGATGTCGCCGCTGTGCTGACGACACAAACCGAAGTTGATACCAAGCTGGCATTGATGAACCTGGAAAAAGCACAAGCATTAACGCTCGATGGTCAAGTAACCGGTATGCGTTTAAAGCTCGACAACCTTTTTGATGCGCACGATATCCTTTGGCACGTGATTATGGATCTTGGGCGCGGCTATTATGGCAATAGTTGGTTGAGTACTCACGGCAACCTTTACCATGCTATACACATGTCCAAACGTTTAGTGGGATTATTGATGTCGCTTATTGTGGGGATTGCGGCGTTTAATGTGGTATCGACCTTAATTATGGTGGTTGTCGAAAAGCAGGGCGCTATTGCCATATTAAGAACGCTTGGGGCCAGCACGCGTGAAATTATGGCCGTATTTATTGTGCAAGGTACGGTGATTGGCATTGTGGGCGCGCTGCTTGGCGTGCTATTTGGTGTGGGCTTGTCTTTTGTGGTGAGTGATCTTGTGGGGTTACTCGAGCAGTTGCTGAGTGTGCAATTTTTAAAGTCGGATGTATACCCCTTAACGTACTTGCCCATCGATATTCGCTGGCAGGATATCGCACAAGTGGTAACTACCGCCGTTACCTTATGTCTATTGGCCACGCTTTATCCTGCATGGCGTGCCAGCCGCGTAAACCCTGCAGAAACCCTTCGCTATGAATAGATTGGCCGACCAATCCAAAGCGCAATTGGAAAATTCGAGCGCTTAGCTATACTCAATGGGAATACCTTGCGTGTAATTCCCATGACTTTTTTTTCAGGATTATCCATCAGCCGAAAAATATTTGCGATACCTGTTGTCGCGATTGTATTTTTTGGCATCTATTTATTGCTCTCGTATAACGTTTCGCATAAAAATTTAACCAGTATTGATTCTGTTTACCATATTGATTTTCAAGCCCTAGTAATTGCTAAAGAGCTGCTTTTCGATATGGAACGAATTGATGAAGGCTTAACGCAAGCGGCCATGAGTGGTGAGCAAGATACTTTAGATATAGCCCTGAAACGAAAAGAGCATGTTTTAACCTCGATACAAAATTTGCGAGAACTTCCTGCGCCTGCAGAAGCTGTAGCCATTATAGAAGACGGCTTTATTGCGTATGCCGATGTGGCTTTCCCGTTGAGCCAGAGTTTGATTGATGGCAGCGCCGATTTTAGTTTAATAGGCCAACAAGCCGAAAAAAAAGCTGAGGTATATCAGAATTTAGCCGCCATATTGGCCGGTTTTATTTCGCAACGTAATAAACAGTTCGATACGTCGTTTGATGCCATTGCGCAGTCTGTTAAAAAACAAACAATGACGGGGGTACTATCGGGCGTGTTGATGGCTTTTTTCTTATTGTTAATCGCATTGCCCATTGCATTGGCTATCGACCGGCATTTGCGCGCAGTTGTCAGCTCACTCGAGCGTATTGCCAGCGAAGATAATGGCGACCTTACCCAGCGTATTGAAGCGCGCAGCCAAGATGAAATTGGCCAATTGGTACATTGGTTTAATCAGTTTATTGCGCGTTTACACGATGTAATTACGCGTTTAATTCAAGCTTTTAAGCCGCTCGAAGGTTTAATTGGCAATATTGATGGTGTAGCTGATCGGATGGGCGCCGCGATTCGCGATCAAAAAGTAGATGCGCAATCGGCGAAGGACTCGGTCGATGCCATATCTCATAGCGTAAATAACGTGGAAGCGTTTTCTATTCAAGCGGCAGAAGTTGCCAATCATTCGGCAACAGTGGCGATTGAAAGCAGCACTACACTAACGTTGGCCGCAGAAGGTGTTGCACATTTGGCCGAAGATATAGAGGGCGCGCAGCAGGTTATTTCTCAGTTAGCTGAAGATGTCCAGCAAGTGGGAAGTGTGCTGGAAGTCATTAATTCCATTGCGGAGCAAACTAATTTGTTGGCACTAAATGCAGCCATTGAGGCGGCGCGTGCGGGCGAGCAAGGCCGGGGTTTTGCCGTGGTGGCTGATGAGGTGCGCAATTTAGCGATTAAAACCCAGCAATCGACGCATGAAATAGAAACCACTATTTTGGCTCTGAAGGAGGCCGCCAACCGCGCTGTAGGCGTAATGAAAACGAGCGTTTCAATGGCGCATGAAAAGGGTCAGTTAACGCATTCTGCTGGCGTTGCCATTCGCACAATGACAGAAGAAATTAAAAAAATTAACACCATGAATCAACAAATTTCCGATGTGGCTAAAGGGCAATCCCACGCAGTTGATAAACTCTCAACGGTTGTTTCTTCGATGCATCAGCATACCCATCAAGCGTCTTTGGAATCCGAGCAGCTGTTTACGATTAGTCGCGAGTTAGTTGATGTTACAAGGCAAGCATCCACGCAACTAAAAAGCTTTAAGGTGAGTGGCGCTGGTTGATCTTGATGGTTAACACTTACCGCTAAGCATCTACTTAAAATTGCCTTATGGCTTAGCTTTATTGCAAGCTTGAACCATCAATTCATTGTTGCCTTTATTATTTGGTTTTATTCTAAGGCTTATCTTTTTAATTGTTTATTGTTTTTATAGTTAAACGTTAGTTTTAATTTTTGTTCCCGTTTTAAATAAAATAATTCACGTTAAGTATTTTTTGGTTGATTTCTATTTTATCTACTACGCTTTATAGGGAGTTTAAGAGACCTTCCGATAAGCGGTTGTATGTATTGACTAAAATTTTGGAAGTTTTTCATTGATCTTATCGAGATTACGGAACGAAAATATGAATAAATTAAAATTGCCTGTGATGGTAGCATTGCTTGCTTCGGCGGCAGGTGCTAGCGCGGAAATTAATTTCCGTGGGTTTGGCTCGGTTGTGGGTGGGCAAGCAGTGAGTGTTGATGAAGGGCAGAGTGTATTGGGTTACACCGATACTATAAGCTTTAAGCAAGATTCATTAATGGCTCTGCAAATGGATGCCGACCTTGACGAAGGCTTAAGCGCTACAATGCAGCTGATAAGTCGTGGTAAAGATGAGTTTGATGTTAATGTTGAGTGGGCTTATTTAACTTATGAGCTAACGGATGAGCTGCAGGTGAGTGCGGGTCGTATTCGGGCGCCCTTTTATCGCTATTCAGATTTCTTAGATGTTCGTTATGCTTACAACTGGGTGACGGCGCCTGAGCGAGTTTATGCTTTTGATTTTCCTGGTTTCGATGGTTTGTCGGTTTTATACAATAAAAGTTTAGGGCCTGTTGATAATTCACTTCAATTAATTGCCGGAACACTGGATGGCGTTACGGGTTCTACGCCTCTCTTACTTGAAGATTTTATTGGTGCGAGTTGGGTGGCCTCATGGGAGTGGTTAACGGGGCGTGCTAGTTACTTGCAAGCAACACTGTCCATTGATGATAGTGGTGCCGAGGGTGTCGCTAATGGTTATGAGGACTTAGGCAAAGGAATGTTGGGCGTGGCTCAAGGTTTTGGGGGGTTTGCCGCTTTTGCGCCAACTGACACCATGGCTGCAGATGCAGCTTATTATAGTGAGAAATACACGCTCGTAGGTAATCAGCTGTTAAGCACAGTTGATGAGGCTCGAATTAAAGATGACCACGGTGCCTATATGGCGTTGGGGTTTTCGGTAGATAAAGGCTCTTTTATTGCCGATGCTGAGTGGATTCATTATGCGGTTGATGAAGCTTTGGTCCCTAATACCTCTGCTTATTACCTAACGCTGGGTTGGCGCTTTGGTCCTACAGTAGTATATGGAACCTATAGTCGCGAAGAGCAGGATGCTAGAACACGGGCGACGAATCCGATTCATGATTTGTCATTAGTCGCTGGTGCTATTGAGGACGACGATGAGCTCTCTACTGCTCTGCGAGCCATCCCAGACTTGGCTGGCTTAGATGATACGGCGGTTTATCTGGTTAGAAATACAGAGGCGACAAGAGCGGGTATTAATTCCGGCGCCGTCGATAGGGTTAATACGCACGTAGGCGTACGCTGGGACTTCCACCCATCTGCCGCATTTAAAGTGGCTTATGAGGTTACGGATAATCGTATTACTGATACTCAAGGTGGTGTGTTCCGCACCGCTATTGATTTTGTCTTTTAATCAGGGGCTACCATGAAAAGAATATTATTATCGGCAGTCTTAGGTTTAACTATTGGTATGCCTGCATTGGCAGATGTTGTTGTTATTGTGCATCCGAGTAATGTGGCATCGGTTTCAGAAGACGATATTGGGCGTTTATTTTTGGGTAAAAAAAATAAATTCTCTGATGGCGCCAAGGCAATGCCTATTTATCTTGCGCAAGGGCACGATGCCCGCGAGGAATTTAATAAAAAAGCATTGGGTAAATCGTCTAGCCAATTAAAAGCCTATTGGTCTAAATTAATTTTTACTGGAAAGGGCACCCCACCGGATGCTTTAGGTAGTGTTGAAGATGTTATTGCAAAAGTCTCTGCAGACCCATCAGCTATTGCCTATATAGATGCAGGTTCGGTAACAGATGCGGTGAAAGTGGTTAAAAATTATTAAGCGTTAGCGTTTAGTGTAAAAGGGCTTCTCGTTACGAGAAGTCCTTTTTTTTGCATTTATTTTTATGCTTTCGGGTTCGCCAGCGGCTGATAACTTGCCAGCGCCAAACCCATTGAATAATGCAATAGCTTACTCCCCCCGAGACTAGGCCAAAAGTAAGGGTGCCAATGACAAAAGGTTTCCAAGCTTCAAGGAAAAAGCTTTTAAACCACGCCCAAGAGGCGTGAAAGTGAAAGGTTTCGATGGGAATTTGTAGAATCCAGCAGCCTAAAATATAAGCGGCATAGTAAATAAAGGGAAAGGTCAGCGGATTGCTGATCATCACTAGAGCAAACGCGATGGGTAAATTGCAGCGAAACCAGAGCGAGGCGACAGCGACTAAGGGAATGTGCCCAACGGGAATGGGGAAGAAACAAATAACCAAACCAATAAAAAATGCGCTAGAAACAGAGTGCCGAGTCAGGTGGAAGAGGTTTGGGTCGTGCAATAGTACACCCAAAAAGCGAAGCCGGGAGCTGCTTTTTAAGGCGTTAGGGTCGGGTGACCATCGTTTTAAAAACTTCCGTGGCATTGTATTTTCGCGCTAGTACATCAAGCTTTTAGTATAGATGAGGCGTGCGATAGCCCTCCAGTAGGAGCGCCATTATGCCGCTAAAGCGCAGTACCTACTAGCTTTTAGTTAATGCTAGTCGTTGCTTGTATGGGGTGTTGGTACAACGGAGTGTAGTTTGTGTATAAGGTAATTGCTGGTGCCGCAGGCATGGGGCATGTGGTGTTGTATGCGGAGCCGCTAAGGTATTGGTGGTGGCTAGCCATGTTTTTTTTGGCCGTAGTTGCTGTATTGCATCATTGGCGGCGCAGCCCAAAAGTAGGGGCAGGGCGCGGTTTTTACCTATTAGAGTGGGCGCGCAGCCTAAGTCTGTGGTTGGCGATTTTTACTTGTTGCGCAGCGATAGGGACTTGGCGGCTCGAAAGCTTAGTGGCGGCCCAGTTGCCTACCGCCCTAGACAAAACCAAAATTGCGCTCATTATTCGTATCGATAACCTTCAAGTTGTGTCGCCCTTGCGCACTCAGTTATCGGCTACGGTGGTCAGCAGTGCCGATGCTAACGGCACCGCGACCTTATCTAAACCGTATTCGCTGCTTGGCAAGCATTTGCGCCTAGCTTGGTATTCGCCTCCGCCCGATCTTGCGGTGGGGCAGCAATGGCAGGCCGAAGTGGTGGTGCGTCGCCCTCGCGGCATGATTAACCCCGGTGGTTTTGATTATGGCGCGTGGTTGCTCGGGCAGGGGTATCAGGCCACCGGTTATGTAGCGGCTACCGCCGAGGCTACCTTGTTGGCGCAGGCTGCTCCTTCGTTGCTGCAGTTGCTGCGTACGCACCTTCAAATTTCCATGTCTAGTATTGCAAGTGAACCGGCCCATCGCTTTTTTTTGGCTTTGTTAATGGGGGATAGGCAGGCGCTTACAGCGGATGATTGGCAGGTGCTGCAGGCTACCGGTACCGTGCACTTGATGGCTATTTCAGGTTTGCATGTGGGCTTGGTGGGCCTTTTGGGTTTTGCTTTAGGTGCTGGTGTTGTGCGCACGGCTTTGCGGGCGAGGTGGGTGTGTTCGGCCTGGGTATACCGGATAGGCCCGCCGATAGTAGCCATTGCTTTCGCGCTGGGGTATGCCTTGCTGGCAGGGTTTTCTGTGCCTACCCAGCGCGCGCTCATTGCGGTGATATTGGTGAATGTATTGTGGGCTACGGGGGGGCGCTATTCCCGCTGGGCTTTGCTGGCGTTGGCGCTGTTGCTGGTTTCTATGGGGGAGACGCTGGCTTGGCTGCAGTCCGGTTTTTGGTTGTCGTTTATTGCTGTTGCTTTTTTGTTAGCCAAATACGACGGCTCGGTGGGTTATCGTGAGGTGGGTAAAGGGTATTCGCGCTTTTGGCGGCGGGCCATTGTGGCTTTAAAGGTGCAGTGCTTATTGTCTATTGGGCTTTGCGTGCCTTTGTGGTTGCTTGGATTTCCTGCTAGCGCCTTGTCGCCTGTCGCCAACTTTATTGCTGTGCCATTGGTGGCTTTGTTTTTTGTACCTGTGTTGCTGCTTTGGATCCCCTTAAGTTTTACGCCCGTTAGTGAGCTGGCCTTAGCTGCGCTGGCGTGGACGTTTAATCTTTTGTGGTCTGGTTTGGTGAGCCTGGCCGGTTTGCCGCACGCTCTTTTTTGGCCGGCGACTAACATCCAAGGGATGGGTATTGTTGTGGCCGTATTAGCTTGTGCGATGGTTTTGTCGCCGGCAACTTTAGGGATGCGCTTGGGCGCTTGTGGTTTATTGGCTTTACTGGTGTTGGGTTTGCGTCCAAACCAAACGCCTTTTGAGTTAGTCGCGTTAGATGTGGGGCAGGGGCTGGCGGTGGTTGTTCACCAGCCCTATGGCGCTCTACTTTATGATACAGGCGCTGCTTTTAGTGATCGCTTTAATGCTGGCAGTCATATTGTTGTGCCTTACTTGCGAGGGCGTGGGGCTGCGCCCTTGTCGGTGATGGTGAGCCATGCCGATGCTGATCACCGCGGCGGCGCAGCGGCTATTTTTAAGCAGCTCCCGCCCGATAAGGTGTGGTTTGGTGAGGCGTTTCCCGCTTTGCCGCATGGTGCTATTGCGTGTGTGGCAGGGCAGCGCTGGCAATATGGCGGCGCTGACTTTAGCGTTTTATGGCCGCCTAAGCGAAGTGGTGGCAACGGCGTAGTTACACCGTTTGCTGCGACTAAAAACAGTAATAACCGCTCGTGCGTATTATTGGTTGAATATCGCGGTAAACGCTTTTTGTTGCCGGGCGATATTGATCGCAGTGTTGAGCAGCATTTGTTAAAAGAGCCGTCCTTAAAAGATATCGATGTCCTTATTGCGCCGCACCATGGCAGTAAAACATCGTCATCGCGGGTATTTTTAGAATGGCTGCGCCCGCAGCATATTATTGTTAGTGCCGGTTATAAAAACCGCTATGGGCACCCGCATAAAACGGTATTGGAACGTTATGAAGCGATAGGAGCTGCAGTGTGGACTACTGCGCAACACGGTGCTATTAACGTTACTTTAGAGGGGGAAGGCATTGTCGTTAAGGCTGAGCGTTTAAGTCGGCCCAAGGTGTGGCGCTGAGTATAAAAATACGGCTAGCTTAAGAGCTTTGTGCGGGCGTGTTAATGCATGCGGTAGTGGCGCGATCTTTACAAATGACGACTATACTTCGCTGAGGATTTACGCGCTAAACTGCGCACTAACTTCGCGTGAAAAATCGGGTATGATACGCGACCAATAATGACAAGACCTTCAGGAGATACTGGTGGAAAATATCTTTGCTGCAGGCGGCTGGCTTATGTTCCCGCTGGCGCTGTGTTCCGTAGCTGTTATCGCAATATCAGTTGAGCGTTTTTGGACGCTTAACCCCAATAAAATCGCGCCACGCAACCAATTGGGCGATGTTTGGACTCAAATACAAAATAACAACATGAGTTCTGAGCAGCTAAAAGAGCTTAGAAAATCTTCCCCGCTGGGTCGTGTTTTAGCGGCTGGTTTAACCAATTCGCGGCATGGTCGCGAAGTGATGAAAGACAGCATTCAAGAGGCTGCCAGCCAAGTGATTCATGAGCTGGAACGCTATTTAGCCATATTGGGCACTATTGCAGCAGTAACCCCTTTGTTAGGTTTGCTCGGTACGGTACTGGGTATGATTAAGGTTTTTGCCGCGATTATGCTAGAAGGTACTGGTAACGCAGGCGTATTAGCCGGTGGTATTTCGCAAGCGTTGTTAACAACTGCTGCGGGCTTGGGCGTTGCTATTCCCGCCATGATTAGCCACCGTTTTTTCTTGCGGCGCCTTGATGCATTGGTTATTACCATGGAGCAAGATGCTGTAAAACTCGTAGACGTATTGCATAACGACCGTCGCGTTGACTTAAAGCAAGCGTAATCGAGGCTACATATGCAATTTCGAAGACAGACGAATTCGCAAGAGGATATAAACCTCACGCCGCTGATCGATGTGGTGTTTTTGCTGTTAATCTTTTTTATGGTGTCTACAACCTTTACGAAGGAGACACACTTAAAACTAGATTTACCGCAAGCCGAAGGCGAACCACTGCCAGAACTTGTTGATAAAATTGAAGTGCTTATCAATGCCGATGGCGGTTATGCAATTAACGGCAAACCGTTGGTGAATACCAAATTAGAAACCTTAATGACTGGCTTAGAGGTTGTTGGTAAAGGCTTAGAAAAGGATAAAATTCCTTTTGTGATTACTGCTGATGCCAATGTTTCTTACCAATCGGTTGTTATGGCGATGGATGTTGCTGGGCGCTTGGGTTTTGTGAATATCACCATGACCACCAAAAGGCCTGACGGCACTTAATACCTGCCGCGCACTTTAAAATACGCCACTTTATGTGGCGTATTTTATTTCAGTGTGTGCGATTGAAATCGAGGTATGATTTCCCCTAAATTTCTACCGTCGCGCGAAAATTTCGACGATAACAAGGTGTAGCTTCGCTTTGAGTTTAAAACACAGCATAGAAAAACAATGGTATGGAAAACCGACGTGGCTATTGGCCTTAGCGCCGCTGAGCGCGGTGTTTTCTGTGTTAAGCCTTCGCCGAAAAAAGCAGTTGCAAGCCAAAGCTTACAAGGCCAATTGCCCGGTGATAGTGGTGGGTAATATTGCGGTGGGTGGTACCGGTAAAACGCCTGTGATTCTGGCGTTAATCCAATTGTTAAAAGATTCTGAATTTCGCCCTGGCGTCGTTATGCGCGGCTATGGCGCTAAGTTACCCGATACTATTAAATCCCCCGTATTAGTCCCGCCAGATGCCGATGCCAATACCTTTGGTGATGAGCCTGTGTTAATTGCTTCTCATGCTGAGTGCCCCGTTTGGATCGCCAAAGATCGCGTTGCCGCTGTAAAGGCCGCTGAGCAGTATGGCTGTAATGTGATATTAAGTGATGACGGTTTGCAGCACTACGCGATGGCCCGCAGCTTTGAGTTGGTGGTGCAAGATAGCCAACGCGGAATCGGTAATGGTTGGTGTTTTCCTGTTGGGCCGCTGCGCGAATCGCCCGAGCGATTAAGTTCGGTAGACTTTGTACTCAATAATCATTCTAGCCGTAGCCTTAAAGAGGTTGCCTATGACGATAGCGCAATGGTGCTGCAGCCGGCTGCTTGGGTTAATGTTAAAAAGGGTACGCGAGTGCCGGTAGATGCCCTGCCTTGGCGTGGTGAAACCGGAGCAAATCAGCGGGTGGTTGCGGTGGCTGGCATTGGCAACCCCAAGCGCTTTTTTAATACATTAGAGCAGATGGGTGTCTTTTTTGAAGCGCAAAGCTTTGATGACCACCATCGCTACAGCAGTGAAGATTTTGCCCTAGTTAACGGCCGCCCAGTCGTGATGACGGCGAAAGATGCCGTTAAATGCCGAGCCTTAGCTGAGGCCAATTGGTGGTATTTAGAGGTGGAAGCAATACTGCCCGAAGCCCTAACTGTTCGCATATTGTCGCACTGCATTAACTATTCAGCACAAGCCGAGTAACGGAGCTATTGTGAGTTTTATCGTTGTTATTCCCGCCCGCTATGCGTCAACCCGATTAAAAGGCAAACCGTTAATTGAATTTGCTGGCAAGCCTATGATCGAGCATGTTTACCGTGCGGCTTGCGCAAGCGGTGCCCAAAAAGTTGTTATCGCCACCGATGATGTTGGTATTGAGGCGGCGGTTCAAGCTTTTGGTGGCAATGTGTGTATGACCCGCGCTGACCATGAATCGGGCACCGATCGGTTACAAGAGGTAGCGCAATATTATGGTTGGGCTGACGACCAAATTATTGTCAATGTGCAAGGGGACGAGCCTTTAATCCCGCCGGCGGTTATTGACCAGGTGGCTAATAATTTAGCGCAAAATACAACGGCCAGTGCATCGACTTTGGCGTGGCCAGTACAAAGTGAAGCGCAAATGTTCGACCCTAATGCCGTCAAGGTAGTGGCCGACCAGCAAGGGTTAGCATTGTATTTTTCACGCGCGCCCATCCCCTGGCACCGCGATAGTTTTCAGCAGCAAGCCGATATCACTGCCGCTGGTGCTATGCGCCATATTGGCATTTATGGTTATAAAGTAGGTTTGTTGCATCAATTTGTGCAATGGCCCATGGCCACACTAGAAGGCATAGAAAAGCTTGAGCAATTACGTATTTTGGCGAACGGCCAGCGCATACATGTTGAACTAGCTTGCCAAGAGGTGCCGGCAGGGGTCGATACAGATGAAGACGTAAAGCGAATAAAAGCTTTGCTAGAGCCCAAATAGAAGAGATAAAACTATGGCAATTAAAGTACTTTTTGTGTGTTTGGGCAATATTTGCAGGTCGCCAACGGCGCATGGAATTTTCGAAGCATTAGTTAAAACGCGTGGGTTAAGTGATCGAATTGTTGTAGATTCTGCCGGTACGGCTGCTTGGCATACTGGCAATCCACCAGATAGCCGCAGTATGGCATTTGCGCGTAAGCGTGGTTTTGAAATAAAGCACTTGCGGGCGCGGCAAGCTATTGTTGAAGATTTTGACGAATTCGATGTTATTTTGGCGATGGATAATAGCAACCTGCAAGACTTGCGCGAGTTATGCCCAAGCCATTTTACTGGCCATTTAGGGCTGTTTTTAGACTTTGCTAAGGCAGCAGAATCTGAAGTGCCCGACCCCTACCATGGTGGCGATGCTGGTTTTGAGCATGTGCTGGATTTAGTCGAAGATGCTAGCGAAGGTTTGCTTGAATTTTTATTGCAAAAGAAAATGTAAACCTCTTTATATGCAAAGCTCATTTTACGTATGCCTATAACCGACTGGCAAAGTCATTTAGATATTAGCCATTTAAATACAATGGCTATGCCCTGTGTTGCTGAGCATTATGCAGAGGTCTCGGCTGAAGATGCCTTAGTCTCGGCTATTAAGGCTGCACAAGCTCAACACTTGTCTTTACATGTTCTGGGTGGCGGCAGTAATGTCTTGTGCCCCCCGCTTATACAAGGTTTAGTGCTGCGCCCTTTAATAAAAGGCATATTCAGCGATATTCAGCACAAAAAAGGGCAGGTTTTGTTAACGGTAGGCGCTGGTGAAAATTGGCATCAGCTTGTTGAGTGGACACTGGGGCAAGGTTATTACGGTATAGAGAATCTTGCGCTTATTCCTGGTTGTGTTGGTGCTGCGCCAATTCAAAATATTGGTGCTTACGGTGTAGAGTTAAGTGACGTACTGGATTCAGTAAAATGGTTTGATTTACAAACTCATAGCTTTAAAACCTTTAGCGCTGAAGCGTGTGAATTAGGTTACAGGGAGAGTGTTTTTAAACAGCGTTTAAAAGGGCAGGCCATTATTACTGCGGTAACATTAAAGCTTAGCTTGGAGCCTTCGCCAGTAATCCACTACAAACCCTTAGCCGAGTACTTTGCGAATAGTGCAGGGCCAGTTACACCAAAAGCTGTTTTTGATGCCGTTTGCAAGCAGCGTAACGCTAAGCTACCTAACCCTGGCGCTATTCCCAATAGCGGCAGTTTTTTTAAAAACCCGGTAGTTTCTTTATCGCAATTAACCCGGTTGCAAAAAAAATCTCCTAGTATTCCCTTTTATCCTCAGCCTAACGGTTGTGCCAAAATCCCTGCGGCTTGGTTAATTGACCAGTGCGGTTTAAAAGGTTGCCAAGTTCACGGTCTTGTTGTTCATGCCAAGCAGGCGCTGGTTTTAACTAACCCTAAAAGACTTGAGCTAAGTGCCGTTATCAATGCGAGTGAAGAAATCGCTGCGACTGTGCGGCAGCGTTTTGATGTGCAGCTAGAGCGAGAGCCGCAAATATTGGGTGCATAAATACCTAGCTTGCGCACCGTCAATATTATTTAATATCTTTATTGTCTAAGCCATTGCAATACCAAAGCGTCAAATGTTTGTCCCCATATTGTAGTGCACCTCACATATCGCAATGTTCGCTGGTATTTGCCTACGCCTTATCCATTAGTCTACTGCTGATATTCATCTATACTTTTATGGGAATTAGGTGGTCGGGTTGAATATGGTGTTTCGTTGCCTTAATGCTAAGCTGTTAATCATAGTATATGACTTTTTTTGTGCGTCTCGCTCATTGTCGAGTGGTTTGAAGCCTTATGCTGCTGCCTTTTTGTTGGCTTTTCTTGCTTTTGCGTTGCCTGCGTGGGGCGATACGGTTGCACTAATTAAAACAGACTCGACTGAAAAAACGGCTGTCGGCCCAGGGGTTTCTTTTATCGAAGACCCCGAAGGCGTGCTGACATTCGCTGATGTGCAAAAACCTTCTTTGGGTTGGAAAATTAATACTGAGGGTGTTTTTAATCAGGGGTATAACAAATCTTCTTGGTGGTTACGTTTTACTGTCGTCAATACGCAGTATAAAAGTTCATGGCTGCTAGAAATTGCTTATGCTGTTCTTGATAATATTGATGTGTATGTTGTTTCACCGGATGGCGATGTAAAAGAATATTTTATGGGCGATCAGCTGCCTTTTGGACATAGACCGGTAAATCACCGCCATTTTGTTGTTCCTTTAAAGCTGAAAAAGTTCGAGCAAGCCACTTTTTATATTCGACTGAAAACCAGTAGCTCTGTTCAGCTGCCGATGATGTTAGCATCAGATTCGATGTTTCGAGAAATTGATGTTGCGCATACTTTATTGGAGGGTATATGGGTTGGTGGCTTGCTAATTATTGCCTTATATAATTTTTTGATGTTTCTGGTGTTGCGCAGCCGTGACTACCTTTATTATGTCGCAAACATTTTTAGTGTAATGTTTTTTGTGTTTTGTTTGCACGGTTGGGGCTATCAATATTTATGGCCTGAAGCTATTGCTTGGAATGATAAGTCGGCTCTTATTTTTCTTGCTTTTATTTTAATTTCCTCGTGGATATTTACCGGCAGCTTTCTTAATGTTTATGCTATATCGCCTTTTCTTCGATTTGCACAAATAGCCGGTATTCTTTTAGTTTCGCTAGTGGGTGCATTTATATTATATGTTCCTTATGATGTGGCTATTCGTGTGATTATTCCTGTTGCGGTGGTGTCTTGTTTTTGGGGGTTTTTATGCGCAATAGCTTCTTGGTTACAAGGTAATACATCGGCCCGTTATTATATGTTGGCTTGGTCTGTATTCTTAGCTGGTGGCGTTGTGATGGCATTAAATAAATTTCACTTTTTACCGTTAAATTTATGGACTAGGTTTGCCATTCAAATTGGTTCTTTATTGGATGTGCTGCTATTTTCACTTGCATTGGCCGACCGCTTTAATAAGGAACGGGCTTTGCGCCTTGAAGCCGAACGAGAAGCCTTATTAATTCAAAAGAAAGCCAACGAAACGCTTGAGCGACGAGTAGAACAACGCACCCAAGATTTAGAAGTCGCTAATCAAAAGTTAAAAGAGTTGAGCGACACCGACCAGCTATTGGGTATATATAATCGTCGCTTTCTTGATGGCGCATTAGAAAAAATATTCTTGTCTTCATTGCGTCGCAAACACAACATGGCTGTTTTATTGATCGATGTGGATCACTTCAAAGCTATCAATGATACCCATGGACATTTAGTAGGCGATGAGTGTCTTAAAATGGTGACTAAACGGTTGCAGCAGCATGTGTGTTTACCTGGCGATATCATCGCACGCTATGGTGGCGAGGAGTTCTGCATCATATTGCCAGAGACCACGATGGACGATGCCTTAGATATTGCCGAGCGCATTCGCATTTGTGTGGCGTCTGAGCCAATATTTACCAGTGTTGGCCCCTTAGTTATCACCGTAAGCCTTGGTGTTTCGGCTTCTGTCCCTAGGTCTGGAGAAGCGCCGCTAGGGTATTTAGATTCGGCTGATATGGCTCTTTACCGGGCAAAAAATAGCGGCCGAAATTGTGTAAAAAACTCGGCAGATGTATTGGACCATTAATGGCGTTGGTTAGCAGCACAAAGTCAAGGCAAAACCAAAAAGCAACTTGCAAATGTATTTGAAGGAGAGGGTAATATTTAAAGGTTGCTGCGGTGTACTCTTTCTTTTTTTAACAATGCATGCTTTTGCGTTGGAGGCGCCTGCGTCAGGTTTTTCTGGCCAATGGCTCCTTGATAAAAATAGCAGTGCAGACATTTCTACAGCAGTGGAAAACTGTGTTTCCCATACGTCTTTCTTTATTAGGCCTCTTGCTAGAAAGCGGCTCCTTAAAACCAACACAATGCATCACAAGCTCGTGATTGCGTTAGGTGCATCGGTTGCCAGTATTACTTATGGCTCCAACGGGGCTAAGCCGGTCGAGGCGCCTATCGATGGCAGATCGGTGCCATGGCAGCGTGAAGATGGTGAGAAACTTCAAGTAAGTCATCAGTTTGTATCTGGGAAGTTGGTGGAAACTTTTCAGGGCGAGGACGGCCAAAAAAAAATCACGTTTTCTTTGTCGCACGATGGTGATGAATTAACGATGGCAGTCAAGGTGTCAAGTCCTCGATTGCCAGAGCCGTTAGTTTACCTGCAGGTCTATTTAAGAGCGGATTCAGTAAAACAGGAATGATAACGAGTGACTTATGCCACGCTAGCATTGCCAGGCGGCATAAGTTTCACTTACGGTATATTAATACCCCAAATTAGGCTGTAACCAGCGCTCTGCGGTTTTCATATCCCAACCTTTGCGTTTGGCTATGTCTTCTACTTGGTCTCGTCCGATTTTACCCACACCAAAATACTTTGAGTCTGGGTGGGCGAAATACCAACCCGATACCGCCGCAGCAGGGAACATGGCAAAGTGTTCTGTGAGGGTAACGCCGGTTTCTGCTGTTGCATTTAACAGGCTAAAAAGCTGCGTTTTTTCAGTGTGGTCGGGGCAGGCTGGGTAGCCTGGGGCTGGGCGTATGCCAGTGTATTTTTCTTTGATGAGCGCATCATTATCTAACTGTTCATCTTTAGCGTAACCCCAATGTTCCTTTCGAACCACTTCGTGTAAATGCTCGGCAAAGGCCTCGGCAAGGCGGTCGGCAAGGGCTTTAACCATAATGGCATTGTAATCGTCACCCTTGGCTTCGTATTCTTTGGCCAGCTCTTCTGCGCCGATACCGGCGGTAACCACAAAGCCACCCATATAATCGTCTAGGCCTGTTTCAACCGGTGCAACAAAGTCGGCAAGCGAATACAAAGTATCGGTAGCGGCGTTTTTATCTTGCTGTTGGCGCAAGTGGTGCAGGCGCGAAATTTCGTGGTCGTTTTGGTCTTTAATAATAACGCTGTCGTGCTCTGTGCTATTGGCTTTCCAAAAACCAAAAATGCCGCTCGCTTTTAACAGTTTTTTCTCGACCAATGTTTTAAGTAGTGCTTTGGCATCGTTAAAAAGGTTGGTTGCGGCTTCGCCTACGACTTTATCGGTGAGAATATTGGGGTATTTTCCGGCCAAATCCCAAGTCATAAAAAAGGGCGTCCAGTCGATATAGGGCACTAAGGTTTCTAGCGGGTAATCTGTGAGGGTGCGCGTACCCAAAAAGCTAGGCGCTGGCGGTTGGTAGTTATCCCAATCAGCTTGGAATTTTTGGCGGCAAGCTTGTGGGTAATTAATGAGTGGCCTTGCGCGACGGTTCGCTGTGCGCTCGCGTACTTTTACATATTCGCTTTGGATATCTTCAACAAATTTCGGCCGGTTTTCGTCCGACAATAACGTGCTGGCTACGCCTACCGCGCGTGAGGCATCGGCGACGTAAACGACTTGGTTTAAATCGAATACGGGGTCGATTTTTACCGCTGTATGGGCTTTGGATGTGGTGGCGCCACCGATCATTAATGGCTTGTTAATGCCGCGTGCTTCCATTTCTTTGGCGACGTAAACCATTTCGTCCAGTGATGGTGTAATAAGGCCAGACAAGCCAATAATGTCGCAGTTTTCTTTAACCGCTACATCAAGAATTTTTTCGCAAGGCACCATTACGCCTAGGTCGACAATTTCGAAGTTGTTACATTGCAGCACAACGCCCACGATATTTTTGCCAATATCGTGAACATCGCCTTTAACAGTAGCCATTAATATTTTACCGTTTGGCTTACTGCCTTCGGTTTTTTCTGCTTCGATAAAAGGTTGTAAATAAGCTACTGCCTGTTTCATTACGCGGGCCGATTTAACCACTTGCGGCAAAAACATTTTGCCTTCACCAAACAAGTCGCCCACTACATTCATGCCGTCCATGAGTGGCCCTTCAATAACATCGAGCGGGCGGGTACTTTCTTGGCGGGCGAGCTCGGTATCCTCTTCAATAAAGGCGGTAATACCTTTGACTAGTGCGTATTCCAAGCGTTTTTTAACGGGGTTTTTACGCCATTCTAAATCTTCTTTTTTAGCGGCAGCTTGGCCATCACCACGGTATTTTTCGGCGATGTCTAGCATGTTTTCGGTGGCGGCATCGGTGCGGTTATTAACGGCATCTTCAACCGCTTCGCGCAGCTCTTCAGGTAGGTCATCATAAATGGCGAGCTGGCCGGCATTCACAATGCCCATATTCATACCGGCTTTAATGGCGTGGTATAAAAAGACCGAGTGAATGGCTTCGCGCACGGGGTTATTACCGCGGAACGAAAACGATACGTTACTCACGCCGCCAGAAACCCCTGCGTAGGGCAGGTTTTCGCGAATCCATTGGGTCGCTTCAATAAAATCTACGGCGTAGTTGTTGTGTTCTTCTATGCCGGTGGCAATAGCAAAAATGTTGGGGTCGAAAATAATGTCTTCTGCAGGGAAGCCGTTATCGACCAATGTGTGATAGCTGCGTGCGCAAATTTCTTTTTTGCGCGCTGCGGTATCGGCTTGGCCTTCCTCATCAAAGGCCATAACAATAACGGCGGCACCGTACTTTTGGCACAGCTTGGCTTTTTCTAAAAACTCGGTTTCGCCTTCTTTTAAGCTAATAGAGTTAACAACGGGTTTGCCTTGAATGCATTTTAAGCCTTCTTCGATGACATCCCATTTAGAGGAATCCACCATAATCGGCACGCGGGCAATATCGGGTTCGCCAGCAATCAGGTTTAAAAACCGTTTAATGGCAGCATGGGCGTCGAGCATGCCTTCGTCCATGTTTATGTCGATAATTTGCGCGCCGTCTTCTACTTGCACCAAGGCGACTTCTAGAGCCGTGGTGTAATCCTCGTCGATAATTAAACGCTTAAAGCGCGCGGAACCGGTGACATTGCAGCGCTCGCCTACGTTTACAAAGAGTGAATCTTTGGTGATATTAAAAGGCTCTAAGCCGGCTAGTCGGCAGGCGGGTTCGATGTCTGGAATTACACGCGGGGCTAGCCCCTCAACGGCTTCGGCAATCGCGCGAATGTGCTCTGGCGATGTACCACAACAGCCGCCAATAATATTCACAAAACCACTGGTTGCGAACTCTTCAACAATGGCAGCCATTTCGCGTGGGGTTTGATCGTATTCGCCAAATTCGTTTGGCAAGCCAGCATTGGGGTGGGCCGAAACGTGAGTATTCGCAATGCGCGAAAGTTCTTGCACGTAAGGGCGTAATTCTGTTGCGCCTAACGCACAGTTCAAGCCAATAGAAATAGGTTTGGCGTGGGCGAGCGAGTTGTAAAAGGCTTCGGTGGTTTGGCCTGATAAAGTTCGGCCGGAGGCATCGGTAATAGTGCCTGAAATCATAATGGGGATTTCATAACCGATGGTTTCAAAATAGGTTTGCACGGCAAATACCGCAGCTTTGGCATTTAAGGTATCGAAAATAGTTTCGATCAGCAGCATATCGGCGCCGCCATCGATAAGCCCTTTAGTGGCCAGCGTATAGTTATCGACAAGTTCGTCAAAGGTAACGTTGCGTGCACCAGGGTCGTTAACATCGGGTGAAATAGAGCAAGTGCGGCTGGTTGGCCCAAGCACGCCAGTAACAAAGCGCGGTTTGTTGGGCTGCTTGGCGGTAAATTCATCCGCCACTTCGCGCGCTAGGCGAGCGCTTTCTCGATTTAGCTCGTACACCAACGATTCCATTTCGTAGTCGGCTTGCGAAACTTCGGTACTGTTAAACGTATTGGTTTCGACAATATCCACGCCTACATCGAAGTAGGCGTGGTAAATATCTTTAATAATTTGCGGTTGGGTTAGGGTTAGTAAGTCGTTATTACCGGCAATATCGCGGTGGTAATCGGCAAAGCGCTCGCCGCGGTAATCCTCTTCTTTAAGCTTGTAACCTTGGATCATTGTGCCCATGGCGCCATCTAAAATAAGGATGCGCTCTTTAAGGGCTTGCTGGATAAGAGAGGTGCGCTCGGCATGCGAAGAAGACATGAAATACCTATTTGGAAACGTAAAAGCCTAGTTTGGCTGCCGAGGGTATTGGCGCCATTCACTAGATATAGCAATTGCAGGCGCGCCTAAAGCCGCGCCAGTGTGTACCAATGTAAGCTTGATCTGGTGGTTAAAAAACAACCTATATCAAAACTTTTTGATTTAGGTGCGATTGTAGCAGATTGTGCATTCTGGGGGAGTGGGGCAAAGCGATTGGCGGCCGAAAACGATACGCTTAAAGCGTTGTAAAACCCTTTAGCGCTGCAAAGCTAGGCAGGCGTAGCTTCACGGTTTGTGGCTGGCGCAGCGACAACGCAGTTTTTGCCTTGGTGTTTGGCTTGGTACAAGGCTTTATCGGCGCGGCTAATTAACTGTACCGAGCTACTATTGGCACAATCATTAGTACAGGCAACGCCAGCACTAATGGTGACGTGGGTGGGTGTGCCGTCGAAATTAAGTGTAATGCTTGCAATGTTCTGGCGAATTTCATCGGCCAGTTGCATGGCGCTTTCAATCGAGGTTACAGGCAGCAATACAATAAATTCTTCACCACCAAAGCGGGCAATAAAATCGCTGGGCCTGTCTAGGGTCGCGCTGGCCGATTGCGCGACCTTTTCTAAACAATCATCGCCAGCCTGATGGCCAAAGCTATCGTTGAAGTGTTTAAAATTGTCGACATCGAACAAAATGACCGCTACAGAACTGTGGTTTTGGCTAGCGCGGGACCATTCTAATTCGCAAATTTCGGTAAAGTGGCGCCGGTTAGAAACATGCGTAAGTGGGTCTAGACGCACGAGTTCTTCTAACTTTTTGTTGGCTTCTTCTAGGCGAATTTCCGCTACTTTACGCGCGCTCACATCTTGCATTACGCCTAGCACACCAATAATTTTACCTTTAGGGTCGCGGATAGGGACTTTGCTTGCTTCTGACCAGCAAACCTCGCGGGTATCCTCGTTAATTTGTTCGAGCAGGCGCATGGCTTCTTTGCCTGTGTTAATAACATCCATATCGCTTTTACGGCAGATACTGGCGCCGATTTCATCATCAATACCCCAAGGCATTTCTCGGTCTGTTTTACCGATAACCTCTTCTGTACTTTTAAAGCCTGCAATGCTGGCAAAGCGCTGGTTACAGCCTCGGTAAACGAGGTCGAGATCTTTCCAGAAGTAGGCGAAAGGGTTGTTTTCAGTAATAAGTGTAAACAATTGCGTTACTTCCCTAAGTTGCTCTTCCAGCTCCTCGCGTGTAAGGCTTTCGGAGCGGGAAGTTTTAGTGGTGATTCCTTGAATCATGTACGCCTCTGTTTACGGTGCAAAAGTAAGGGGCGCAATTGTAAACTATTTATGACAGAAAAAAGTACTAACAAAATAACTGGGCGGCATTCGCCTAGCGCAATGCATGCGTTGCACTAATCGGCCTGCTTGCAAGTTAAATCATTACAAAGTCTGTGTTATTGGGCGAGGTTAAGCGGCTGTTATTAGCTGTTTAGTGGTTAGTAAAGCGGCTAAATAAACTAAAGTAGTGTTTCGTTAAGCTCCACGCGCTAATAGGCTTTGGGTTGGTATTAACACCCTTTGGGAGTGGGGTAGAAGACCTAGCTGTAACGATAAAAGGAGGCGCAAGTCTCTTTTTACTAAATAAACTTTGTTTAATTTGTGTTTTTGCGTGATTATAGTCGCAATCTGCCACGCGAGGGCGTGCGACCATAAGGGCTACCATTGTGTTGCCTTAAATAGTCATTAATACATTCATGCGTTGGTTCAGCGGCGCTCTTAGCCTGCGGTATAAATGTTACCGCACTTTAAAGCGCTATTTGCTCGCGGCCAAACTGTACAGGAGAGTTACATGCCTTATCTATTTCAACAGCCCGCGTTATTGCGCCTGGCCCCAAAAGGGGGGCAATGGTTGTTGGCGTCTTCCTTTGTTTTGCTGGCCGCTTGCAGTGGTCAGCCCGAAGTTTCTAACTCTAGTGTGCAAGCAGTTTCTAGCGCCGAAAGCAGCCTTGTAGCGTCCAGTCAGCCGGCAGCTTCGATTTCGAGTGTGCCTGCATCCAGCGCAATGGCGGTATCCAGCGTTGCGGTCAGTTCGAGTGCGCCAATATTAGGCCCATGTGGCCTAGCGGCTAATGGCGCGCCATACTGCGCAATGGGTGATGCTACCGACGCCGATGCAATGGGCATTACCGATGGTTGGGGTTGGGAGAGTGGCACGAGCTGCGTTGTGCCTAATGGTGCGCAAGACCCGGCACCAGGTACGTGTGGTGAAGTGCCTGCTAGTAGCTCTGATGTTGCTTCTAGTGTTGGGGCTGCTTCAAGCGTTGCCGCGGATGGTTGCGGTATAGCCATGGGTGATGTGCCTTACTGTTTATCTGGTGATGTAACAGATGCTAACGAGGCTGGAGAGCTAGACGGCTGGGGCTGGGAAAACAACGCGAGTTGTATTGTGCCTGACGGGCTGGCCGACCCCAATCCAGGGGTCTGTGTATTGGATATTCCAGATACCGGTGGTGGTAATTCTGCCGGGCGCATTATGTATAACGGCCAAGCGGTATATCTCAGTGGCTTTAACATTGCGTGGTTTAGTTTTGCTGGCGACTTTGGCAGCGGCATTAATGAGCAGCAATTGCGCCAAGCGTTGCAGGATGTAAGTGGTACTGGTGGTAATTCTTTGCGTTGGTGGATGCATACCGATGGTAGTTCAACGCCGGGTTGGGGTACGGTAAATGGCCAGCGAATGGTTACTAACCCAGGTGGGACAGCCGTCGCAGATTTACGCCGCGCATTGGATATTGCGGCTGAATATAACGTCTATATTATTCCGGCGTTGTGGTCGTTTGACATGCTGCGCGATAACGCCTTCAGACAGCCGCCTACCCAAGATAACTACCGTTTGCTATCTAATGATGCTGTGTTGCAATCGTACATCGATAACGCGCTAATCCCCATGGTGACCGAGTTAAATAAACATCCGCAATTAATTGCTTGGGAATTATTTAACGAACCTGAAAACATGACCGAAAGCTGGTTTTATCAAGCCGATGATTACTACGGTGGCCCCGTGCCCACACGCGAGCAACTGCAGCGCACGCAAGCTAAAATGGCCGCGGCTATACACCGTACTGCCATCGCTAATGGCGAAGTGGCATTGGTAACGACAGGTTCAAAATCGATGGGCAAATATAATTCGGATGTTGCCGGTGGTTATAATTGGTACCGCGACGATCGCATGATCGCTGCAGCCGATGGTGATGCTATGGCGGTACTCGATTTTTACGAGCCGCATTACTACAACAACGAAGGTCGCAACGGTGCGTGGTCGCCTTTCCATCACGACGCCAATTATTGGGGCGTAAACAAACCGATTGTGATTGGCGAATTTTATGTCGATAAACCTTTAGATGTATTAGGTAAGCGCGTAGAAGGTGTAGATATGTGCAATGCCTTGGAGGCCAATGGTTATGCTGGCGGCTGGCCTTGGCAGTGGAATGAATATGCCAGCGAGCTTAAGGCATGTATAGAACGTGTTGATGCCAATTAGTTTTTCCATTTGATGTAATGCTAGCTCCCCTTTATTGCCCCAGCTTGCTGGGGCTTTTTTATGGTTGTTTTTTTGTTTGGTGTCCGTGCTAGTTTGCTGGGGTAAAATATGCGGCACCATGCTAATCAGTCACCTCCAAGTGGCAGTATGTTGGTCTAATGCGAGGCTCCTGAATCCATTTGGTGGCCCGGCGGTACTTTATGCCTTGGGTGGTGTGTATGCAGGTAAAATAGTCGCGTTTGCCCGTCCTTGCGCTCACAAAGAATTACTATTTTTAAAAACGCATTTAAGGCTGCCTATGTTTTACAAAAGCAGTGAATTCCCCATTTCTTCAACAGGTAAACATAAAACGAGATAATGGCAAAAAAACAATTGAACAAAGGTTCTTCCGGGCAAAACCGTAAGGCCAGCGAAGACTTTATGGATAAATACCGCCAAAAACAGGGAGTGCAACAAACTTCTAGTGGCTTATTGTATCGCGTGGTTGAGCAAGGTGACGGCCTAACGCCTGTTCCTACCGATAGTATTCAGGTGAACCAGCGCATTCAGTTGGTGGGCGGAAAAATTATTGGTGATACTTATAAAGAGGGGTTGCCCGACGAGTTCTCCATGAAAGAGGCCATCCCCGGTATTCGTGAAGGTTTGCAGTTAATGCAAGAGGGCGCTCGCTTTGAATTTGTAGTTCCGCCTGAATTGGCTTGGGGCAAAAAAGGCGTAGGCGATAAAATTGGGCCTAATGCGGTGTTGATATTTGATGTGCGGTTGTTGAAGGTTTTGGTTTAAGTGCCTCCAAGCTTGAATAGTTGTAACTAATCAGCCGCCTGTGAAATTTAGTGTTAATTTATCATTTTCTACGCCGCTCAAGCTACCTGCGGCTTTGTGCAAAGTCTACCCCCGCACTCTCGGCACGTGAATGCCTAGAAAACCATCGATCAGCCCTCTAGGTGAGCAATATTTCTTAATGGCTGAATAGTTTTTCTCTGGGCGTGGCTTTTTTCACGCTTAATTTGGTGGGTGAACTGGTTGCAGGTATGGGCGCCCCCAGCTAATTCAAAATCATGCCCCCAAATGTACCCCTAGTGTTCATAGTGTTCAATGGGATGGATTTGGACGGCAGTGGACGGAGAGCCTAGATTTCTAAGGGGTTGGAGGGGGATTTTGGATGCGATGGGACAGGCTTGGAGGTAAAAATGGTGCCCGGGGCCGGACTTGAACCGGCACGACCGCGAGGTCGGGAGATTTTAAGTCTCCTGTGTCTACCAATTCCACCACCCGGGCATATCGGGGATTTTTAGAGTAGGTGTGGATTCCTACTAAGCCATTGCTGGCTTTAACTTTTCTTGCAAAAAGTTGGAGGCGCGACCCGGAGTCGAACCGGGCTACGTGGATTTGCAATCCAGTGCATAACCGCTTTGCTATCGCGCCTCATGCTTTAACCGCTTGCTGGGTAGCCCTGCTAAGTTGCTAAAACCACCTTAAGATTCAAACGCTTAACGCTTTTGTCTGCGTCTTAAGAGGGGGCGCATTGTAGCTAAAAAGTTTTTTAAAGCCTAGCCCTATTTTCAGTTTTTTTTATTCGCTGCTCGAGTTGTCGGCGCCTTGTTTAAAGCTTGGCCAAGCTGCACGTAAATAAACAATCATTGACCATAAGGTAAGCACGGCTGCGACATACAGCGCAATTAAGCCCAGCTTCTCCATCAGGTCGTACTTGGCGGGGTCGAAGGCAAGTAGGACGACGATTGCAACAATTTGAAGTGTCGTTTTGATTTTGCCAACCATGGATACTGCAACGGTGCCGCGCGCGCCGATTTCGGCCATCCATTCTCGTAGCGCCGAAATAACAATTTCGCGGCAAATAATAACGGTTGCCGGTAGCGTAAACCAAATAGAGCCGTGTAGTTCGATAAGTAAGCCTAAGGCGACGGCTACCATAAGCTTATCGGCTACTGGGTCTAAGAAGGCGCCAAAAGGGGTGCTGAGCTGATATTTGCGGGCAATATAGCCATCGGCCCAATCGGTAATGCCGGCAATGGTGAACAGAGTCGCGCAAACAGGGAAGCGCCAATCAAAGGGCAGGTAGAAAATAATAACCAGTAGTGGAATAAGAATAATGCGAAATAGGGTGAGCTGGTTGGCCAAGTTATACATAGGACTGGTGCGCTAGTTTAAACGGATCGCGGCACGTTAATCCCTAAGTGCTGGGCTGTAAACCCTTAATCGGTAAATAACGGATGCATTTGGTAGCGGCTTTGGTTTTAAGTGGCCGAATAAATTTGTGTTTGATTGCGGCCGGCTCGTTTGGCGCGGTAAAGGCCGCGGTCGGAGGCATCGATCCATTCAACCGGGGTAGTGATTTGATCGTGTATTTCCGCAACTCCTAAGCTAATGGTGAAGTTGATGACGTGTTCATCGTAATAAACTGTGTTTGCTTCTATGGATTTGCGCAAACGCTCGGCCACAATAGTGGCGCCTTCGGCATTGGTGTCCACTAGTATGATGGTGAATTCCTCGCCGCCATAGCGCCCGCAAATGTCGATATCACGCACGCAGTCTTTGACTACGGCGGCGGTTTGTCGAATCACTTCGTCGCCTGCCGGGTGACCGTAGGTGTCGTTGATGCGCTTGAAATGGTCGATATCGAACATTAATAAGCTGCAGGTGTGTTTGTAGCGCTGGTAGCGTTTGAATTCGTGAAGCAGGCCTTCTTCCCAATGTTTGCGGTTAAGTAAGCCAGTAAGGCCATCGGTTTGGCTAATAATATGCAGCTTGCTATTGGCGCGCTGCAATTGTAGCCGGTTTGCCGCTACCTCGGTCACATCGTAAATAATGAGGCAAATATGCGTGATTTCGCTGCGCGCATTGGTTATGGGCATAATGGTGCAGTTTTGGTACATGAACTCTGTCATGCCGGTAACAGGGCGGTAATTTCTAAACTTAAACAGGTAGGGGCGTTGCTCCCAGGTTGTAAACGCTGAATTGTGCAGCACGCGAACAGATTCAACTTTACGCTTGAACCACTCCATGGGGAGTTCAGGGAAGCTTGTAAACAGGTTACAGCCGAGCACGTCGGTGGGCTGCCTTGCGCTGTGGTTTTGCATAAAGCTGTTCCACAGTTCTACGTTGTAGTCTTCATCGAGAATCACCAAACCAACATCGATGTGTTGCAGCACATCCATTAGCCAGTGAAAATCTTGCATGAATTCTTCGTTGCTCATGGGTTACTCGAGAAGGTAGTCAATTTTATACATCAGGCGTGCGATAGATTCGTCTGTCATTAAAATGAGAAGGTCGCAATTCACGTTGTAGCCTTCTAATTTGTAATTGATTTCGGTGACTAAAGCGTGGCGCCAAACGCTGGTGTTTGGGTCGAACATTTCGCTGATTTTTTGATGTTGCCCTAAAACTGTTGGCGGGCCAAAGCTAAAGTCCATGTCTATTTGTTCTGCAAGGCCTTTGATGCAGGCGCCAAATAAAACATTGGTGGTGTCCATTAGGAGTTCGCGTTCGGCTTGCTCGTCCAGCTCGTCGTCGTACTGTAGCAGTCGAGCGAGGTCGATAAAGCTGGTGTCGTTGTACAGTAAAATGGCCTCACCAGCGATGCCGCCACCGATAAAGCCTTGGCATACCCCAGAGATGGTATCGGTAGTGTCAATGGATTGTAGTGTCATCGCGATGTCTTGTGGTTCCATAATCTCAATATGGGGGATCGATAACACAACAAATGTATCGAGCAGGCGCGCGAGCCGGTCGCCGGCCTGACCCATTGCGACGTTGGTAAGCTCTTGCAAGGCATCGCGTTGATCCTCGCTCATGTTCAATATGGCGCTCATGCGCAGCTAACCCCAAAACCAGTGCTATTAATATCTATTCTAGACAGCTCACGTTAGAATGCCGCGTTATTTTCAGCAAATTATGATGCGGCTTGCAGTGTTTTGCATAAAAGTGGCCGTATTTCGGCGTGTTGCTGGCGTCGCAGCGATGGTTTAAATTTTAAGTTATGAAGTTCAAAATTGTTCCTGTTACCCATTATCAGCAAAATTGCAGCATTATTTGGTGCGAGCAAACTAAAAAGGCAGCCGTGGTTGACCCCGGTGGCGATATTCCACGTGTGTTGGCTGAGCTAGAGCAATTAGGTGTGACGCTCGAAAAAATCATTTTGACGCACGGCCATATGGATCATGTTGGCGGTACCGCCGCGTTGGTGCAGGCAACTGGTGTACCCGTTGAGGGGCCGCACCGCGAAGATGCTTTTTGGTTGCACATGCTGGACCAGCAAGCGGCCATGATGGGTTTTGAACCCCAGCCGACATTTGTGCCTGGGCGTTGGCTGGAGCATGGCGATACGGTCAGCGTAGGGCACGCGAAATTGCAGGTTATACATTGCCCAGGCCATACGCCTGGTCATGTGGTGTTGTTTAGTGAGCCCGATCGCTTGGCTTGGGTGGGGGATGTATTGTTTAAAGGCTCGGTCGGGCGTACGGACTTCCCTAAGGGGAATCAGCAACACTTGGTAAATTCCATTATTCAACGCCTGTGGCCACTGGGTGATGATGTGCGCTTTATACCCGGCCATGGCGATATGTCGACTTTTGGCGATGAGCGCTTAAACAACCCCTTCGTTGCTGATAAAAATTTTGGTTAATTATGTTGCCGGCACTGCGGCTCGAGACTATTTGGGAGTGTTAAATGACAGATGTAACCTTATCGAAAGATCTCGATGAAAACTTTGACCGTTTTATGGTGGAAGCAGAAGAAACGGGGTGTGTGTGGGCTTTAGAGGGGGATGAGGGGTTTGCTTTGTGCCCATCAAATGTTAGCGAAACCGTTGATGTGATGCCGCTGTGGTCGCAACCAGAGTTTGCAAAAGTGCACTGCGTGGATGAGTGGGCTAGCTACAAGCCTGTTCCTATCGCATTGGAAGAGCTGCTTGATGAGTGGTTGCCGGGTATGCATGACGATTTATTGCTGGTAGGTGTAAATTGGAATGCTGATATGGAAGGTGATGAAGTCGAGCCTTTGGATTTGCTGGAGGATTTTGAGTCGGAGTAAGCCTGCTTATTTTGCGCTAAGCAATGCTTATGGCTAAGTTGTTTAGTTTGCGGTGTGAGCGTTGGCGGTTAATAGTGCATTAATTTCTTTTTTGATGTCGTTGATTTCGCCGGCTTGCTGGCTAAGTAAAATTTCACGGTTGGGGCCAACTACAATAAGGCTTGGGGTGCCACCAACGCCATAGCGCTGAGCAACAGATTCTGCCTTGGTAAGGAGGGGAAGTGTCACGCCGAGTGACTCAAGATGTTCGGCAGGGTCTTTGTCTTCCCAAATATTGAGTGTATAAAAAGCTGCATTTTGGGGTGTGGTTGAGTTAGCCAAGCTTTGTAATTCGGGCAGCAGTTCGCTGCATTTTTGACACCAAGTGGCCCAAAAAAACATCACCGTCACGGCTGTTTTATCGACTTCTTCGTAAAGTAAGACCGGATCCCCGTTAGTATCTCTGAGCATCCAGTTGGGTGCCGTATCGCCTGTGTTAAGTATTTCTGGTCGCGAATATGCTTGGCCGCTCAAAAACAATAGTAGGCCGCATGCGCTAATTACTAGGCGCGTTAGTGGCATTTTGGCGTGTGCTTGGCGCATGCAATAAATCCTTGGTGGCTCTTATGGGAAGTTTAGTTGCATGGCATTGATTTTGGTTCCGCGCTTTTTTGCGGTTTGTTAGCCGGCAATGGATATTTCACTGCAATGGTTATCGTGATCGCCGTAAAAGTGCGAGTGCAGTATTTCTACCGAGTATTCACGGGCGTGGCTTTCGAGCTGTGAAACAGCACTGAACGCTGGCGTTAAGTAAACTAGGCCGCGAATGGTGTGTACGCCATTGTGGCACTGGGTCTCATGGGCCAAAAGAAAAGTTCTTTCTCCGCAGGTAGATAGCGGCTCTATGCACTGGATGATTTTGAGTGAAAAGCTTTTGTGCAGTTGCCACAGCGAAGGGAGTTTTTCTTGCCATTCGCTGGTGATTGGGAATTCCCTTTGCCAATGAGCCTGCTGATTATAGATCGTCATCTCATGCCCCAGAATGTTGTTTTTGATTATTCTTTTGAAGCCATTCTATCGTTGGGGCTGAAGTGGTGTTGTGACTGGTTTAACAGCTGGGAAGGGTGGATATAGTTGGCGCCTCGAGGATGATGGAGGCGCCATGTATTTAATGTGACGGCTCTACCATTTTTTGTTGTGCGGCGAGTTGCTGTTGTAGCGATGTGTTTAGGCGTTGGCGCAAGTCTGCCTCAATAAGAGGTAAATACTTTGCAACTAAGGTGTCTACTAATACTTGGTGGTCCATAGGGGCTGCGGCTTGTGTAGGGTGCGACTTGCCTGGTTCGCCACTAAAATTGCGCAACAATGCTGTTGAAGCATCAAGGGATTCGCTTGATCGTGCAATTTCTTCCAGTAGTGAGCTTTTACTTTTATCTAACCGCTCGCGTAAATGCTGAGGTAAAAAAGGGTTTTCGTCCGAGCCAGTGGGAGTCGCCATGGGATGTGCGTATGCCTTTAAGTGAGAGGATAGTAAGGTTTCTGCCGCTTGTTTTGCTGTTGCAAAAACAGCGGTTGGGTTGTCTTTTTCGGCCGCTATGATCTGCTGCGTTGTGGCTGCTGCAGGAGCTGTTTCGGCTGTTGTGTTGTTAGTAGCTGTTGTTTGTGCGTAAGGTCGATTGTCGCTGGCGGCATCGTTGGCCGGCTCGCCGATAGTTTGTTCGGCGTTATCGAGCTCGCGAAGCTCTGCATCGAGCTTTGCCATTGCCTCTCTGTGTGCTGCAATAGCTTCGTTGCGGTCAGCAGGTACGGCATCGCCCAGTAGCGGGATGTTGTCGACTTCAAGCGTAGGGATTGCGGCCAAAGTGGGTATGCTTTCAGCGTTATCGCTGCCATAGGCTTCAATTTCAGCCAGTTGGTGGCGTAATGCTTCTAAATCACTCAGTAAGCGTTCTTTGGTATTACTACTCATTAATATCACAGCTCTGTTTTTGACGCCTGATAAATATAGCTTATTTTTTAACCTGTGTGACAATTTAGTGGCGATAAACGACGGTTTTGAGACATTGCCATTGTGGATCGTGTGAATAATTGCCAAATCGTATGTGATCTAGTTATAGCAGGTTTATAAAAAGCTACAAATTATGCATAAATATTTCGTGCCCTTGCGCCTTGTAGTGTTTGTAATTAGCGCGCGTTTGCTCTAGCACCTCGGGTGTTTGTATTACGATCTCGGCGATTCGCTGAAATTCGTCATAGTTGGGGTGCGGTTGGGGGTGCAGGTTAATGACAAGCTGCCTGTAATTGGGTTGATCTTGATTTACGGCCAGCAAAATAGGCGGCGCAGGCTCGGGTGATGGAACTAAAGCATGCGGCAGGTAAGATTCTGGTTGATTCTTCCATAGCTTGGTGTCCAGCGTGCTGGCAGCGTTGTGGTCGTCTAGCCAAATGAGAATGCTAAGTTGATGGTGAAGCGCCTTTTGGCTGAGCTTTACCGCGAAGTCCTGCCTCGCATCTGAGCTGTTGCTTTGTAAAACGTAAAAATCAATGCGGGCCATAGTGTGGTGTCAAATTGATTGTGTTTGAATGCCTGCGAGCTACGCCTATCCCTAGCTCCTAGCCAATTGGCCGGATTTGTTCGCAGTAGTGCGCGCTTAGAGTTAGCTGAGCGCGCACTTTGAGGTGCTATTAAGTGCTTTTTAAGCGTTGTTAACTAAGTAGTTTACCAACAAGGAGACGGGGCGGCCCGTTGCACCTTTATTGGCGCCGCTGTGCCACGCCGTGCCGGCGATGTCTAGGTGGGCCCAAGGGTAGCTTTCGGTAAAATACGATAAGAAGCAGGCTGCAGTAATGCTGCCGCCTTCGCGCCCGCCAATGTTGGCAAGATCGGCAAAATTGCTCTTAAGTGATTTTTTGTATTCGTCCCATAGTGGCATTTGCCATGCGCGGTCTTGGGTGCTTTGGCCTGCGAGTAATAGCTTATCGGCAAGCTCTTGGTTGTTGGCAAATAAACCTGTTGCGTGATTACCCAAAGCAATTACGCAAGCGCCGGTTAGTGTGGCAATATCGACAACGCTCTTAGGTTTGAATCGCTCGACATACGTTAGCGCATCGCACAGGACTAAGCGGCCTTCGGCATCGGTATTAAGTACTTCTATAGTGCGTCCCGACATAGAAGTAACCACATCGCCAGGCTTGGTGGCGCCACCGCTAGGCATGTTCTCGGCTGCTGCAATAACACCAATTACGTGGACATTCGCTTTGAGTGCAACAAGCGCATGCATTGTGCCCAGCACGCTTGCGGCGCCGCACATATCGAACTTCATTTCGTCCATGCCTACGCCTGGCTTTAGGCTGATTCCGCCGGTATCGAAAGTAATGCCTTTGCCTACGATCACATTGGGGCTTTTGCTGACCTTGCCTTTGTACTCCATAACAATAAGTTTAGGGGGTTGATCACTACCGGCCGATACAGAAAGCAGCGAGCCCATGCCGAGCTTTTTCATTTCGGCGGCTTCTACAATTTTTGTCGTAAATTTGGCGTTATTTTTGGCGAGCAGTTTTGCTTGCTCGGCTAAATAGGTTGGGGTGCAAATATTGCCTGGTAAATTGCCGAGTTCTTTCGCAACGTTTATACCAAGGCCTAGACCATGGCCCTGTAAGCAACCTTTTTTGAGGGCGCTAACGCTAGTGCTTTGGCCGTGCGCTAAGGTGACTTTTTGCAGTTCGGGCAATGCATCGTGCCCAGGTTTTGTGTGGGTATAGCGATAGAGCTCGGTTGTGAATTCTTGGCTTACAATGTGGCCAATTGTGGAGTGCTCGGCATGGCCTAGTGTTAAATCATCGCAATGTACAAATGCTTGTTTAATCCCTTTTTTTGCAAGGCACTTGGCCGCTGTGGCAGCTAGCTTTTTTACGGCATCGTCTTTTGCTGGCTCTTTTGCTGTGGCTGTTGTAGCTATGGCCAGCACGCGAGGCGTTTTGCTGCTGGATGGGTAAATCCATGCCGTGTTTGTGGTGTCTGTATTTAAGTCGCCGGTTTTTATTAAGCGAGATAAGCCACCATCGCATACGGCGTCTACGGCTTTTGCAAGCGCAGAAAGGCTCTTACTTAAATTGATGAAGACCACGGCGCAGTCGGATTTGTATTGATTAAACGAAGCGGTTTTACAAAGAAATTCCATGCTTTACCTAAACGAAAGAGGTGGGTTTGATGCGGATTTATCGTGGACTTGAATGCTGCTAACGCCCATAATTAGGCCGCAGTTTAAGGTAAGTCTAGCTGGGCGTCATGTTTTGTGTCTAACTATTGTGCCATTCCAATTGTTCTAGGGTGAAGTACGCCCCCTGATCCCGCCATGATTCAGAGTTTCAGTCGCTTTAAGGTTAATTGTGATTATTTTTCGGTATCTCGCTAAAGAAGTTTTAACCAGTATGGCGGCGGTGTGCTCTGTACTGCTGTTAATTATTTTGAGTGGGCGTTTTGTGCGTTACTTAGCCGAGGCCGCAGCCGGTAAGTTAGAGGCTTCTGTACTGTTCACATTGATGGGCTTTCGCCTGCCGTCTTATCTAGAGCTGATTATTCCTTTGGCGTTATTTATTGGTATTTTGTTGGCTTATGGCCGTTTGTATGTAGACAGTGAAATGACTGTCTTAAAGGCTTGCGGTATGAGCGAGCGTCAGTTAGTGGCGTATACCGTAGTTATAGCGCTTAGCGTTGCCTGCTTGGTGGGCTTTTTTAGTTTGTACCTTGGCCCAGTTGGCGCTAAAGCATCTTCTGTTTTAATCGAAGAGCAGCGTAGCCGAACCGAATTTGAAACGCTTAAACCCGCTTACTTTCATCGCCTAAGTGGCGGCGGTGTTTCGTATGCCGAGCAAGTCAGTGAAGATAAAAAAAGACTGCAAAATGTTTTTTTGGCAAGCCCTGGCGACCAAGAGCGCCGAGTCTCTTTAATGACAGCCAAAACGGGCGAAACCATTGTCGATCAATTATCGGGGCGTCGCTATTTAGTGCTTAGTGATGGCTACCAATATCATGGTACGCCTGGGCAATCCAACTATGAAGTTGTGAGCTTTCGCTCTTACGCACAATTTTTGCCGGATAGCGACTACCAAGCAAAGCAGCGCGACATTATTGATGCCATGTCCACGCGAGAACTATGGGAAGCCAACACTTTGCAAGCCAGCTCGGCATTGCAGTGGCGCTTATCAATGCCGGCCCTGGTTATGATTGTGGCATTGCTTGCTGTCCCGTTAAGCCGCACGCAGCCTAGGCGCGGCCGCTACGCCAAAATGATCCCTGCTATTTTATTGTATGTCATTTACTTGGTTGCTTGTAATGCTGCCAGAGGGCTTTTGGATGAAGGCAAGGCGCCAACGCCTTGGTTATTATGGGTTGTGCATTTAGGTTTTCTAAACCTGGCCTTGGTTATGCTGGTTTGGCCTGCGTTGCGCTTGCCGCGCAGGAAGCAAGCCAAGGGCCCCTCGGCGACTGTAAGCGAGGGTAAAACCCATGCGTAGGATTAATCATTACATTGGCATTTCTGTTGCCGGCGCCATTTTGGTTGTGCTGTTAGTTGTGGTTGCATTGGATGTTATTGCAATGCTTATCGATCAGCTCGATAACATTAGCGCGGATTATACATTTCTAGAAGCGGTCATTTTCACGCTATTGTCTGTGCCTTCTAGCGTTTATGAATTTTTGCCCTTGGCTTCTTTAGTGGGTTGCCTTATTGGTTTGGGGTTGCTTGCGAATACAAGTGAGTTAACCGTTATTCGTGCGGCTGGCGTATCGGTTAAGCGCATTATTTGGGCTGTTATGCGCCCAGTGCTGGGGTTTATTATTGTTGCCGTTGTGTTGGGTGAATATGTTACGCCGACTTTAGACCAGTACGCCCAAAGTCGGCGAGCCATTGCGCTAGGGCACGCTACAGCGTTAACTGGTCAGCGGGGTGTGTGGAACCGCGAAGGCCGAGAATATATGCACTTTAGTGCCGTGTTACCCAATGGGAAATTGCTGGGTATGACACGCATGTTGTTCGACGCGAAAGGGCGCTTGCAAACAATGACTTATGTGGAGTCGGCAATTTATCAAGGTAGCCACTGGTTTGAACAAGAAGGTGTTGTCACAACGCTAACGCCACAAGGTGTGGCCACAGAGCATTTTGATTCTCGCCGTTGGGAATCCGAAATATCACCGCGGTTGTTGTCTGTTATCGCTTTGCAGCCAAGTGGTTTGCCGATGCAAAAACTTTTACCTTATGCCGGTTATTTAGAGAAGCAAGGGCAAAGTGGGTTGGAGTACCGTTTAGCTTTTTGGCAGAAGTTATTTCAACCACTGGCAACGCTTAGCTTGGTTATGATTGCCATTTCTTTTGTGTTTGGCCCTCTGCGCCAAGTGACAATGGGCTTTCGTGTGTTTGCGGGTGTAATAGTTGGTATTGTGTTTCAAACAACGCAAGATTTGCTTGGCCCGAGTAGCTTATTGTTTGGTTTTTCCCCGTTAATTGCGGTGCTCGCACCAATAGGGGTTAGCTTTCTGATAGGTCTCATCCTGTTAAGGCGTTCTGTGTAGTTAAAGCGCTCATTTTTATAGCTGTATAAAAAATGAGCGCCCCGTCTCAAAAATTAAGTCTCCTTGCATCTTGTCGTCGTTAGAGTGCATTTTACCGATGCGCCGTTAGGTTTGGTCATTTTTTCATCACTTTTGGGGTATTATGCGCACAGCCTATTAAGGCTTTAGTGCTAGGTGTCCAATAGCATTTAGAATACGAATTCTGTAATCTTTTTTTGATGTCTTTGTTGTCAAAAAAACGTCAATATGTCACGTTTTTCCTAAGTTTGTGCTTGAGAAATACATGCAGAAAGGACTATGTTGCACTGCAAGAATGCGTTAAATATATTTTGGTGTTTTAATTGCCAAATACAAGGTGTGGGTTTTTAGGTTTATGAAATCATACAAAGGTGTGACATTAATTGAGATGATGATAGCTATTGCTATCGCTTCAATTTTGTTAGCTGTCGCGGCGCCTTCGTTTCGGACAATGATTATTCGATACAACATCGATGCGCTGGTCGATGACTTTACTGTTGCTGTCACAACGGCGCGCTCAGAAGCCGCAAGTCGAGGGTTAGAGGTACGCGTTTGTGCGAATGAAGATTGCGATGCTACGACTTGGGTGGATGGTTGGTTTGTTATTGATGCTAACGATAGCGTGATTCAAGTCTTCAATAATGATGGTAGGTACCCAATTACCGTAACCACCGAAACAGCGGCAACCGTAACGGCGATTACGTTTAATGCTGCGGGTTACAACCGTGACGAGGAACGTTATGTTTTCTCGGCTTGTGAGCCTGGCGGAGGTGCTGGCGATAGAATGATGCGTGGCGTCACTGTTGAATTTAGTGGTCGAGCCTATCAAACAGATTTTGCCGGGACGCTGCAAAAGGCGCGATTCGATAAAGGTGAAGGCGGAACGACCGGAAACGACCGGTCAGAAGAAGTTAACTTAAATTGTAATTAGCGGTAAATTCGATGAAAAAGCATACTCAAAATGGTGCGTCGTTACTGGAGGTAATGATAGCGTTGTTTGTATTAGCTGTTGGGCTGTTGGGTGTATTTGCGATGCAGGCCGAATCCATGAAGCTTAATCAGCAGGCTTATAGTTCATCTCAGGCGATGTTTTTGGCTAATGACGCTATAGAACGGATGCGGGTGAATATGGCGGCGCTAACTGATGAGCAGCAGTTGGAGCCTACTGTTGCGCTGGTTTTTCCAGATTTTGCTAATTGGAAGGATGAGGTTTTTGTGGAGAGGAAGCAATTGCCCGGTGGCGATAGCACCATAGAGGCGATTGAAACCGATGTCGATGAAGGCGAAGCAAAAGATATTGTTTTTAAAGTGACTATTACTTACCCCCAGCAAAATTTAGCGAATCAGCAGCTAGATCCAAGTGAGGATAGTGAAATGATTGAATACGTACTTTTTGCGAGGTTATAGTTTGTGAATACCATAAAAAGGGCGGCTTCATCGGGTTTTTCGTTAATCGAATTAATGATTGCCATGTTAATCGGCCTAATAATACTGAATGGCGTTATACAGGTGGTTATTAGCGGCAAACGCACCTACTTAGATAACCAAGCAATATCGCAAATTCAGGAAAATGCTCGTTATGCAATAGAAACACTGTCGCGCGAAATACGTGTAGCAGGGTATATCGGTTGTATGACTACTGCGAATGGGGAGCTTGACTCCGCGGGAGTAGCAACTGCGCAGCCGGGTTTCCTTGTTGACGGCAGTAATGAATTTTCGGCTTTGCAGGCTTTCAATAACGTCAATGCAGGTAATACGGGTTTACCCGATCAAATTAGAGGTTCTGTGCGCGAAGGCACGGATGTATTTATTGTGCGGCACACAGATACCAGTAGCGAGTGGGTGCTTAATAATAATCTGGCAAGCTTGGGCGGATCTATTCAGGTGGGTGCAGGCGTAGAGCCTAAAGCTGGCCAACCTATGGCGCTAGTTTCTCACGATTGTGCGACAGCCAGCCTGTTTACTGCCGGTGCCGTAGCCGACGTCGATGGTGGTTATTCAGTAACGGCAACTAATGCCAATGGCTCCTTTGGGGTGAGTGAATTTCAGAAAGGGTCGCGGTTAACGCCGCTTGTTGTTTATGCCTATTACATCGGCATATCGAGCGTAGTCGAGGATATGCCCGCGTTAATGCGAGAGGTCATTATTATGGATGGCACCACGGTATCTTCGCGCTCTGAAGAGCTGGCCGTGGGCGTGGAGGATATGCAAATCACACTTGGCAATGATGCCGCAGTATTTAGTGAGCCAGTGGGTAACGAAGTTAGCCCAATAGCTGTACGTCTAGAGCTTACGTTGCGCTCCCATAGCCGAGTGAACGGGGTAGCAGAGGGCGACGGCGAGGGTAATGGTGCTGACGACGGTTATATTCGAAAAGTTGCAACAGCAACTGTTCGCGTTAGGAATCAGGGGTAAATTATGAGGCGCTATCAGTCGGGGGCAACCTTAATTGTTGCTTTAGTTTTATTAGCCGTTGCGACTTTATTGGGGGCAGCAGGCATGCGTGGCACCAATTTAGAAATGAAAATGATCGCCAGTGCACGCGATAGAGCCATGGCTTTTGAGGCGGCCGAATCTACCCTGCGTGCAATTGAATTAAGGCTTATTAACAACCCGCCAACGCTGAACGAAATTCCTACAAGTTTTACTGCCGAGTGCGCGAATGGCAATTGTTTTAATGGTGAGTATGAAGTTGACGACCCTTATAGAACCTGCCGTATTTTTAAAGAGGATGATGTGACCGTTGCTGAGTTTTGGACCGATCCCACTAACTACGTGACCATGGCCAACGTGAAAGTGGCTGCTGGGGCCGATGAAAATGCCGATGACAAAACTATCGATACGCAATACCTCGTTGAGTTTCGATGTTTTATTCCAAAAGAACGCGGCTTAACAAGCACAATTGATGATAAAGAAGTGGGTGATGACGAATTAATTTATATGCCTCTTTATCGAATAACAGCAATAGCCAAAGGGCTGGGCGACCGTTCCGAAGTAATGACTCAAGCAATGGTTAAGGTGGACTTACAATGATCGATTCCATGCAAACAAAACTTCGTTTTATTAACGCGATCAAACATAGCGTTGTAGGGTGTTTGTTTTCCGTTTTTGTTGCGTCACTAAGCTATGCCCAAACGATGGCCCAGTACAGCACATTGCCGCGCTCGCTGGATCAAGGCGTTGCACCGCTATTAATGCTGGCAATGTCGAATGACCATCAGCTGTATTTTAAGGCTTACACCGACTACGACGATCTGGATAAGTCTGGTGGCTTAGATCTAGAAGAAACCACGTACGACAATACGCAAGATTATGCGGGCTACTTTAGCAACAAGCATTGTTACAGTTACAGCGGTGTCGATAATGCGTTTTCTATTGCGGCCTCAGCTAATAACCATTTATGTAACGGCAGTACTTGGAGCGGTAATTTCCTAAACTGGGCGACCATGACGCGCATCGATATTTTGCGCTCTATCCTTTATGGCGGCTATCGCGACCCAGCCACAGAAACGGCAAGCAATACAATATTGGAGCGTTCTTATTTACCGAACGATGCACACAGTTTTGCTAAATATTATAACAAGGCGGATATTAACCAACTTACGCCTTATACCGGCGAAATTACAATTTGTAATACCACTAAACATACGCTAGGGCAGCTCAGTGTTAATAATACAAACAAACCTTTAATGCGTATTGCCAGCGGTAACTATTCATTTTGGGCATCCGGTGAACGACACCAGTGCTTGTTGCAGGGCGAGATAACACGAGGCGACGACGGGGCCGTCGATTACACTAGCGAAACCTTGGTAGCTTATAGAAATGACCAAGGCATTGATGTTGATGCTGTACTTCAAGCTTTAAATTTTAATGCAGAGGCAAATTCTCCAACAGCTGTTATTGCCGACCTTCAGGTGCGAGTAGAAGTTTGCGCAGATAACCTATTTATCGAACAGCAAAAAAACTGTACCGCCTACAATAATGGTTATAAACCCGAGGGTCTGCTGCAAAAATACGGTATGACTGGCGATGTTGAGTGGGCATTAATGACCGGAGGCTATAGCAATAATAAAACTGGGGGGGTGTTACGTAAAAACTTTGACGATATTGCCGATCAAATTAATGACAACGGCATATTTGAAGACGGCGACACCATTTTTAAAATTTTAGATTCCTTTCGTATTAGTCATTGGAAATTTGCTCCCAATGTTGATGATACGTCTTACAACCTTAATTGCGAATGGGGGAGTTCAAGATTTTTAGATAATGCTGAAGGTGCGCTTGCCGCTACGGATCGATGCTCCGATTGGGGCAACCCTATAGGGGAAATACTAGCCGAAAGTTACCGCTATTTTGCGGGTGCAGCAGCGCCTACAGTTGATGCGACACTTGATAACGGCCACGAAGCCTTCGGGCCTGCCGGCGTTACTGTAGCCCCTTGGGTGCCAGTAACACAGCCCGAATACGCTTGCGCCAATATGAATGTATTGGGCTTAAATTCTGGTGCGCAAACATTCGATAGCGACATTGGTGATTTTCGAGAGGGTATTAAAGGTAACCCAACCTTGGCAGATATTACCAGCCGTACCAACACTGTGGGTACAGAGCAAGGCGTAGGCGGACGTTATTTTGTGGGTAACAGCGATGTTACCAATAATGATGCTTGTAGCGTAAAAGAGCTTAATGATTTGTCGGGTGCCCAAGGTGCCTGTCCCGATGCCCCGCGTAAAGAAGGCTCTTGGAATATTGCCGGCTTAGCCCGTTTTGTGTCTAAGCTAGAGGCTGACGATAATGATATTAACGCTACCCTAGAGGGCAACCAAACCATTCGCACCCACGGGGTTCAATTGTCGGCCGCGTTGCCGCAAGTGAGTTTGGGTGATGGTATTGTGATATCCCCCTATTGCGAAAACCGAGGGCGTTACGGTAGCGGCGATCACTCCGTGAAAAACATTTGCGCCCTAGTGGATTTTCGGGTCATTAGTATGGCCGCAGACAGAAGTAGTGGTACCTTTTATGTTAACTGGGAAGATAGCGAACAGGGTGGCGATTTTGACCAAGATATGCACGGCTTGATTACTTATGGCTTAGCCGCTAACAATCTAGGCCAAACAATATTAGAGATTAAAACGGAAGTCATTGGCCAGTCGACGGCTGACCGCTTAGGTTTTGGTTATGTTGTTTCCGGAGCGGGTGCAGATGGCATTTATATCCAATCTGGTATCAATGGTTTTAACAGTTATGGGTGTATTGGCCGGACTGGTGCAAGGGTTTATGAGGGGAACCAAGACCGAGGGGATCATTATACCGGCTGTGGTATTAATAATGATGATGGTAACCCTAGTGAGTATCCGATTGGTGTTATACCGCCGACGACCAAGGCTTTAGCGTCGCCTATTGAATATGCCGCCAAAGCCTCGTGCGGCAAATTTGTTAACAATAATGACCCTGGCCAGTTGGAGCAAGATCTAGAGCGCGTTATTAGCACCATTGGTCCCACTACCCCTAGTGGTGGTGGCGAGGCCGCCGCTACCGATGGCGCCGGCGGTTTGTATTTGCATACGGTGTATTACGCCAAGCGCGAATCCTCCGCCGCGGCAGAGTGTGGCGCCACCGTGACCTGGGTAGGCCAAATAGGCGCATTGTTTTTCGATGGTCAAAAGCGCTTAAGGGAAGACACTAACCTAAACAAAGTGCTAGATGGCGATGACCTTATCGTAAAAATCACATCCGATACCGATGCCGATGGTAACCCTATAGTGCTGCGGTATGGTATTGATGAAGATGAGGAGCAGGCTGTAAACGCAACGGTTGATGATATTAATTATATTTGGTCCACAACCGATACGCTAAATGCCAAGCTGCCAAGTGAGCGTAATATTTACACCAGTCAACTAAAGGCACTACCTGCCGATGGCAATACCGACCTAGTATCGTCAACAACCGCCGATACGGTGCGTTTTGAGGAGCAGGCCTTTACGGGGGACCTGAGTAAACTGTTGACGGATGAAGCCCCCGATAAGTTAATTAGCTATATTCAGGGAAAGGAGTATCCTGACCACCCTAAGGAGAATCCCGATGATCCTGTCTACCGCTCGCGAACCTTGGTGGAAAAAACTTACTTGCTGGGTGACATTTTAACCAGCCCAGTAATTCAGGGAGTGCCAGATTACACCTACTGGTCCGAGTTTAATGACGGCACATACCGAGACTATCAAGATTTTTATAAAAACAAGCGTAAGGTGGTTTATGTTGCTAGCAACAATGGCATGATTCACGCGCTAAATGCGGGCGCCCCGTCGGGCAATGGTTTTACTGCTGGTGCAGAAGGAAGCTTTTTAGGGGAAGAGCTTTGGAGCTATATCCCTTTTAACCTTTTGCCCCATTTAAAATGGTTGGCCGATACTAATTATCAGCATGTGCCTTATTTTGATGGTTATATGCGCACCTTCGACATTAAGGCTTTTACTCCTGATGCGGTCCATGTTGGGGGTTGGGGTACAGTGTTAGTGGTAGGTACTGGTATGGGCGGCGGTAAATACCCAGTAGACCTTGATGGCGACGACGTAGTGGATATCACCACCCGCCCAGCCTACGTGGTGTTAGATATTACCGACCGTTATGCGTCCGAGCCTAAAGTCATTGCCGAAATATCTCACGAACAGCTAGGTTTTACCACCGGCGAGCCAGATGTGATTAGGGTAGAAGAGGGCGGTGAAAGTGGCTGGTATTTGGTATTTGGCTCTGGCCCGCGCGGTTACGACCAATTAACCGATCGCACGGCGCAGTTAAATTACCAAATCGAAGATTTGCCGGCTAATAACCCTTTAGTTGTGGCGGATGCCACCATAGAAAAACCCCGATTATTTACTATGAAGTTCAATGCCGGTATTGCCGCAGGGGCCGCGTTTGCACCGCCAACCTTGCAAACGCCTACGCGTATTACCATTTTGGACGATAACGCTTTTATCGGCGCCATCAACGGCATGGATTGGGACAGAGACTTTAGAGATGATGCAATTTACTTTGGCACCGTCGCCGGTACACAAGCTAACCCCACTGGCGAGTTGGTACGTGCGGCCGTCACTTTTACCGGCGGCGAGCTAAGCCTTACATCTTCAGTAATGTTTGCTGCAGGTAAGCCCATAGTCTCCCGCCCAACAACGGTGATTAACAATAAGGTGTATTGGGTTTTTGCTGGTACAGGCCGCTACTTTGCACGTAGCGATGCCGATGAGGTGAATAGTGATAATATTTATATCGGTCTAAAAGAGGATGAAAACGTCGTTGTTCCCAATGCGGCCTTACCCACGTTTACCGAGGCTACCCTTGTGCCTACCACAGGTATAAGGGTGAGTACGCAAGGGGATATTGCTAACGCGCCAACTGTGAATAACCAAGCCCTAACCCATATTGACGGTTTAAGAGCCTATATTCGTGAGGACGAGAACATTAATGGCTGGATTAGAACCTTTAGGCCCAATGAGCGCCAGCACACTATTACGGGCTATTTGGCCTCAACACTTTATGTTTCAACAACTATTCCCTCGGCGGCGGAAACCAGCTGTGATGTCAATGGTGATTTAGGTTACGTGTACCTATTTGATATGCGCTCTGGCGTGTATTCCCCTTACGTCAGCAAAGCGCATACTGCGAGCACCGACTTTTCGCTGAACAATAATACTAAAACGGTAGATGAAGTTATCCTACCTATTGTAATCGAAGGTGGTGGGGTGGATATTAACGACCCCGCAAATCTAATTGCCGTGGGTTCTAAGTCTGAAACAATAGAGCTTCCGAAGTTGGACTTTAATATTCCATCACAAAGACATTCCTGGCGTGAGGTAACAATTCCGTGGTAGTAGGCATAAACAATAAAGTAAGGGCTGGCTATAATTTCGGTAGTCGCGGTTTTACGCTAATAGAGGTGATGATCGTTGTGGTGATTATCGCCATATTGGCAGCCATAGCGCTACCTTCGTACCAGGACTATATAGAACGTAGCCGCCGGGTGGATGCCAGAGAAACTTTAACGCGAATAGCCACACTGCAGGAGCGGCATTTTTTTCAAGACTCTACCTATTCGGCAACGCTTGATGGAATGGGTGGCGCAGCGTCCCCTGAAGGTTGGTACAACATCACCCTTGAGGATTGCGATGCAGAGCCTTGTAGTACGTTTACCATTACTGCAACGGCAGTTGGCGCCCAGTTACGCGACGAGGACTGCCGCACTTTTTCGATTGATCAAACTCTGCGGCAAACTGCCGAAAGTGAGGGCGGGGCCGATACCACCGATATATGCTGGTAGCCCAAAAAAGCCGCGCTATTGCGCGGCTTTTTTGTATTACTATTGTGCAGCCTGAAAAGCTATTTATATGGTGCGCGCTTTTTATACTGTTAACAGGTATACATTTTGGTTAAACTGCAGCCCATTTATTAAAAAGTCTTCATGACTATTCGCCAAGTAACACTTTAATAGGGTTGGTAAATGTATAGCTTCTGTAAAGGTATTCTACCCCGTTTGTTGTCAATTTTTGTGGGGCTAGTCGTTGCCAGCACCTGCTTAGCCGCGCCTACAGCCAACCCCGATAATGTGGTGGCCTTAAAGAACGAAGTGGTTACTCTTAACGTACTCGCGAATGATACTGGTGAGGGGGTGTTATTACTTGGCGCCTTGGGTTCTTCATCAAATATTTTTATTGATTTTAGTGTTGATGGAATGCTTGAAATAAAACCCTTCGAAGACTTTGTTGGTAGGGTCACATTTGTCTATTCTGTCGTTGATGATTCTTTGGAGTTGGATCGAGGTCTGGTTACCATCGATTTTATCGACCCCGAATCCGAATCCGCGTTGGATAGCTCCAGTCTTGATGATGTAGCGCCCATTAACCAGTTAATGTATTCAGCCGCCGCTGCCCTTGATGGCCATAGCCGTTCTATTAGTCAATTCCTTAAACTGCGCCAAGCGGGCAGTACTATTGGTGGCGATTTAGCCTATTGGACTGCGCCGCAAGGTGGCGCAGCCGGTGACGATACCTTGCCTTTAGGCGGCGTGTTTGTCAGTTTAAATCGCCAAAGTATAGATTCTAAATTGGGTGGCGAAGTAGGCGCCGATGTTGCAGGGGCAACCCTAGGTGCCGATTTTAATATCAATAGCCAGTGGTTAGTCGGCGGCGCTTTGGGCTACAGCGATGGGGAGCAAGCATCCACGGCTAATAGCGCTGGCGATGCGTGGAATATGGACGAAAAATCCTTATTGGCCTTCACAAGCTTGCGCGCTGGCCGTTGGTTAGGTGAAATGCAAATGGGCTACAGCACGGCAGAGTTCGATACCGCCAAGGCACTGGCGGTAGATGCCGATGCGCAGTTTGCTTTAATTAAAGGCGAGTATGCATTGACCGGGCAGGCTTGGCAGATAATGCCCGGTGCCAGCCTAAAATATCGCCGCAATACCGTGGATAGCTTTAGCGCGAGCAACGAAAGCGGTGCCATCTACTATGACGACCACAGCAAAAGCCACCTGAGTGGCGTACTCAGCCTTTACGGTAACTACGCGTTTAACTTTAATTGGGGCGTATTAATGCCGCAGTTAACTTTGGCATCGGATTACTGTATCGATAGCAAGCAAAGCGGGCAGGGCGTGAATTTTGATGGCCAGTGGTCATTGCTAATCCCCGCTACCGAGGATAAACACCAGCTAAGCATCGATATTGGCTTGGGCGCCATGTTTATGCATGGATTTTCGGGCTTTATTAACTACCACCAAATAAGCCAATACGATGCGTACGATCAAAGTGGCTGGAGCCTAGGCGGGCGCTGGGAGTTTTAACCAGCCGGCAAGCATCATATTTTTAAAAAGCGCAGCACCTCAGGAGCTGCGCTTTTTTTATCCTAGAAACCGCAGTTGAGAGCCAAAATAGACTTTGATGGTTCAACTGCGGTTTTTAGGTTTATGGGCTAAAGCCAGCGAGTTTAACGGCGCTGGCCATCAGTAACATCCAACGCTAAAATGCCCATCGTATTATTCAATCGCTTCTCATTAGCCAGAAGCATCCCATCGAAAAGGAGATTCACCATGCTGGACACCAGTAGCCCCAAAACCATCCGCCGCGAAATCATTATTGCAGGTAAAAGCGCCGGCAAGCCCGTTAGCATTACCCCAACAGCCGAGCCTGTATACCATGAAATGGTCAAGCTTGCCCGCCGAGGTAACTATTGGGCGGGTCTGTGTGTTAACGGTGTTCATTCTTTGGTCAATGGCCGCTTGCATCAAAACAATATTTTTGTAAAACCCGGCCCCGCATTGCGCAATGGGCATGAAGAATTTGTGATGATACTGCCGGGCTGTAAGGTCACCGTAGAAAAGCTGGCTAATGATGGTTTTAAGGTTTTGGACTTTAAAGCGGACCTAGATTATTTTGAGTTGCAAAAACGTGGCGATGCGCCAGGGCTTTATCGGGCAGATAAAAGAGGGGTGAGTTGGGACGCTGATTTTGTAAAGTCTGGTCTAACTCTTGCCAAAGAAAATAGGCTTGTGGCAATCGGTGATGCCAATCACGATGAGCCAAAAACTGCTGCGGGCGAAATTGCACCGCGTTTAGCTAACTCGCCTATATCTGGCGGCGCGACTTATGTCGATTCCGGAGGTTTTGATTTCCACTACACCCCTAACCTCGGCAGTTTAGGTGGCCTTAAAAATTATCAGCAAGCAATTAAGCCAAATAACAATAAGGATCTTTATGGTTCGGCATTGTTGTTAGCTAAAACTATGCATGACGCCCGTAAGGTGAATGGCGTGCGCTGGATTAGTGAATTTGGTGGTTCGGCGGTGTTAACTCAGGCAATGACGATTTTAGCCGCGCAAGGCGTAAAGCTTGATAATCATTATGTGTTTTTATATCGCCCCACAAGCGCGCCCCATAAAGCGTTGGAGGCTGCGCATGCGGTGGGTTTAAAGCTTGACCGTAAATTCAGTAGTGCCCATATGTTTGATGTTGTGGCAAATCAAGGACAATTACGTGTGATTTTAGATCGTTTAAAGCATGAAAGCGACTACAGCGCGTTTAAAGCTGGAGCGGATATTATTGCTCAAGGTAAGAGTATTCAGGGCTTAGGAGCAACTTTGGCGACTGTTGCTGGTGGAGTGGGTGTAAGTATGGTGGCCCCTGCTGCTGCATTACCGTTTTTAACCGCATTAGGTGCCGCGGCTGCCGCAGCCGGAAAAGTATTAGGTGGTGCGGCGGTCGGGGCAAAAGTCGTCGAGGCTAAAATGCCCGCTTTTTATGACCGAGTGAAGAGTAAGTTTTAATGCGAAATTATTTAAAGTACTCCAGCCTAAAATTACGCTCCCGCAAAGGCCCGTGCGATATGCAAGGGCCAAACTTTGCTTGGGCGCAAAACCTAACGTTAACCTTAGGTGATAATACTATCGCGTTCAAGGCACCGAGACACTCTCCCAAGAATGCGTATAGTGGGCAAGTTCGACATATAGATAAGAATAATGATTTAGTTTGCAGGTCAGTATCTGAAAGTCGAATGCCTAACCAAAACTGGTTGGAATTACTGACTCTTGCAAGAGAGTGGGCTTTTTATGGTCCGTGGTTTATTGGTGGGGTTTCTCAATTACAATGTGCCGCAGTAGTAATTACACGCAATTATGAAAAAGCCGACGCTAAAAATGTACCTGAGTCGTTATTTCACCCGCGCGCTTTTGAGTATGAGTTGTGTAAATACCTAACCGATTATTACGGGCACAAACACGATAACAATAAAGCCGATTGGTTAGCACCTGCTAATTGGAAGTCTCTAAAAAGTTTATCGGTTTTCGGCGCCCGCTTTGATGTTGCGCCATTTCATATGCCTAACACGCGTGACCATCATATTGTCGTACCTATTACCGATAAACATATGTTGCGTTTTTCTTTTACGTTTGGTTCATGGGTTCAAGCGACTAACATTAGAAACGGTCAATGCGAGTTTGCGCACGTTGGACAAGAGCGTTTTCGCATTGATAACACTCCAGTATTAGAACTTATGGAAAGCATTATTCAATCTATTACCATCACACTCTCTGATAAAAACCAACAAGCCTACGATAAAGTTAAAGCCGAAAACCCCGACTTGAAAATGGCAGTCAGTGAAACCTTGGCACCGTTGCAGTGGCCGGCAGAAAGTTAAATGCGAGTTTTAAATGGAGGGGTACAGCTTGCCTTTCATGATTCAAACGATTCATCAATAAGGATTGTTAGGTGAAAATATTCAGTGGTTACCTTTTAATACAAGTAATGGCGTTTTTTATTCTGCTGTTGACGGCGCGGAATGTGCTGGCCGCACCTACAACCAACCCCGACAATGTGGTGGCCTTAAAGAACGAAGTGGTTACTCTTAACGTGCTCGCGAATGATACGGGTGAGGGGGTGCTATTACTCGGTGCTTTGGGACCGTCGTCTAATGTTTTTAGAGATTTTAGTGTGAATGGGGATCTCGAAATAAAGCCGCATGAGGACTTTGTTGGCACGGTTTCATTTTACTACCTAGTGGTCGATGATTCGCGGGAATCCTCCCGCGGTGATGTCACCATTGAGTTTATCGACCCCGAGTCCGATGCGGCGTTGGATAGCCCTAGCCTTGATAATGTCGCGCCCATTAAGCAGTTTATGTATTCAACCGCCGCTGCCCTTGATGGCCATAGTTACTCGATTAGTCAATTCTTAACCTTACGTAATTCGGAGCATCGCATATTGCGCAATATGGCTTATTGGCGCCCAAGGCAGGGCGGTGCTGCGGGAGACAGTCGTGGGGTGAAGGCGGGTGTTTTTGTTAGCCTAAAACGGCAAGGCTTGGAATCTAAAAAAGTACCAGGCTTGGAAGCTGATATTACTGGTGCAACACTCGGTTTTGATTATACAGTTAATGAGTATTGGTTTATGGGTAGTGCGCTTGGCTATAGTGATGGTGAGCAGCGCGCCGGTGGTGAGAATACTGCGCGCCCAGATTATGATATGGCAAAAAAAACATTTATTGCATTTGTGGGGTTTAACTCGGATGCTTGGCAGGCAGACGCGCAAATCGGTTACAGTGCAGCGAAGTTTGATGACAATAACTGTGCAAGTGCGAAAAGCTGCCAGCAAGCCATATTGGAATTTGATAGTCAGTATGCACTACTTAATGGTTATTATTTATGGCAGACCAATGGTTGGCGAGTAACGCCCGGGCTTGCGCTTAAATATCAATCACAACAACTCGACCAGCAAAGCGCGCAATCGCTCGTAACCCTTGATGCAACTATTCGCCAACGAGAAACGAAAATGCTGTTTTCTCTTGCTGTAGATAAAAGCTTTAACTTTGATTGGGGTATTGTACTACCGCGTATTATGGCAACGTACAATCAGCAATTAAGTAGTAATGATAAGCTTGCGAACCTATCCGCCACGACAGAAAAGCAAAGTGCCAATATTGATATCGGCAGCTCTATTATTTGGCCGAATGGCCTAGCAGGCTTTATTAATGCGCGTACCTTAGTCGCGAGTGATCAATATCGATCTGTGAGTTGGGAGCTTGGGCTGCGCAAGGCGTTTTGATTGCTGTTTGGGGGTGTGAATGTTAGTCATATTTTACTACAGGGCGCCTCTAAATAACGGGTACAATTTGGTTGCTCAGCAAATTGCTGCCCCGCCCAAAAAAATGCATGAATCACTTAGTGCTACAGTGGGGCTGTTGTAGCGCTTTTGAGTCAGTACTTTTGTGAGGAAAAGCACTTTTTGGTGGAGCTTTGGCATTGCCGGGATCTAGCCAATAAGTATAAAGTGCGCACTCAAAATCTATAATTGCCTGCGCTAATCGGTTAAGAGGTTCCTAAACTAAGCCCGTCACGACAATAATTGTGCCTGAACTTAGTATTACAGACGGTGGTTTCTTCGAAATTATCGCTCGGGTTATGGTAAACCTAAAGATTTAAGATTTTTATTCTTTATGCTTTTTTAGAGACGGTATCTATGCTGTCAGCTCTCTCGTTTTTACGTTGTTATTAAATGGACGTTTTTATGTTATTGCTCAATAGGGCGCGTTTTGCGCTTGCTTCAACTGCATTTTTACTTACAACCCCTGCCTTTGCGGCCATCAATGCCGCAGATGATTATCGCCAAGTGCCGCAAGACACGGCCGTGGTAATAGATGTGCTTTTTAACGATTCCACCGACCAAGATGGTTTAACCATTGTTGGGAATACGGCGGCCACCCATGGTGCTGTAACGCAGGCAGAGGGCGGTGGTTTACGCTACCAGCCAAACGATGGCTTTTATGGCGCCGATAGTTTTACCTACACCATCGAAAATAGTGCCGGCGAGCGCGATACGGCGCAGGTAATTATTACAGTGGTTGCCGAGGAAGGTGTTGTCGAGGCTGCCAGTATTGCGCAAGCGGCGCCCAAGGCTGCAAACAATGTCATGCGCAGCCACCGCGATGCGGTTTCGTTATTTTTAGATGGCGGCAGTTATGCATCACTTAATGAAAAAGAAGTCGCGCGATTAAACGGCACATTGGGCGGTGCGGCAGGGGATGGCGATTTTGCTTTCGGCGGGATCTTCGCTAGCGTAAATATGCGCAGCGGCGAGCAGGATGCTGGCGATATGAATAACGGCGAATTGCAAAGCGGTTACAAAGATAACTTAAATGGCGCCACCATCGGCGCCGATGTTTTATGGCGCGAAAACTGGGTGGCCGGTGCCGCCCTAGGTTTTTCGAACAGCTCGGTTGAATTTGCGGGTACCGGCAGCGACGGTAAAGGCAATGGCGACTTTGATATGTCTGATGTGAGTATTTTGGGTTTTGCCAGCTACCGCGACGATGCCTTTAATGTGCAAGCGCAGTTGGGCTACTCCAGTTTAGATTACAGCTTTGAATACGCCGATAGCGCGGGTAATAACCGCTTTGCCTTTGTTAAAGGGCAATACACCTTCCGTAAAGGCGGTTGGCAATTTATTCCGGGTTTATCGCTTAATTACCAAAGCCAGTTTGTTGAGGCTTATATCGAAGAAAAGTCCAGCGCTAACCCCACACCTAGCAGCTTCAGTAGCCAAAAAACACGCTTATTACAAAGCGGTTTAAGTTTACACATAGACCGAGCCATTAATTTTAATTGGGGCGTATTTTTACCACGTTTTGCCATTACTGCAGAGCAAGTCATTAATTCTGGCCAACGCGGTATTAACGGCTATTCCGGCGGGCAAGCGTTTGAATTAACTGCGAGTGAAATCGATAAAAACCACATGCTAGTGGATGCCGGCGCATCGTTAGTATTACCGCGTGGTTGGGCGGTATTTTTTAACGTACAAAGTTTATTGCAGCAAGAAAACTACAGCAGCAATACCGTGCAATTAGGCTTTAGGAAGGAGCTATAAAATGGGCGCATTAATCAAAAATATATTACCTTTAGCGGCTGCGCTTTTTCTTTTAAGCGCTTGTAATGATAATCAAACAGCGCAAAAAGTGGGCTGCTCAAGCAGTGATGGAGAATATTTACAGGTGGGCTTCGAGGGAACTTCCGATACATGCGATGCCCGTATTTATGTAAAGAAACAAGAGTACGCCGATAGCGGTGTGATGGCGCGTTTGGATGCGTACACTCTGGATGATCGAGAAATATCAATTACTTGGACGCAGGTTGATGGACCTGAAGCTTTAATCATCGATCGCCAAGCATTGAATGCACAGGTGGTGGTGCCATATGTGGATGAGGTTCAGACGCTTACTTTTGAGGTTTCCATTAGTGATGGTTTGTTAACCTCAACGGGAGGCCAAGTGGTTACCGTTTTGCCGCTAACTCAGGTGTTTCGGCCAGTCTCTACGCTGCTAAACACGGGGAGCACGAGTATTCAATTGACGGTGAAAGGTCTTACTAATGGTACGGCAGTGTCGGTTAGGCCTTTAGGCGGTACTGCGGTTGCGGGTGTTGATTATCGTTTAAATGAACAAATAGCGCTTGAGGTGAATGACAATCTGTTGAATGTCCCAATTACGGTGCTTCAATCTGGAGAGGATCTAAGTCGTTATTTACATTTAGAGTTTTCTTCAAACGGTAAAACTGAAACCTTAACGTTTGTTATTGCGAGTGAAGTATTAGCTGGGGCTTCTAGCGCAGTTTCCGTGAGCTCCTCATCTGTTGGGGTTAACATTCCGTCATCTTTAGCGATATCGTCTTCGTCATCATCTTCGGTGACATCCTCAAGCGAGCAAAGTGCTATTCCATTGCGTTTTGAGGATGCCTGTAATGGTGTTTTCCCGAGTGATGGTGTTTTCCCTGCGCGTGTTGATAACCCTTATGTTGGGGCTGATTTATATGTGGACCCGAATTTTGAAAGTCGTGTTGAATCGACGCGGGTAGATATTGGTGATCCTCAGTTAGCTGCAGCCATGGAGCTTGTGAAAACGCAATCGACATCAATTTGGGTAGCAGATGTTGAGAAGCCCTGCGGCGTAGAAGGCGGTGGCCAATTTAACTTGGTTGATCATATTGTTAGTGCTTTAGGGGTAACGCATGAAGCGCCGATGACCATGACTTTGACGATCTATAACATCCCAGGTCGTGAATTTGGTAGTCGCGCAGGCGGGGCCGGTGATTTTGATTTGAGCGCGCAGGGAGAGTTAGGTTACAGGAAATTTATTGATACCGTCGCGGCACTGATGGCGTCGGCACCAGAGATTCGATTTGTTGTGCTGTTAGAACCACATACCTTGGCCAAACTTGCTGATCAAGCAGTAAGTCGCAATCCGGCTTCAGATAGCGCGCCCGCCGTATTTGAGCAGTATTATAAGGATAATCTGGCCTACGCCATTGGACGGCTTTCGCAAGGCTCAAATATTTATACTTATTTAGATGTTTCAACGCCAGAGTGGGTTGATTCTATAAGTAAAAAAGCTGCTTTGATGAATGTAGCTAATGAAGTCTTAGAGCTTGCTGGTCAATTCGGTGGAGCAGTTGAACCACAGGTTGAGGGTTTTGTTGCTAATACGCTAAATTATATTGCGTATGAAGAACCATTTATTGATGATGTCTACCGGAGCGAAGTTTCTAGGCTTTCTATAGTTGGCTATATTGATTCCTTAAGGAATGAGGCGGCCGTTTTCCCTTCCTTACCGACATCTTTTATTGTCGACTCTTCTAGAAACGGTTGGGGTCGGCCTGATCGACCTAGCGAAATTGGTTATGGCAAAGAATACTTATTAGATAATCGCGGTTCGCAGAACTCTTGGTGTAATCTAAAAATGGCGGGTATGGGACAATTCCCCACTGCAAGTCCTGATATGGATCGAAGTTATATTCAGGCATTTTACTGGTTTAAACCACCAGGCGAATCTGACGGTGACGAAATGGAGGATGAGTATTATGGCTGCGCTTCCGAAGCTGCAATGCCAGCTCCCCCTTCTGGCGGGCAGTGGTTTGAAGCACACTTTATACAGTTGATTAATTATGCGTGGCCTCGTTTGCTTAGCCCAATTAATGATGAGACTTAAGGGTGTCTCTAAAAATACACTTTGTCCGCGATAGCGGCTTACAGGTTTTGGCTCCTCGATATTTTGCAAAACCTGTTCTGGTCAACAAATCCGGACACATTTCATTCATAAAGTATCGGTGTCCGGTCGATACGGCTAAAGCGCTGTTAAAACTGTACTTGAGCCGCAGGCTGCTGTTCGCTAACTCAGAAAACGCTTAGAGATCGATATTTTAATGGGATTTTATTACGCATTATATAATGCGCATGTGACCACCCAAAATTAACTGAGAAACGGCTTTAAAGTGTAACGCTTAAGCCAAATAGTTTAGAAAAAACCATGAAACCACTTAACATTGTCGCCAGCCGGGGCCGGAAATCTTTATTTTTCAACCCTGACGAGAATGTCATAACCATGATTCAACGCCGCGCCGATTCAGTAACCGAAACCCTCACCGATAATACTGTTATGAGTGACCTCTTCGGCCCCATTAAAAATGCATTAGCCAAAGTCCGCTTTTCCGATAATATTTTTCAGTCGCTGTCGATGGAAAGTTTTATGCTCTTTGGCGCAATAAGGCAATTCACACAAAGTGCCACGGTCAGGGACCACATTCAACAATTATGGAATCGCGACCCGTCAGCGTCGCGCGTGCCTCTAGCGCGCTCAACGTGGTCTGCAGCGCGAAGATATTGAGCACGAAAATGAGGAGTGCGACGATGATGCATGGGATATTGAATTCGGTGAAAAAAATATCAGTGATTATATTTACCCGGATGCATACCGCGCTTTTTATACGCAGCTCTCACGTATTACACGCCTTTAAAATACAGCTTTCGCCATAAACCTAAAAACCGCAGTTAGCCCCACCAAAGTATGCATTTAGTGTCCAAGAGAGTAGTCGCGGATTCTTAAAGTTTATACAGGCAGAAGTGGTGGGCTAGTTGTGTTGCCCGCACCGTTTTGAGCAAGAATTTTTTCCATAATAATCGCAATAATCTGTGCCCATCGTTTTTTGGCGGTCAACTGCGGCGTAGTTAATTTAAGGCTTTGAATAATCGCCCTTAACCCATGATAAATACCAACCAGCTTGGCAGAGTGCCCGTGCAGACTGGTGAGCTTTAATTAATCATTAGGTAAACCCCCAGCTCTGCTGGGGTGACTCCCATAGGTTCTACCTATACCGCGGTACAGGTAGTCTCTGATCTCGACCAAAAGATAAGAGATAAACCTATGCGAGACCCGAAGAGTTTGGCCCATACGAGATGGGATTGTAAGTACCATGTTGTGTTTATTCTGAAGAAGAGGCGCAAGCTGTTATTTGGATCGTTACGACACCACTTGGGAGATATTTTTCATGAATTGGCGCGCCAGAAGGGTGTGGTTATCGAGGAGGGTCATGTGATGCCTGACCATGTCCACATGTGCTTGAGTATTCCGCCGAAAATGTCAGTATCAAGTGCCGTTGGTTTTATAAAAGGAAAAAGCGCAATTTCAATAGCGAGGCGCTTTAAGGGTAAGCAGCGTAACTTTAATGGAGAGGCATTTTGGGCTAGAGGCTATTATGTGTCGACGGTAGGTCTTGATGAAATGATGGTGCGGGAATACATAAGAAACCAAGAGAAAAATGATATCCATCGGGATCAGTTGAATCTCGAGGTATAGCGCCTTGGGCGCTTAATTTGAGCCCTTCGAGGGCGTCATCCAATAAGCCTCCGGCTTTGCCGGAGGTCAGTTAACTTTTTTTGGCCTGCACTCGAGACCAGCCTGCCTATGCTACTTAATAATAAAGGCCTGCTTGTGATGGCTTCATGATGCTTGTCTGGAAAGGCGAGCCGACTATAGAGATTCCACCAGTTATAGATGAACGCTACCATTTGAGCCATTGTCGTGCTGCTGTGAATATCTTTGGTCGAGTATCCATACCAGCCCCATTAATTTTTTAATTCATCAAAATTATTTTCACAATCAGCACGGTCGCGGTAATGATAAAAAACTGCCGTTAAGTCATATTCTGTATCGGTCACTAAAACTGAATATTCATAGGCCTTCATGTTTTCTGGGCCATCAATGAATGCGAGTTGCTGCTGGCCACTTTAGTCATTCGACTCAAAACCAATCAAAGCATTCTCATTTTGGCTAAGCTGCCTGCGGACGATAATCACACGCCGCTCTTCATTCCAGCCTTGTAACTTTAAATGGTCTTCTTTAGCTTCTGTTCGGCGTCAACTATCTTGGCCGGTCGGCGACAATTATGATGGCCGGTTAAGCATGTTGTGATTTACGGGTTGTTCGCTGTTTTAATTGCTGTCGTTTTCTATAGCTTTCTCCTTCTAGTTCGATAATTGTCGCGTGGTGTATTAGCCTGTCGATGGCGGCTACCGTCATCATGCTATCGGGGAAGATGTTGTCCCATGAGCCAAACGGTTGGTTGGCGGTGATGATCAGGCTGCCGCTTTCGTATCGATGGGCGATAAATTCAAACAGGACCTGTGTTTCGGCATCGGTTTTTTTCACGTAACCAATATCATCAATGACGATGACACGGTATTTATCCAGTCGTGTCATGGCTGTCATCAAGTCTAAGTCGCGCTTGGCCTGTTGCAGTAGTTGCACCAATGCGATGGCGGGAAACAATTTACAGCGCACGCCTTGCTCAATGAGCTGGTAGGTTAGAGCGCTGGCGATATGGGTTTTGCCGGTACCGCTCGGGCCGATGAGTAACACATTGTCGGCATGCTCAACCCAAGTGGTATCTTGCTTGAGCCGAGCCAGTTGCGCTTTTATTTCTCGGCTTAATTTATCGTCATTAAACTCAGTAAAGGTTTTACCACCCGCAAGCTGCGCTTCACGTATCCATTTTTGAGTGCGCCGTTGATAGCGATCTGAGATTTCATATTCACACAATGCCGCTAAGTATTCCGTGTGTGACCAGCCTTTTTCGGTCGCGGTTTGCCAAAGTGATTGGTAATGTCGCACGAACGCTGGCAGGCGTAATTCTTTGAGCAATAAGGCGGTTGAGTCGTTCAAAAGGGTGCCTCCTGTGCTCGGGTTTTCTGCTCGTTCAAGGATGACAAGAGTGCGTCGTAACTTTGCAGGTCATGCTGTTTGGCTTGCAGTTCGGGAACTACCTGAGAGGGGCAGAAGAAGCGATCTTGAAGGGTTTTAATTGACGCGAACTTGCCGACTTTGGCCTCTGACAGCAGCTCTTCCCCCAGTTGTTTCTCGGCGTCATATTCACAGGCAAGGCGCAGGACAGTCACCATCCACTTACAGGCTTCGCGGCTCTCCAGTGCTTCGTCCGCGTATTGCCAGAGTTGTTTGTAATTGTCGTCGGGCAATATGTCATCGCGAATCTGAGAGTAGCGGAAGGCTTGGGGTTTGGCCGCTAATGAGTGGATGAGGTGCTTGTAATCAATTCGCTTGGCGCGCGCATCTTTGTGACCAGGGTAAACGCGCGTCAATGTGATCGCGCACTGCTGCCCCACATAGATAGCGAGCTTGTCATGATAAAGCCGAACCTGAACACGCTCCCCAATTAATCGTGACGGCACGCTATAAACCACGCGGCGCACTTCAATGGTTGATGAACGAGTCACTTTTAGGCTCAGCGTTTGGTAGTTGGCGGTTTGCTGCTTGGGCAAGCCTTGCAAGGTTGGCTTTTCTTCTTGAAAACGACTGTGTGAGCGGCGATTCAAGCGCTCATATATTTTATCGATAAAGCGTTGATAAGACTCAATGCTATCGAAATCGTGGCTGCCACGCAGTTTTAGCTGCTGTGAGATACGACGTTTTAGCGAGCCGTTCGCGCACTCAACAATGCCATTTTCATGGGACTCCCCCAAATTATTGCGCGTTGGCGTCATGTTGTAATGCGCGCACAAATCATCATAGGCACCCGTCCACTGGTTTTGTTGATTGTTGCGGGCCGCGCTTAAACTATCCGTGCGATGCTCAATGGGACAGCCACCTGCTTGCTGTAGAGCGCGCTGCAAACCCGTGGATAAAGCCGCAAAACTTTCACCACCTTGTATAACGGTCACTGACCGCCAGCCACTGTAGGCTAAGCGAAATTGGTAGAGCAAGTGTTTAAAGGGCTCCCCAGCAATTGTGATCGCACTGTCGGGGTGAGTGAAATCCGAAAAACCTTGCCGACCAGCTTCGGCTTGTTGGCGAAATATAACTGTCTTGTCCGGCCCATGCAGTGCTTTCCATTGTTTAACGCGGCGCTGCAATGTACGCAGTACGCGCTGATCATAATGGGTTGGGTAATGCTCTTCGAGATATTCAAGGAGCGTGGTGCCCGTTAGCGCCGGCTCAGCCCGCAGTAACGGCTCCAGCTCAGTTTCCCAAACGGCTTCCAATGGATCTTCTCGGGTTCGCCAATCCCTGTCGTTTTTGGGGCGCGGTGTTGTTAAAGCGCTCTCAATTCTTCGTCCGCTGCGCGCCGAAATACCGGCTTTGGCCGCGGCCGCTTCTTGGTTTGTACCTTGTTGACGATGCTGCATATACAGCTCCTCTTGTCGGTGGGTGATGTGTTGACCTGGCACCTTGCTCTCCACATTGGAAACAAGACACCGATTGTCACACCCAACCGGCCAAGATAGTTGTCGTCAACCGGCCATCCTAATTGTCGCCGAACAAGCTTCCCATCCTGCATTAACGGTTTGCCACTCACCCTTACCATGGTGCTTATATATTAGCTTAATAACGTTTTGTGATTTTTTGAGTTTAAATAAATACGGTTGTTTAAGGTGCTCCAATTCGCGCATCACCTTATAGCTACCCCAAGCAATATCGCACGAACAAAAGCCGGCTTTTGTTCGTGCGATAACCGCGCAAGCAAAGCCATTAAACCGGGCAAACCATGGCTAGAATGAGATTGACTACCGGCTTTTACCTCAACATCTAAAATTAAGCGAAGATTGGCTATCATGCAGGTGTGGTAAGTGTGTGAAGGACGCCCAGGTTTTTGAGGGTTATAACCTTTATCGGCTAATTCTTGATGACCATAAAGCGGCTTAATCGTGGTGTCGACATCCAATATCCAGGGGGCGGAGAGTAAAGGTTCGCAACAACTCAACAAATGATTTTGCATCCATTGCTCGCTGTCACGTGGATTCATTCTTTTCATCGCCTTGCGCGCTGAATCTTCACTCACGACTTTATTCATCCCTAATAAACCAGGGTTAACACCATCGGCGCGTAAAGCCGTTAAGTGTGCGTATCGTTTATGCCCTGACAATATTGATAGAAATAATGAGCCTAGGACATCAATTTTTTGAGGAGCATTGTTGCTTTGATAGTGCAAAGGACAATCATCTATCCAGTCATCAAAACGACCGCCCAGTTTCAAGAATTCGATAAAAAACGCGAGCTGGCCAATATTGGTCACTGAAGCCTCTGAGTCCCACTCGACATGCACTTTACCGTCAAAAGTATCCACTGACATCGGTGCGGGCGTGGGAAGGGTATCGTCAGGATTGCGCTCACCCTTTCGGTGAGTCGATTTAGGTCTAGTGGTCATCTGTAGCCCCCGCACTGTAAGGGCTTGCAGTTTACATCATATTTTCAACTGCGGTTTTTAGGATAAAAGCTCCCAAACACTGTATGAGAGGCAACTTAAGCCTTTATTAATGAAGTACCTCTGATTATCGACCGGACATCGATACCCTTTCGGTGAGTCGATTTAGGTCTAGTGGTCATCTGTAGCCCCCGCACTGTAAGAGCTTGCAGTTTACATCATATTTTCAACTGCGGTTTTTAGGGTTAAGCGAAATGTCTGGTTTTGGTTGATCTGAACAGTTCGCCTTTTTTAAAAGGTAGTCGTTAATAAAGGGGATAGGAAGTCTAAAGCGTGGTTGGCTAGGTACTTGTGATAAATGCAGCATTTGAGGCGGGAGGCGTTGTTTGGCGACAGTCGTCGGTATTTGACACTGTCGCCTTTATTTAACACGCTTGACGGTCAACCTATCGGAATTTCGGGTCTTTAAAAAAGTAATATTTCTTTATTAATTCATCGTCATTTCTTATATCCACTCCAAATCTAGAGCCTTTGACATTAAAGTAACCCTCAAATTTTTGTTCCACTAAGGCATCTAGGTCGGCTTGGCTGACTTCGCGTAGCGGGTTGTCGCGTAAGTCCATCTCTTTTAGCGAGGTTAAGTACCTTAAACCATCTAATTTTTTTATCTTATTTGATCTTAAGTTGATTTTTTCTAGATTTTTCCAGGTTTGGATGTGGTCAATTTTTTCTATTTCGTGGCCTATTAGGATTAAGTTGTCCAAATTTGGTAGCTTCGTGAGGTTGGGGGGGGCGGTAAGGTTACCAGAGAAAACTCTTAGTTCTATTAGCGCGGGAAACCTATCGAGGCCATCGAGGCTGTTGATTTCGTTGTCTCCCAACTCAAGTCTTGTGAGTTTTTCAAGTTTGGGAAGGTCTTCCAGAGAGTTTATTAATGTATTTCCCAAAGAAAGATCTTCTAGGTTATTTAAATGGGATAAAAAACTTAGATTATCATTTCGATCTGTTCCGTCTATACGTAGCTTTTTAATGCTTTCGGGTAGTTTTATGCTTTCCAGTTTGACTGGTCTTAGTCTCGCCTCAACTAGATTGCTGCAGTTTTTTAGTGATATATCAATTATAGGTTCTTTCGCGGAAATATACAGACTGTGCAAATTTTTTAAATTTGAAAAGTCGGGCAGCCTAATTTCGGTTGTTGCCTCTAAATATAGACGCTTTAAGTTTGTATTGTGCTCAAGCTGTGTGTAATCCGACAATGAGGAAGGGAATACGGTTAGGTACTCTAAATTTTCTAAATATTTGATATTGGCTAAAGTTTTTATTTTGCCATTGTTCATAATTAATATTGCTGAAAGGGGTGAAGCGTTTGTTCCGAAGTCCAGTTTTTCGGTATAGCCAAGATCGTATTGCAGCTCTTTTAATGCAGCAAGATTTGCGAGTGATACGTGTTTAAGGTCGTCGCTGTAAGACCGCAGGCGCAAGTGGTTTAATTTTTTAAAGCGAGATAAGAAGTCTATATCCTCTTGCGATTGTGGGCGGTACCTCAGGTGGCGGATGCTTCCGTCGTTGTCAACCATGACGCCGTCATAACCGAGCCGGCGCTCGCTAACAATAGCCGCTATATAATCAGAAAACCCATACTCATCTTTAGCGGTCGGTATTATTGCGGTGTCAATCTTATTCACGTCGATTTCTAGGTCGTTTGTGAATTTCCGGTCAATCAATAAGTATTGATATAACGCCTGTAACTCCTCAGATTGATTGATTAAGGCTTTGCCTTCTTTTGTAAGGAATTTGTTTTGTAACGCGGACGCTAGCTCAGGCGACATGGCGGCATGGCTGTGTGTGATGGTGGCCAAAGATAAGCAAACAATAATAAACGTGTGTCTGAATAGGGCGGTAAGTGTTTTCATAAAAGTCTCTGGGTTATGTGCTATGCATCGCGGCCGGTTATTTGGCCGTTGGCGCTGCAGGCAGCGTGTATACCAAATCTGCCCATGCTTGCCATTTGTATAGGGTGCATTGTTTTTGGTAATTAGATTGGTAGTTTTTAGCGGTTTTTTCGGCTGCTGCTAAGTCTTTATAATCACTTATAGCCTGGCCGCTTTGTTTGGCCTTTTGGTAGTCTGCTAAACGTTGATTGTGAGCATCTGCTTGCGCCTTCCTTTTGAGGTACATACCTTTCGATTTTCTGATGTTTACACCGTTCTCCTGGGATCGTTGATTGCGGTAATCATTTGGATTCGGAGCAATTTTGGCGTGCAGGCTTTGGTCGGCGTCAAAAGCGCGCTGATAATCTTTTGTAACTTCGGCCTTTTGTGTTGAGTCGAGGTGACCCAAAATAACCTGCTCTGGCGCCGTAAAGTCGCCCGTTTCTAGAGCGAGAATGATGCTGGTTTGGCTTTCGCCGAGGTAAAACTGGTCGCGTATTTGTTGTTGAATCAAAGCTTTATCGGCTTGAGTTAGCTCCTTTTCTTTCACTAATTGGTCTTGAAGCTTAAACAGCTCGGCGCGGGCACTTTCGTAATAGTCAATTATGTCTTGTGCGCAGGTATTTAACGGTTGGCGTAAACTGATTAAGCCTGGGGCGTTTTGTAGCGATTTAATCTTTACAAATACATCGATCTGCTCAGCGCTGAAGCCTAATTTGTAAAGCGGTATTACTGCACGCCAGCTGAGCTTGCCAAGCTCGACGGAGTCCAGTTCAAGAAAACTATGTTCGTGTAGGTCGTCAATATTTTTAGTCGGCTTAACGGTTATCGCTTGCGAGTCCGCATCGCTTGGCCATTTGGCACCGTCGTATTTATCACTGTAAAGTGCATAGGGGTCTCTATCAAAAAACGTTGCTTTGTCGCCAAGCGTTTCCCGCGAGTAATAGTGCCGATCATCGACATAGTAAATAGTCCTTAATTCGGCTACTTGCTCCTTCGATAACTCCTTTTTAAACTCTTTCCAGGCGGATTCCAAAAAGACTTCTGCTGGGGTGGTCCTGAGGTCTGATATCATTGAGAGTATGTCCCAGATAGCGAGGCAGACATTAACAACAGTGCCAACAACCAATATGAAGGGAGCGAAGATAACGCCTACGCCAGTGGCGGCCGTCAAACCAGTTACTGCAAGGGTACGGGCAAATCTCAAGGCTGTGCGAGTGGCCAACTTTAACCCCATGTTGCGGCCGCGTTTGCTTAAGTATTGGGTCATAAACCCAACGGTGACTAAGCCGCTGGCAATGGTGTCTAGCGAGGCTCTAGCGGCTTTTTCGTAGTCTTTATCTTTGAAATGTTCAATGGCCTCATATCCAGAGGTTATAGTAGTGATTAAGCCGACTAAAATTGATGCCCTATCGAGTATGCCGTTAATAGCCTTTTTGCCTACTTCACTTGGATAGAGTATGCCCTCTAGCCTTGTGGTGTTTTTGTCGAAGCGGGCAATCCAATTGGATACTGACAGGACGGCCGTTGTGCTTGTGCAGCCTAGATTGATTATTTCGGTACTGGTTTTGACATACTCTTTTAGTGTTTTTTCCCGGCGTGTGTCTTTTTCTAATTCGGTTTGTACGTTGTTGACTTGTAAGGCAAAGTTATACCATTGGTAGACAACTTTAGCTGTCCCCCCCAGTTTGTTATCAAATTTGCCATAAAACCACGCATTGGTACCGCGGTTGCTGCTGTCGGTAGCGGTGCCGCTAAAATCCACGTTTCTCACGCGCGACGTGACAGACCGGGCGAGTTGCTTGTCGGCTTGTGCGGTAGCTGTTTTTGCAGCTGCGGCCTGCGCTGCTTTTGCCTTAGCCTTTCTTTCAGTAATTGCTTTATCGTGTTCTAATTTGGCTTTTCGGTATTCTTCCAGCTTTGCTTCGGCTCTATCGGCTCTGCGCGTGTGCTCCTTTATGTTGCCTTTGGTTTTGGCGTTTTTGGCCCTCTTGCGATACTCCTTTAGGCGTTCCTTAATCTCTTCCTCGGTCCAGCCCCCAAGTTTGAAGGGGGGTTCTGGGCTATTGGTTTGCTTGGGGAGTTGTGCGGCAATGGCGTTAATACGGTTTCTTAAGCCGGTCTTGGCGGTTTTAATACGCTTTACGGCCGCCTCTTTATTTTTAGAGACAACGAGTGATTTGGCGACTTGCCTTGTTAGGTCCTCATCGGCCAATTCCATTTTATTTGCCGCTGCCAGTTTGTTTTGCGCTCGCTCTAAGCTGCGCTTGGCTTTGGCTTTGCGTTTACCACTTTTAGCGCGTTGGAGTTTGCCTTCCCAGCGTTTAACCCTTTCCTGTAATTTGGCTTTTTCCTCGCATCCCAACATGATTTTAATGACGTTGTTACAGAAGCGCGTTGGGCGCGACCTGTCTTTAGGTGCGCTTGGGTCTTTGCCCGAACTTGTGTCTTTAGACAGCTCTTCTACGATTTCGTCGTCAAACAGGGCTAGGATGACTTGTAAGCTGCAGGGCGCGCCAATACCGGGGATAACATGGCTTAATATGGGTTTAAGGCCGTCTTTTAATAAAGTCGCGAAAATGGAATTAGACTTATGTGTCTTACCTTCTTTAATTACTGCTTGAATCGTCTTGGCTAAAGGACGTTGGTAGGCCGGAATGTCAGATCTAGCTTCATCGTGGGCACTATCGTGTGAAAGCCTGTTGTCTGGGTTAAAATCGCTAATCTGCTCAACCATCGCTTGGTCGAGTGCATCGTCTGGGTCGAGCTGGCAAAGCCACTCGATGCCGCTTTTTATGTCTTTTTCCCAGAGTATTTCGCGATATTTTTCTGTATTGCTTAGGGCGGCGTAGCACTCGGCTATAGTGATGAATATATCGTCCCAACCCTGCTCCAAGTCTTGCATGTATGGCCCGGCAGGAATGTCGTCGACTAGCGCGTCTTCGTCTAGTGTATTGACGTATTCCAGGTAGTGACTTAGTTCGTCTTTAAAGGCTGGCGAACTGAATAGCGACCATAGCTTGTCGCTGGCAACAACGATATGCTGTTGCTCCATATGGTAGGGTTTGGTGATGGGGTTTTCGGCGGTTGGCGAGCTAACCATATGTGTAATGCCGCTGTCTAAGTCGGCGATATTTTGTAATAGCTTGTGCCGGTTTTCTTCTTGGTTTTTACTCCTGCTTTTTTTGATGATGCTGTTGATTTGTTCTTGGCTGTGCGGGTTGTCGTCAGCATTTTTAACCAAATCGTCAAAATCAATATATTCGTGTTGGCAATGTAGCTCCACGATTTCTGACATGGACTGCAGCAGTCTTTTCTTTTGTTCATGCGGGGCGATAATTGTGCTGTATTGCAGGACCTGCTTGTTCAGCTCAACCACGGCTTTTTGTAGGCGTTTATTCCACTGCGGTAAAGTACAGTGTAAACGTACCTCGGCAGGCGCGCTTTGGGAGTTATCGGTAAATACCACTTGCGCCCCTGATGGCGTCTTCATGGTAATTAGCTCTGATAGTGGCTTGCTAATAAACTCACCGCCATCAGCGGGGTAGAGCATAAAGGCGAAGTTATCGGCCTTGCTCGATTTAGCGGAAAACCCTTTTTTACTGGCTAAAGGGGTCGAATCCTCAAATGGCGTGTACGTTGATTGGTGGTAGCGCACATGATTTGGGTTTTCTTCAAATAGCGGGGCAAGGTCTGGGTCCTCTTTTGCGCGCTCAGCATTTAATGTTTCTAAGCCTGGATGCCCTTTTTCTACGAGTAGGCCATCGGGTGACGTTAAACCTTGGCTTAGTCTGTAGGCTTGGTGTCTATTGGTTTCATTCGATTCTTTGGTGTAGTCGTAGGTGCTGTTGTACGTCCAGAATAATATGCCGCCGCCGTCGATAGGAGATCCATCATCCGCGTAGACAAATTTTGTTTTTGAGTAATCGTAACCTACCGTGCAGGCAATACGTTGTGGTGTGTTTGGTGTGGCTGCGGCACAAACGGTGGCATAGCGCTTAATGGGGGGTAATTTTAATGGGTCTAATTGCAGGTTTTCGTCATCCAAATAGACTTGGTTGTAGTCTTTGAACTCACCATTGCTTTCTTTTTCACCCGTTAATTCTATTGTTTTATATTGTGCGGTGACATATTCAAAGTAATCATCATGGGCTTCATGGATTAGAGGTAAAACATCGCTGAAACCATCGTAGGGGGTGTAGCCTACCCAATCAATAGTTTCCCCATTTTGAATTTTTTCGACACTTTTAAGCAGGGTACCTGTAATTGGCACGAGCGGCGACATTTGACGGACAATTTCTGCCGTCTTTGCCGATCTATACCTTTTGTCCAACGCGACAAATTCACCGTCTGGTGACCAATATTTCATGATTTCTTTGTGAAGTGCCTCATGGAGCCTTGAGAAACGCGCCAAAGCTTTTACCTCGGCGGCATAATTTGGGAGAAATTTCTGGTGAGAGCTAGACATCGACAACTCCTTTCACGGTAAAGTTTTCCATCTGTCTTTGGTGTAAATTCATATTTATTGTTCCCTAATTTATATTCCAGACACTTCTTCAAGTTTTATCATGGTTTCTTCGTCTAGCAGGCCCGTTGGCTCTAAATTGTGGAGCACTTGAAAGTCATAAATAGCAGCCTGCGTGGTTTCGGCTACGTTTCCGTCGATAGGCCCGGTGGTAAAGTCGAGGTTTTCAAGGCGTTGTTGGGCCCCTTTGGCGGTATCTGCGGGCTCTAATTGTTTTACAGCAATCACGTATTCGACTTTGAATTCTGGGTCATCGGGGTCGGGGGCGAACTCTACAAATACCTCTTTTGCGTTAGGGCTTGGTTTTTGTTCCACTAAGCCTGCTGCATCGGTTTGTGCTTCTATTTCGGTTTGGCGCTTTGGCATGGGTGCAGGGTTATACTCGTCTTCATTGTTTGAGGCGTTCTGATCGTCAGGCGCTTCTATAAGGTCTCCATATTTAAAAACATATGGCCAATTAGCATAAGGCTCGCCGAATTGGTTTTCCAAAATGAACTTTATGGGTTCGCCGTCTATGACCAGCACATTGATGACATTCAGGGCGATGGGCGCCGCCTGCGGTGCGGGGGCGCTATTTGCGGGCGTTGTGCCGCTGGCGGGCGCGGTGCTTGCGTTGCCTGGTAAGCTCGCTGCAGTATTGCCTGCTTCATCGTTCGAACTTACAGTTGCCGACGCGGAGGGTGAGGCCTCGGAGAGCTTATTAGCTGGCGCTTCATTTGGACTGTTTTTCTTATCGCTACTGAAAGCGTTTTGTTGGCTAAGGAGGTCGCTCGTTTTTGCAGATGCGGCTTCATCTAAGCCTTCTTTGACAGCTTGGCCCGCAGTGCCGCCAAATTTATCGGCAATATCATCGGCGATGTTTTGCGTAGCTTCACTCACCTTGCGCTGAGCGGCGGCTTCCGCACGCTGTTTGGCGGCCTGCTGCTGGGCTTTAACAAACTGCGATGTGGCATTATTGCGTGCGGCAGTGTAGGCGCCAGCGGCCGCAGCGCCCGCTGTGTCGCCGAGCTTTTCGCTAGCGCGCTCTTCTATGTTGCTGGCGATCTCACTATCGGCTTTGTCTTTCAGTTGTTGCTCAATATTGCTCGGGTCACTGATTGCGTCACCAACACGCTTGGAGGTATAGGTGATCTCCATATCATCGAGCAGTTCTCGCTTTTCTTCGACGGTTTGCGCGACTTTGTCTTTAACGATATTACCGGCCTCATCGATATCACCTAGGCGATTGGAGGTGTAAGTGGTTTCCATCTCGTCGAGGAGTTCTCGCTTTTCTTCAACGGTGCTAGCTACTTGCTCTTTCACAATATTGCCAGCTTCATCGACGTCACCAATGCGCTTCGATGCGTAGCTGATTTCCATATCTTTAAGCAGCTCGCGTTTTTCGTCGATGCTCATGGGTTTGCCGCTGTTGTTATCTTGATCACTCATTATTTAGCATCCATACACTTCTTTTAGCTTGGCTTTAGTCATTGGGCCGGGTACAGCATCGACATCCAAACCGTATTGAGCTTGAAATGACTTGACGCCAGCGCGGGTTTTGCTGCCCATGATGCCATCGGCAACACCGCAATCGTGACCCAATGCATTGCAGCGGGCCTGAACGCCGCTCAGGGTTTCTACTGGATCTAAGACTGCCAGCTCAAGTTCAAAAGATTGGGCCGGTGTATCAGAGTCTGGGTCGGTGTATATATCGAGCGTCCCGCCACTTTCATCACCATTGACGAGTGGAACCTCTACCATGCCAGAATCATCAATGATCTGATCAATTTTGGCTGAGCCTACGTCCATCACAACTCGGCAGCCTGTGAGCGGGTTGCCAGAGCGGTCTTGCATTTTTATCTTTACGACTTCAATTTCTCTTTTGAGGCAAAAGATATGAGTATTGCCCGATCGAGCCGACGTTTTCTTGGGGGTAATGTCGGGTATTGTGATTTCATCACCTGGGTAAATAACATTAGGGTCATCCCTTAAGGCGCGAAAGGCTTCGTTGTCGGGGTGATCGTAAAGAGCGCTCGCCGAGCTGTACTTGTATTGGCGCGCTATGCGAGTCAGTGTTTCGCCTTGGGCTACTGTGTGGGTGGTTGGCATGGGAATCCTTTTGGTTTTAACTCTTCGCAATCATTAGGGCTGATCCTAAAATGATATTACGTTTTACGCTCCGTTGTAAGGTGGATAGCCCCTTAGGTGCGGCTATCTTAGTTTAAACTGCTCTGTATAGCGATATTAACGTTTGGCTTAAGATGTTTTCCCTTGTGTAAGTGCTATTAAGTCAAACACATTTCAGCGCTGTTTTCTTCTGTTAAGTCGCTTTCTTTTCTGGCTTCTAAGATTCTACCGTGCTCAATTTTGGTGGGTTAATTTTAATGGCTTATTAATAGTTGGAAGCAATCTCCACCTATTAGGAAATCGACTTACATTCAAGTGAGTCCAGCTTAATCAAATGCTTTCTATAGTTTCGAATTTATATGGAGGATTAACTAAACTCAAAATGTCATCTTGCCAAAATTTTTCATTTTTGTTTAAGCGTAATTCAGACCCTATTCGCAAAAGAATCACTGATTCACCGTTAAATAGCAATACTGTATCTCCGGTCTCTTTTCGAAGTAGAGAGTCCACCACGGTTATTACTCTCTTCTGAAGGAGTGCCAAGTCACTAAACTTATTTAGCATGAATGTTATTTGAATCTTCGGGTAGAAACCAAATTCATCCTCTATTATTTGAGCGGATAGACCTTGCGCGTCTTGTACAAATATTTTTATCCCCTCTTTTGATAGAAAGGTGCCATGATCCTCATATTCTTCACTTGAAGTTAGATGGTCAATAATGCTAGCAACCTCTATATCCCCGTGAAGTGAAAGTGTGTATTCAATGCCCAAGGGAAAATTATCCTTTACTATTTATAATTAAGGCCCAATTTAGTTTCGATATTCCTTTTGGATCCGTTTATTTATTCGTACACGGGCGATCCAATAATTGATTCAAAGCCAATAGCCTTTACCAGGTCCTCTTTTTTTATCTTCGCTCCAGTAAAGTTTGCCTGGGTAATATCAGCGCCTTCGAATATGCAGTCATTAAAATTGGAGCCGTAGAGGAAGGCACCTTTAAAGTTTGCGTTTTTGAAATTACATTTTGCAAGGTTTGATTCAGCAAGGCTTGTGCGGCACGCTATCGCATTCTCAAAGTTAACGTTGTGAAATACCGCCTCGTCGATTTCTGCCTTAGTTAGTTTTGCATTCGTGAAATCGGTATTGTTAAAGCTTGACCCTGATAATCTAGCGTTCCTTAAGTCAGCACTTTTAAAACTGCAGTTATCAAATTCCATATCCGTGAAAATAGACTCGACGATGACTCGCTTATCAGCATTTAATTGATAAAATGATGATTCATCTACTATAAGTTTTTTGCCGTCTTTTCCAGAGCTTTCGTACCAAAGCTCGTGAAGATCTATCAATTTATTCAAATCAGAAGTCTTCATTGTGAGTCTCGAGTTTAGTTCTGGTGGCCACCAGCGAATCTGATCTTGTAGGCCTTCATCGTCTTTTGTTTCTATGGACGTCATACTTTTTCGCTAAAAATTAAAGTAGGGCTAGTACTCAAATTTTGACGCCATTATTAATGGTTTTTATACGCTTACCTCATTTTCCACCGTAGCCAATAAAAATCATAAGGTTTTCATCATGTCCAATACTTCCAATTCCTCCTGCGTATACCCGCCTCTAAGCGCAACTTTGAACTTCACATATTGTTTTTCATAATCCGGATGCTCAGAAAGCACTCCTTCTTGCATTTGATAGTTTCCCGGAATGCTGTCTTCATCAATAGGGGTGTCGATAGCTCCGTTCTTTGCTGATTCAATGTATGGTTGCAGCGAGTCTTGGAGGTCTCGTAACTGTTGGGATGGTTTCGAAATTTCAGAGAAAATTTGTTCTAGCTCGAATGCCGCTGTTTTTAATTTTTGAGTATCCATAATGCTAATTATCTTCCAGTTGGCCTATTTTGATTGGTGATCCAAATTCACTGCGGTTGGTGACGAGTACTTGCACACCCCCGCCTTCTGTTGTGATAGCCCCTCCCAATTCAGATGTTGGAGCGATATCCGACTCAAAGGCTTTGATGTTGGATTTTTTGGGTTTCATTACAAAAATGTCATATTTTGCGGCATCGCTTGATGCAGGAAGCCCAAAATAGTCTGAAATAGTCCTTCCGCTAGCCTTCGCTTTATATATTTCACTCTTGGTTGTAAAGAACGGAGAGTATGGCGTTACATTTGTACCTTCTGGGACAAGCTTGTAAAGGGGGCTGTTTATTAGGATGGATTTGGGTGGAGTACTACCAGTTTTTAATAGGCCGATAGCGCGGTCTAGTATTACGGCGTCATCCGCACTTGGATCAGCTGCCTTCAATGACTTTATCATTTCTTTGCCACTATCCGTTTTCAAATGCTCTAGAGCAGAAGCTTTACTGATACCTTGCGGCTTAAACGTTGAGACGTTTCTGATTTTCTCTTTGTCCGCCTCATTTAGCGTCTCGATGATATCTCTACTTTTGCGTTGAGGAGAACGGGGGGCTTCGGGAGGGATCTCAACTTCTCGCCTGGGTGATACACTCCCTTTAAGTGTTTCTGGCTTATCCAGTTGTGTTTGAATTGTATTACCAACCTTACCCTTAGCCTTTTTAAAGCTCGCTTTTTTGCGTAGCGTCTCAGCAAGTTCTTTAAATAGTTTACCTAGCCCTTTAAGTTTATCTAAATGCTTGAGTTTGCTCGCCGCGACGACTGTAGCGCCAGCACCTAACGTTAAGGCGGTAATTAGCACATCAAAGACGAGTTCCATGGCCATTTCGCTGCCGAACTCAGTCACTTCAATCGAATGCTGGGCTAATGCAAAGTCTTTGGCGAAGCTCATTAGTACGCTACGCGTTTCGGCATCATCCCATATGAAGTTAGCGAATGCTTGAGCTTGAGCGAGGTCTTGTTTTGTTATGGTTCGCGGATCTATTCCAATGACGTCAGCAAGGTCTTTAAATTGCTTATCAGTAAAACTTTTCGAAAAAGCTTCTAGGTAATTTTGGTTGTTGGTATTTTGCCAGGCATCCCAAGCCGAGCCTACGGCCTTGTTAAACATTTGAAGTGGTGAGAAGTCGCTCACTTCTTTTACAAAAGTGGCTAAACCGACGGTGAAGTTCGCTACACCCCGGAATTCAGCCTTTTTGTATTCCCAGTAGCGCTCGATAATACCCATTTCTTGAAGCCGTGCTTCAATGTCTTTGGTTTCTTTGCGCTCATTAACCAGTATTTGCTCAAGAACGCTTTTTACTTCTGTGCGTAGCTGCGTGATTTCGGTGTCGCTTGACTCTTCACCGTAGATAACGGTGACCTCACCGGCTGGCTTCTCGGTTAATTCTGCGGTGCCTGTTTTACTGAGTTTTCCAGAGCTTATGCTACCGTCTGAGAATGTTGCTTTGTAAGGTAGCTCACTTGCGGGATCGCCATTGGCCTCTAAGCAGCACAACTCGACAGATTCTTTGGGCTGTTCGCTGGTGCCAGCCACAGGGTTTGGCGGCTGATCATTGGTATTGGTTGACGCTGAAGTGTTATTTTCTTCATCGCTCTCTTGTGTTGCAGAGGCGGTAGTTTGTTCGGTTGTACTTTCCGTTTCATCTGATTCAGTCCCTTGCGAGGCGCAATCATCTTCTGCTGGCGTACAGCAATCATCGCCCGCGCGGCATTGCTGAATGCCGCTCCCGTCTATATCTGGGAATGCTACTAAGCAATTGCCCGATTTAATACTATCAACCCGCGCCTTGCCGCTGCCATCGGTGCTGCCGGTGTGTTCGTTGCCTTCGGTATCGCGAATCCAATAGGCTTCGCCTGCGACGGGTTCGCCTTTGTCGTCCAGTAATTGAATTTCGATAAAGGTGAGTGGGGTGTTGCGTTCGCGTGCGGGGGCTTCTTCTGCGACTAAGTCGCTATAGCTGGCGCTGCCTGCGGTGGTTTGGCGCTCGGCGGCGATGGTTCTGCTGGCGTCGGCGGTTTCCCATAAATTGCGGCCGGCCTGTTTAAAGCGTGGGAATAATTCTATTTGGCGCGCGCTGGGTGAGCTTAGTGCGTGTGGTTCTTGGTTGTGGCTAAGTAGCAGTGTTAGTGCGAGCTCAAAATGTGTGACTTCGCTAACCGCGGTGGCACTGCCTTTAGGGGTGCCACTGGGTTGCGCGCCGGCATTAGGCTCGTGTGCAGTGGCGTAGGTGTTGGAAAATTGGCTGAGCGTTTTGTAAAGCCCTTTATCCCGCCAAATGGCCGACATTAATTGCAGTGCGTGTTGCAACTGGCCGGTGCTGACTTTCGTTGTACTAAAGCCAAGGGCTTTGATGATTTCTTTGGATTGTATTTCGCTATTGCCGGTGGGGGCGCTAACGATGCCGGCGCCATCGGCTTTAATGACTTGCGGCAAGCTGGCTATAAAGCGGCGGTAGTGTTGCCCAATAGTTAACGCTTTAGGGGTATTTTGGCTGGCTGCGTGTTGGCTGCTGGCGCCCCATTGCGCTATGGGCTGTTTGGCATTGTTGCTTTTTTTGGCCGCGGCGCGCTCGTTAATGGCGATGGCGTTTAATTCAGACAACAACCGCGAGCGCGATAGGTTAAGGGCTTTTTCGGCCTTGGCTATGTCAAAAGCTTGCGCGATGTAGGTTTGTTCTAGCTGTAATTCGCCATTAGCAATGGCTTCGAACAATTGTTGTTCGCGGCTAAAGCGTTGTGCGCTAGCGCGCTGGGCGGTAGGCAGGCCGCTTGTATTATTGTCAAAAATTCGGGTTTCAAAAACGAGTGTTTGGTCGTTGTTACTGTCGCTAGCTTTGGGGGCTAAGGGTTTGATACTGGCTTTTTGGCCGGCAAAAAAGTGGCTATAAGCGCGTAAAAGCGTGACAGTATCGCAGTGGCGTAGTAGGCGTTTTACTTGGAGTGGGCTGCCAGCATGGATAAGTGATTTGCTGGTCTTGGGTGCGCCGCGGCTTAGTGCAAAGCGGTTGCCTTTTGAATCCTGAAGTTCAAACACTGTGAGTCCTTTTACCTTCAATGGTAGTGCCAGCGTAGTTGCTGCACACTTGAGTGTAACTTTACCTGCTAAGCAACTTATCCATTAGCGTTTTAGCGGTATGCATTGTTTGGTGCATTGTTTAGGTCTTGAGCCTAAGTGCAAGCAAACGGATTCTATCGCGATGGAGCGATAGAGGGAAGACCCACAGCGTGATTCAAAGGGCATGGTTTGTGAGCGGCGCCATACCCTTTGAATTTATCGTGCTAAAGCGTGCTTTTTTGTGGCAAGAAGTAAAAGGTGCCGCCTTCGTGCCCAGCTTCGCGGATTGGGCGCATTTCGGGTGTTTGCGGCATTTTGAGCTTCGCGCTTACATCGCTTACGTTAATGGCTAAGTGTGAAAATAAGTCGCTGTCTTTTAGGAGTGTGTCGTTACCTTCAAGTGCATCGATTAAAGCCTTGGTAAAAATGGAATTGTGTTGGCTGGTGCCATCGAGTACTGGCTTGTTACCGCCGGATGATATTACAACGCGGGCGCGCTTGGATAAGCCCGATTTAATGACTGCTTCGTTAAAGTTGCTGCCGCCTAAGCCAAACAGTAGCGAGCTTTGCTCTGCACCTAAACCGCCGGCATAACAGGAGTCGGCCAGCACTAAGATAGAACGCGCTTTTATGCGGTCGAGGTGGTCACTAATGACGGCGTTGTTAATCCAGCTGCTAATGTTTTGGTCTTGCGCGTCGATGGGTAGCCAATAACCGCGTTGTTTTTGGCTGGTGCTGGCGGTAGAGGTTTCGCCGTGGCCGGCATAAAAAATCAGCAGGTTGTCGTCTTTGGTGATTTGGCTGTAGAAATTATTAATGGTGTTCAAGATCGCTTTTTCGCTAGCATCTTGGAGTAATAGGGTGGTGAAGCCGTATTTGTTTTCGAGTACGCTTTTTAGACGTTCAGCATCGCGAATCGGCGAGCGAAGGTCGTCTAGGTAAAGGTAGTCCTGATTACCAATAATGAGTGCATAGTAACGACCGAAATCCATGTTTTTAACTTTACGGCTTTCGGCGGCGGTGAGGGTGGACTCTGATACGGTTTGATCGGTTTTTTCAAAGCCGCGGTACACCAGTTTTAGTGAATCTAGTTCGGCTTCCAGGTTTGCCTTTTCGGCTAGCGTATTTTTGTGGAGCTCTTGCAGGGCTTCCATTTGCTCTGGGTCGGGCAGTTGTTCGCGCTCTTCTTTAAGCTGCTTTATTTGTGTCGCTAATAGTTGGCTTTGAATTTTGGACTGCTGCAGCGCTTTGGTTAGCGCTTTTTTGGTTTTGTCGAGTTCGGCTTTGGCTTGCGAGCTTAAAACTAGGTTGTCGTCACTAATGCCCGAAGCTTGGCGATAGTAATTTAAGGCAAGTGGCATATTGGCTTCTACGCCCAAGCCTTTTTCGTAAAAGTAGCCTAAATTCAGCTGCGCGCGGCTATTGCCTTGGTCGGCGGCTTTTTTGTACCACTGGGCAGCTTGCTGGTAATCGGGTGAGCCGCCAATGCCTTTTTCGTAAATCTCGCCGACGTAGTTTTGTGCTTCGGCGTCGCCTTCTTGCGCGGGTGGTAGCCAAACACCTAGAGCAGAGCGGTAATCGGCGCGGTCGTATTCTACGTATTCGCCACCGCGAATACGGCAATCAACCGCGGTGGTGCGCGTTGCACGGCGTGGTGCCAAATACTGCATGTTACCTAGGCGCATCATTTGCCCAGGTAGTTTGCAGTCGACAACGTAAAGGTCTTCCTTATTTTTAAAGCCTTCGGTGGCCGTGGTATTAATGTCTTTTACATTGCCGCTGCCACAGGCACAAAGTGCTGCTGTTAGGCTGCCGGCTAGCATTAATTTTAGCGTTGTCATTATTGGCTATCCTCGCGGTTTAAACGCTGCTTGAGTTGTGCAATGGTTTGCGCAACTTGTTCTTTATCTTCGGTAAGCTCGTCATTGTATAGGTACTCAAGGGCGAGTTGAATTTCTTTAAGTTGAAAGCGTGAGAGGGTTTTGTCGTCTAGGCGCAGTTGTAGTGCAGCAATCACATCGCTTTGGCGTTCACGCAATACGTAAAGTGCGGCTTGAAGGTCTTTGGGGTTGATGTTATCGGTTTTGTCGAGTGCATTTTTACCTTGGGCATATAAGCGGTGCGCCATGCCTATTTCACCGGTGGCTAATAGATCGTCGGCCTCTGTAATAAAGGCACGTGTTTTTTCCAGTGTGGCGGGTAGGTCGGCCAGTGTCGGCGGTGGTGGCTCGTGGGTTTGCAAAAACACGGCGGCAGCAATCGATATTATGGCGAGCGCTAGGCTGGCAAAAAGTGCACCCTTGAGCTTACTAGGTGGATGCATCGCTTTAATCAGTTCACCTGCATCTTGATGGCGATGCTTGCCTTCAAAAGCCAGTGATTGAATTAATGCCTGATTGGCGCGGCGCGAAATACTTTTGAGTGGCGCGAGCGTTAAACCTTGTTCAGCGGCTTTATCCGCAGGTATGGCTTTGCCGTCGGCATCCAAAAAAGGGTGGCTGCCGGTGAGTAGCTCGTGCAGTACGATGCCAAGGCCGTAGATATCGTCGTTGGTGTGCAGGTCTTGGTGGGCAATCATTTCTGGGCTGGCGTAAGAGGGTGTAAGTGCATACTTGGTCCAAGATTCGCCAGCAGACAGCTCTTCTTCGTTGGTTGAGCGCACCGCTTGCGCGATACCAAAGTCCAATATTTTTACGCCGCCATCTTTGGTTAAGAATATGTTGGCCGGTTTAATGTCGGCGTGTACGTAGCCTTTTTTATGGGCGTAAGCAAGGCCTTCGGCAGCGAGCTCGATGGTTTTAAGGGCTTGTTCTGGCGGCATGCAGCTATTATTGCTGAGGTAATCCTCCAGCGATTCGCCTTCTAAGTACTCCATGGTGATAAAGACTAAGTCGTTATCTCGGTCAAAGTCGTATACCGTCACAATATTCGGGTGTGAAAGCAGCTGTGCTTTTTTGGCTTCGCGCTGTAAGGCTTGGGCGGCCTCGCGCATGGCGCTGAAGTTGCCTTTAAGTACTTTAATGGCAACCAGTGGTTGGTTGTCGTCCATTTCTACGCGTACTAAGTCGCGAGCGAGAAAAACATCTCCCATGCCGCCAGAGCCGATGCTTTTTACCAGTTCGAACCGGCCTTTAATAATACCGAGCCCTGATGGCGTTGCTGTTGGCGTGTTGAGAGAAGCTTTATCCTCCACGGGGGAGATAACTGTATTCGCTGGTGCGCCTTTGCTTGCGGCCTGCTGAGATGACAATGGCTGGATAATTGTGCTGTTATCCAGCTCGGTCTCGGCGCTTGTGGGCGGCTTAAGCGGGGCAATTCGTGTTTCGTTGTTATCCATAGGGGGTAATGCTGTGTGGTTGCTGCTTTGTGCGTAGTCTAACCTAAAAAGAAGGGCTTTCTGCGTGCGCTTGCCTTTGCTGTTTTATCGACCAGGCTGGCGGCTTTGTAATCTAAAAGGCTTGCGGTGTTTTCATGTGGTGCAATTTAGGTTTTTTGTGTTTTTAAGTGGTGCGTTTTTGGTGGTGATTTTGATGTTTTCACGTTTTTTAGGCACTTTTTTCAGGCATGTTGCCCCCACTTTTGTGCGTCGGTGATATAGTCACTTTTCGTTGATATTCGTTTTGCAGCGTTAGTGAGTTGGTGAATAACTAGCGATCTAATTTGGCTGATGTTGGTAAGGGTGCTGCGGGCGTAATGCTTGAGTGCTGATAACATTTATTCATGGTGGTGTACAAAATGACCGATTCTAAAAGTTCTGATTATGGTGAAATCTTCTTAGATTTATGTGATAGCGACTTGCGTCGTAATGTTGTGGGGACCTTGGTTGCAGCAAGAAAGGAGGAGGCCGCAATTAATCAGGACCAGTTGAATGAGATTGCCGCCTACCTTAACCGTTTAGAAGATGCCTTGGTGCGCCATCATACTGGTGAACTTAAGACAGCCAATGTTCTAGAGCATTTATTGAAATGCACGGGCCTTGATGTAAGTGGCTTGGCATTTAGTATGGAATCTATGTATGCCGAAGATGCATAAGTAGATCTAATCACCTATAAAAAAGCCGGTTAAAGTTGACTTTAACCGGCTTTTTTATAGGTGGGTATTTAAGTGGTGATTTAGGTGCTGGCCGGGTAGCGCTACCAGTATTCCACGGCTTGTGAATTACCCGCATCGTCGACAACTAATACTTCGTCGATCCTTTGCCCTTCAAAAAACTCCTTTATATGTGCAATGCTCAAAAACTTTAATGGCTTGCCTTGTGGGCTAGTAATGTAATTGGGTACATCTGCACTGTTTGTTGCAACACTGGCTAATAAATAGTTATTTGCGGCTTTTTCAATGCGTAGTTGTGATTTCATAATGCTTAGCGCCTGTCCTTAATCATTAACGAAGCGTGGCTTCGATGCTAGGGGGTTATCTTTCGTCTGTACTTAGCGGTGTTTGTTGCTGCGTGGTTACAATGTAAGGCGGTGATGGCTAAATTCTTTATCGTAATTTGAGTGGGTGATACCTTCTTATTTTGCTTCCTGTATCACTCAATCAGCCCTAATACTCGCTATACATTTGCCACGTTTAAGGCGCAATTGCGCCTTATTAGGGGTTAGATTAGCGCAGTTTTTGCCGGATATCTCGGCTGTTTGCGAAGTTGGCGTATAATGCTGCGCTTTTGTCTTTTAGTGTTTCTTTATGACGTCACAAGCAGCTATTTTACTTACCGATAGAGCCTCTTTTTGGGCACAACTCGAGACATGTTCACAGGCCGATAAGCGCCGTTTGCGCAATGCTTGGTATCGCATTGAAAAACTCGAAAAACAAGGTAAACCGAGTGAGCAAGGACGGGTGAAACTCATACAGCAAATTGCTGCATCGCAAGCTCAGCTTATTGAGCGCGCCGCTGCCGTGCCGGCGATTAGCTTTGATGATCAATTGCCGGTATCGCTGCGGCGCGATGAAATAGCCGAAGCGATTAGCCAGCATCAAGTGGTGGTGATTGCGGGCGAAACTGGCTCGGGGAAAACAACGCAAATCCCTAAAATTTGCTTAACGCTAGGGCGGGGTGTGAAGGGTTTGATCGGCCATACTCAGCCGCGCCGTATTGCTGCGCGCACAGTCGCTAGCCGCATTGCCGAGGAGTTAAAAACGGAATTGGGCACGGCGGTGGGGTATCAGGTTCGATTCAATGATACTAGCTCGCCGCTAAGTTTAATAAAGCTGATGACCGACGGCATTTTGTTGGCGGAAATTCAGCACGATCCCTTATTAGAAAAATACGATACGCTGATTATTGATGAGGCGCACGAGCGCAGTTTAAATATTGATTTTCTGCTGGGTTATATTCGGCAAATTCTACCGAAACGGCCTGATCTCAAAGTGATTATCACTTCTGCCACTATTGATGTAGAGCGCTTTTCGCAGCATTTTAATGGCGCGCCTATTATTTCGGTTTCTGGCCGCACATACCCGGTCGATATTATTTATCGCCCTTGGCACGGTGAACTGGAAGACCAAGCGCAAGGCATTGTTGAGGCCTTAGAGGAAATATTAACGTTGCCTAAAGGGCCGGTGGGCGATGTGCTGGTTTTTTTACCGGGTGAAAGAGAAATCCGAGAAACCGCGCTCGCCATCCGGCGCGCTAACTTCCCTATGCTGGAGGTTCTGCCTTTTTATGCCCGCTTAAGCCTTGCCGAGCAAAATAAAGCTTTTCAGCCTCACAAAGGGCGGCGCGTCGTCTTAGCGACAAACGTTGCAGAAACATCCATCACGGTGCCAGGTATTGGTTATGTGATTGACCCTGGTACTGCACGTATTAGCCGCTACAGCGCCAAAAGCCGAATTCAACGCTTGCCCATAGAAGCTGTTTCGCAGGCGTCTGCGAATCAGCGTGCGGGGCGTTGTGGGCGAATTAGTCACGGCACTTGTATTCGTTTGTATAGCGAAGAAGACTTTCTTGCGCGCCCAGCATTTACCGACCCAGAAATCCTGCGTACGAGTTTGGCTGCAGTGGTATTGCAAATGCAGCAATTAAATGTGGGGGATATTCGAGACTTTCCGTTTATCGAGCCACCAGAAAAAAGGGCTATTAGCGACGCCTTTAAAGAGCTGGTGCAGTTGCAAGCGCTTGATGATAAGCGACGTTTGTTGCCTGCTGGACGAAAAATGCTGGCTTTGCCGCTGGAGCCTCGTTTTTCTCGTATTTTAATTGCGGCGTCTGAATTAGGGTGCTTGCAAGAGTTATTGATTATTGTTGCCGGTATTACGATTCAGGACCCAAGAGAGCGCCCACACGATAAACAGCAAGCTGCCGACGAAAAGCATCGGCGTTTTAAAGATGCCGATTCTGATTTTGTCGCCTACCTTAATTTATGGAATTACGCAGAGGAACAACGACAAGCGCTTTCTCAAAACCACTGGCGAAAGTTGTGTAGTAAAGAATTTTTATCTTATTTGCGCTTGCGCGAGTGGCGGGAGCTGCATCACCAGTTATTAAACGCCTGTAAACAAGCTGGTTTACCCCTTAAAGCAAAGGCTAGTAGTGCGGAGCCAGAGCCTATAGCTAGTGAGGTCTTGCCGGAAAACAAAGATGTTCATGCAACGCAGGCTAAAGTTTGCCTAAATTATGAGGCGGTTCACCAAGCGCTGTTGTTTGGCTTGTTTGATAATATAGCGATTAAAAATGAAGAAAGTCGTGAGCGTGAATATATTGTCGCGCGTAACCGAAAAGCGACGGTTTTCCCTGGTTCTTCGCAGTATAAAAAAATGCCGCGTTGGATGGTTAGCGGGAATTACCTAGAGACGACAAAAGTTTTTGCACACACCAACGCCAAAATTGACCCCAATTGGCTGCGCAAAAGTTTGCCGCATTTATTGAATCATCATTATTACCAACCCCATTATTCGCTAAAAAGCGGGCAGGTTCTCGCGTACGATAAAGTCACGTTATTTGGTTTAACGGTGGCCGATAAATTACGCACGGACTACAGCAAAATTGATGCTAACGATGCGCGCCGCATTTTTATTCGCGAAGCGCTAGTAGAGGGTAAGTACGGCCAGCACCGAAGGCGCGATTTAGGAAAGTTTTTTGCCCTCAATCAAAAAACCATTAAAAATATTTGTGAGCTAGAGGCTAAGTCTCGCCGCCGCGATATTCTAGTTGATGACGAGGTTTTGTTTACTTTTTACGATGAAAGAGTTCCCGAAGAGATCTCGACGCTAAATAGCTTTGAGCACTGGCGTAAAACTGCCGAGCGAGACAATGCCAGCTTGCTGCATATACCCAAGAGCTTGTTGATGCAGCATGGGGCTGAGCATGTCTCTGAAAATGCCTTTCCTAATAGTTTTGCAGTTAACGGCGCAACCTACCCACTGTTTTATCATTTCGACCCCGGTCAACAAGATGATGGTGTAAGTATTGGTGTGCCTGCCAGTGTTTTGCATAGCCTGTCTGAAGAGCCGCTTGAGTGGCTGGTGCTGGGGCTATTGCGCGAAAAATGCATCGCGTTAGTTAAAGGGTTGCCTAAGCAGTGGCGTAAACAGTTTGTTCCTGTTCCCGAGTATGTCGATAAAGCGCTGGCAAGGATGAAGCCTGGTAACGGCGGACTAATGGATGCGCTTGCCACAGCTTTACTGCATTTGTCGGGGGTAGAAATTCCCAAAGCGGTATACGGTGAAGTGGTATTGGATGACTTTTATCGAATGAATATTCGCGTTCTAGATGATAAAGGGAGTGTTATTGACAGGCACCGTCATCTGAGTGTCTTAAGGGAGCGTTATCGTGACCATGTGCAACAAAGTTTGCAGCAAGCCGGTAGCGACTTTGAGCGTGAGCAATTAACGGCTTGGGATTTTGGTGGCTTTCCTGAAGAGTGTGCCTTGCAAAAAGGGGCTATTAAAGTGCAGGCGTTTCCGGCGCTATGTGATGTGGGTGGCGCCGTTGACTTGCGGGTATTGGATAACCCCGTGGATGCCCACGAACTAAGTCGTTATGGCGTTGCGCGACTGTTGCTGTTGGCGATGCCTAAAACGGTTAAGTACTTGCGCAAAGAGTTGCTCAAAAATAAAGATATTGGTCTGTCGGTGTTATCACTTGGAAGCCGAGCCGATGTTGTTGATGACTTACTGATGGCGGCGGTATTGGATGTGTGTGCTGTGAACGAAAGCCTGCCGCGAACACAAAAGGCCTTTAGCGATGCTGTAGCAGGCGGTGAAAATGGCCTGACTGCGCGAGCACAAACACTGGAAAAGCAATTGTTGGGCTGGTTGGCGCAACTGGTGTCTATTAATAAATCGATGAAGGCGAATAAAAACGCGCTTTTGCTTGCCTTTGCCTTTTCGGATATTAAAGAGCAGCTTAATGGCTTGTTTTTTAAAGGTTTTTTCATGGCGACGCCACTAAAGTGGTTGGATTACTATAGCCGTTATCTCAATGCCATTGAGGTGCGGCTACAAAAAGCACCCCAAAACCCGCAAAAAGATAAAGTGGCCATGCAAGATGTAAAAAGCGCCTGGCAAAAGCACGAAGATCTATTAGTTAAGCAGGGCAAAAATGCCTATGCACAAAGCCTGCTGTGGCAAGAGTACCGGTATATGATCGAGGAATTCAGGGTTTCGCTATTTGCGCAAACCCTTAAAACATCAGCGCCGGTATCGGGCAAGCGTTTAAATGCGCTTTGGGCAGAGGTTATTTCCCAGTAGAGTTAAAAATTAGAGCTTTGTAATTAAAGTGTCATATTTCAGACATATAGTTGCCACAAATTTGAAATGTATGCATTGGGCAACGTTTTTAATATGTTAGTTAAGTGTGCTGTGATCTATACTGCAGCGCGTTTTTAGCAATTTTTAATTTTAAAAACCATCTTCCTTTTAGGAGAAAACCGTGAAAAAACAACTTTCTGCTGCTATTGCATTAGCTTTGTGTACTCCCGTTGCGGCTACCGCGGCACCAACGCTATACGGTAAAGCGAATGTTTCTTATGCCAGCACGAATTTCGAAGATGAATCGATTGAACGTGATGAGTCGAAATTGGATGTTGCGAGTAACGCATCGCGCATTGGCATTAAGGGCAGCGAAACGATTAGCGACAACTTAGAAGCCATTTACAAGGCTGAGTTTGAAGTGGCCTTTGATGATGGTGACGCCAAAGACGGTAAAGTCTTTAGTCAGCGCAATATCTATGTCGGCGTTAAGGGTAACTTCGGTACAGTGATTGCCGGCCATTTCGATACTCCCTTAAAAACTGCGCAAAAGAAGGTCGATTTGTTTAATGACCTTTATGGTGATATCAAAAATAGCTTTACCGTTAATGATAATCGTAAAAGCAATAGCTTGATGTACGTTACCCCTGATTTATCTGGCTTTACGCTTTATGCCGATATTATTGCGAGCGAGCAAGATAACGATGGCCTTGAAGAGGCTAGCAAGCGTTCGAATGCAACGTCTATTGCTGCAACTTATGAGCGCAACGGGTTTTATGGTGCCTTGGCTTACGATTTAGATGTAGAAAAGGAAAGCACAAGTACTGTGCGTGCGGTATTTCAGTACAATGTTTCTAGTTTTCAGTTTGGTTTAATGGCTGAAGAGTACGAAAACCAAGATAAAGAAAAACTTGATGGTGTTTTTGGTTCTGTGCAATACAAAATCAACGACTGGGCATTAAAAGCGCAATTCGGACAGTCAGACATTCAAGATCAGGACGGTACGACTTTCAGCCTTGGTGCCGATTACAAAATGAGCAAAAACTCTAAAGTCTATGGTTTTTACACCAATAATGCGTACTTGGCTAATACCACCGAAGCGGGTGTAGAGCAGGATTACGATGAGAGCTTTTTAGGGTTGGGTATAGAAGTTAAGTTCTAACCTATTGGCTTTTAGTCTTCGAGTGATACAAAAAGCCCCGCATTTTAGCGGGGCTTTTTTTGTTCAATTATCGCCTTAATTAACGGCTCATTTCAGCCAGTATATAAACAAGCCCTGCATTCCAGTTAATGGCTATTTCGTTGGTGGCATAGCTGCACCAGTGGTCTTTATATGCTTTTGCAGGAATACTTGGGTCGTAAGGCGCGTTGTAGCGCTCGCACTCGGCCTGGTCTTGGTATCCGCTATGCGGGCCGCCTACTAGCATTCCTGGTACTGGTGCTTCAACGCCATCGGCAGCTGATATGCGATGGTGCGGTGCTTTTACGGCTCGTTCTCCATACCCCGTCAAATACGATACGTTGTTGGGGTTTCTGCCAAACAGGTAGTCGATCAATGCATGTGCTGATTTTATATAGTCGGGGTTGGGTGATATTCGGTTGATATCGAATAATGCCATTGCTTTATTGGCTGCAAAGCCATTACTGCCCCAGCGAAAATCTGCTCCGAATAGCGGTACGCCATAACCGGATTGCTGTGTTTGCGCGATCCAAGCATCGGCTGTTGTTTTGAGTTGTTCACTAATACTGAGCTTGAGCTTTTTAGGGGTTTTGGGGTTTTCGGCCAAGCTGATTAAAGCCAGTAGTTCTACGCCTCCCCACTCGGGGGCGCGAACCTTTTCTGGTTGCTCAAAGCTTTTTAGGTATTTCTTTTTGCCGGTAAGCTGAAACATTTCTGCTGCGGCCCAAGCCCATTCATCGTTGAGGTTTTCGGGTTTTGAGCCGTACATGCCGGTTTGAAAACCTTCTGGTTGAACGTATGTTGTTTTGGGGTTTTGTTTAGCCCACGCCCATGCTTTTAATGCGGCTTGTTCGTAGCGCTTGGCGCGCCCCGGTAATTGCTGGCTGTAATTGGCGGCAATCCGGCTGGCGCGAGCAAATACAGCGGCAAAGCCGAGTGTTGCGGCTGTTGTTTTTTGTACAACAAAGCGGGGTTTATATTCTTCGTGGGGCATGGCTAAATCTTCAAAACGCTTGGCTGTAAGCTTATGGTAAAGCCCGCCATCAGTGTCTTGCATGGTTTCCATCCAATCTAAATTCCATAGAATCTCGTTGAGTAAGTCGGGCAGTGCATCGCCAGACTCTGGAATATTTAGCTCAAGCTGTGCAAACAGTTCCGGGTTGTTTTCAAGCGCGCGAAGCAGGGTGTAGGTTGTGATGTTGGAATTGACGATATATTTGCCGTAATCACCGGCATCGAACCAGCCTTTAGGGGAGCTGATAATAGTGCCCTCTGGGCGCTCTTGGGTTGCCGCCGCCGCTTCGACATAAACGATGGTGTCTGGGTGTGAGGCTGGTCGCTCAAATACCCCTGCATGGCGCTCTTCTAAAGCTAAGCTATTGCGGTTGAAGTAGTAGGACTTAATGGCGCCGGCCAATGCATCTTGGTAGATATTGGCTTGAATGGAAACGTCGAAGGGTGCATTAACGCCGTCGACGGTTAATTGGTATTCGCCGGGGTAATTGAATCCACTGAAGTCGGCGATTTTTACGGTTTCTTGCGCCTCAGTCCATACTTTAGGCTCGGATAAAACCCCGTTGTAAACAATTTTCCCAGAGCTGCTATCGGTTAGCTTAAATTCTTTGGTGGCCACATTGGGTACTACAGCAGCTTTGAATTGTGTGGGTAAAAAGCCAACTTGGTTAGCGAGTATTCCTACCGCTGTGTTTTTATCAATGCTTGCGGTATCTGCAGCGTGGGCCGGTAATATGGTGGTTGATAGTGCTGCTGTCGCCATCATTACAGCTAATGGTTTTAAGCGCATGGGGTACCCTCTATGTTCTTGGTTTTAGAAGGCGTATTAAAGCCTCGTATTACTCGAGAGCCTAACAAAGCCAATATGGCCTGTATATAGGCTGGCGAGCAGCGGCCTTAAAGCGATATTTGGCCGGATACGAGTAAGTATAGATTGACTGACCAACTTAGCATGCCAAATATGACCCATGCATGATTGATTGGTGTGATGGTGCTGTTTGCATGGCCAAATGGGTCGTGGCAAACACGGTTGGCGACTAGTTGAATTTTGTAGAGGTAGTAGTAATTACCAAAGAATAGAGGGAGCAATAGCATCAACCAGCTTTGACCGATTGCCTTTTCAATAACCGCATTCCTTATGATGAATGAGATGATATTTATTGCTATAAATCCAAGTGCCACGGCTTGCGGGTTCCAGCGGTAGTTCTGGCCTTGTTTTTTTTCTTCTTCGGCAATTTCTTTGCAAAGGAAAGTAATAAAAAATATGTCAAATATGGCGCGTAAAAACGGCAGTGTGTTTCGTTCTTGTGCTGCCCCGAGTAATTGCCAGTGTTTGTAAAACCAATAGAGCTGGTAGAGTCCCATCGTGCTAATAAAGAGTGCAGAAAATTTGCCCATGGAAACTACATAGAAAGGAGCTTTGGCGCTTGCTTGATCCATAGAAGAGTTGTCGATGTGGGCAAAAGGAGAAGGCAATCCATGCCGATATGTCGGCATGGATATCGGTTTTAAATGTGGTGTACGGCGTCGATTTCGTACTCTATGTCGCCGCCGGGGGCTTTAACCAGAGCTACATCGCCGACTTCTTTACCGATTAAGGCTCTAGCGATAGGGGAGCCGACAGAGATTTTGCCGCTTTTAATATCAGCTTCGTCCTCGCCAACAATATGGTAGGTTAGCTGCTGATCTGTTTCTACATTGATGATATCAACGGTGGTGCCAAAAATAACTTTACCGGTTTCAGGTAAGGCCTTCACATCAATAATTTGGGCGTGCGACAGTTTGCCCTCGATATCTTGAATGCGACCTTCGCAAAACCCTTGTTGTTCGCGAGCGGCATGGTATTCGGCATTTTCTTTTAAATCACCGTGCTCGCGCGCTTCGGCAATAGCGGCCACAATGCGCGGGCGCACCACTTTTTTAAGGTTGTCGAGCTCGTCTTGCAAGGCTTTGGCACCTTGCACTGTCATGGGGACTTTATTAAGTGACATTAGACAATTTCCTTGTGTAGGTCTTGTAAGCGGCGCACTTGCTGTTCTTTACCAAAGCGCAGGGCCATGCAAAGGGCGTTAGCGGCTGCTAGCGTTGTAGTGTAGTAAACGCGGTTATTTTCGGCGCTGCGGCGTATGGCGGCGGAATCTTTAATGGCGCGTTCACCTTCGGTGGTATTAATCACTAAGGCGATATCGCGGTTTTTAATCATATCGACAATGTGTGGGCGACCTTCGGTAACTTTGTTGACGACCGATACGCTAATGCCGGCGTCTGACAATTTTGCTGCGGTACCACGAGTAGCAACCAGTTCAAAACCAAGATCGACAAGCTCTTTACCGACAATGACAACATCTTCTTTGTCGAAGTCACGTACGCTCACAAAGGCTTTACCTGATGTTGGTATCTTGGAACCAGCACCGGATTGCGCTTTGGCAAAAGCTTCGGCAAAGGTGTCGCCAACGCCCATGACTTCGCCTGTGGATTTCATTTCAGGCCCAAGTATTGGGTCTACAGCAGGGAATTTGTTAAAGGGGAAAACCGCTTCTTTCACGCTGTAATATTTGGGGATAATTTCTTTGGTGAAGCCTTGTTCTTTAAGTGATATGCCACATTGTACGCGCGCTGCAATTTTAGCCAGCGATACGCCAATGCATTTAGACACAAAAGGAACGGTGCGAGAGCCGCGCGGGTTAACTTCGATGATATAAATTTCACCATCTTGGTAGGCGAGTTGAGCATTCATTAGGCCAACAACGCCTAGCTCTAGCGCCATTTTACGTACTTGCTCGCGCATTTCGTCTTGTACGTCTTCAGCTAAAGAGTAGGGCGGTAAAGAACATGCTGAGTCGCCGGAGTGAACGCCGCATTGCTCGATATGCTGCATGATGCCGCCAATTACCACATCTGTGCCGTCGGATACAGCATCGATATCAACTTCGATTGCTGCATTTAGGAAGTGATCAAGAAGAACCGGTGCGTCATCACTGGCTTGCACAGCTTCGCGCATGTAGCGCTTAAGTTCTTGTTCGTTGTGTACAATTTCCATTGCGCGGCCGCCTAACACATAAGATGGGCGAACAACTAATGGGTAGCCAACACCGGCAGCGCAGCGAATGGCTTCTTCGGTGGATCGTACAATGGCATTGGAGGGCTGTTTTAAGCCCAAGCGTTCGATCATTTGCTGAAAGCGCTCGCGGTCTTCTGCGCGGTCAATGGCCTCTGGGCTAGTGCCAATAATGGGTACGCCTTCGGCTTCGAGTGCACGTGCAATTTTAAGAGGCGTTTGGCCACCAAATTGTACGATAACGCCTTTGGGTTTTTCTTTGTGTACGATCTCGAGCACATCTTCAAGGGTTACAGGCTCGAAGTACAAGCGATCAGATGTGTCGTAATCGGTAGATACGGTTTCTGGGTTGCAGTTAACCATGATGGTTTCAAAGCCATCATCGCGCGCAGCTAAGGCGGCGTGTACGCAGCAGTAGTCAAATTCAATGCCTTGACCAATGCGGTTGGGGCCGCCACCGAGTACCATAATTTTGTCGTTGCTTGAGGGCGAAGCTTCGCATTCTTCGTCGTACGTCGAGTACATGTAGGCTGTTGAGGTCGAGAATTCTGCCGCACAGGTATCAACGCGCTTGTATACCGGGTGAATGGCAAGCTTGTGGCGGTGATCGCGCACCATTTTTTCGCTAACGGCAAGCAATTGACCCAAGCGCTTGTCCGAGAAACCTTTGCGCTTAAGCTGGAACATGGCTGTTGCATCGATTTCGCTGAGCGGTTTGGAGCTTAGCCCTTGTTCAAGCTTGATAATGTCTTCTAATTGGACCAAAAACCAAGGGTCGATTTTAGAGGTATTAAAAACTTCTTCTACGCTCATGCCCGCACGGAAGGCATCGCCAACGTACCAAATGCGGTGGGCGCCTGGTGTGGCTAAGTCTTGACGGATTTCTTGCATGGCGTCTTCGTCGTTTAGGTTAACGCGTGGCTCTAAGCCGCAAACGCCAACTTCTAAACCGCGAAGGGCTTTTTGTAGTGACTCTTGGAAGTTGCGGCCGATAGCCATAACTTCACCGACCGACTTCATTTGTGTGGTTAGGCGGGCATCGGCGTCGCCAAACTTTTCAAAGGTGAAGCGTGGAATTTTGGTAACAACGTAGTCGATACTTGGCTCGAACGATGCCGGCGTAGCGCCGCCGGTAATATCGTTTTGCAGTTCGTCTAAGGTAAAACCAACGGCTAATTTAGCCGCGATTTTGGCAATAGGGAAACCGGTTGCTTTTGAGGCTAGTGCAGAGGAGCGAGAGACGCGAGGGTTCATCTCAATCACGACCATGCGTCCGTTTTCAGGGTTTACCGAAAACTGTACGTTGGAGCCACCGGTTTCTACGCCAATTTCACGCAGTACTGCCAAAGAGGCATTACGCATGATTTGGTATTCTTTGTCTGTCAGGGTTTGGGCGGGGGCAACGGTAATAGAGTCGCCTGTGTGAACGCCCATAGGATCGAAGTTTTCGATGGAGCAGACAATAATGCAGTTGTCGTTTTTATCGCGAACAACTTCCATTTCGTACTCTTTCCAGCCCAATAAGCTTTCGTCGATTAGAAGCTCGTTCGTTGGCGATAGGTCTAATCCGCGAGTACAGATTTCTTCGAATTCTTCCCAGTTGTATGCAATGCCGCCGCCGGAACCGCCCATGGTAAATGAGGGGCGAATAATAACCGGAAAGCCGAATTCCTTGGGAACATCTAAGGCTTCTTCCATGGTATGAACAATACGTGCGCGGGCAGTGTCAAGGCCGATTTTCTTCATGGCCTTGTCGAAGCGCTGACGATCTTCGGCTTTGTCGATGGCGTCTTGGGTTGCGCCTATAAGCTCAACATTATATTTATCGAGAACGCCATGTTCATGCAGGGCCAGTGCACAGTTAAGTGCTGTTTGGCCGCCCATGGTGGGCAAAATGGCATCGGGGCGCTCTTTTTCGATAATTTTTTCTACCGTTTCCCAAGTGATGGGTTCGATGTAGGTCGCATCGGCCATGGAAGGGTCGGTCATGATGGTGGCTGGGTTAGAGTTCACCAAAATGACGCGGTAGCCTTCTTCGCGAAGTGCTTTACAGGCCTGTGCGCCTGAATAGTCAAATTCGCAGGCTTGGCCAATTACAATGGGGCCTGCGCCAATGATTAATATGCTTTTGAGGTCGGTACGTTTTGGCATGGTTGTATCTTCGTTCCGGCGGTAATTGTTGAGGCTGGCGCCTGCTAAATAAAAATTAAGTGCTACGCATTTTAATGCTAAGGCTTTTATCTTTAAAACGGCCATATCGTTCTGTTAATGGCGCTCACTGGCTTGGCTGCCGGTGGTTATTTACGGTAAAGGCCTAAGCGTTTTTAGCTTCGTTCATTAAATCAATAAAGTGGTCAAATAGCGCAGCGGCGTCGTGCGGCCCAGGGCTGGCTTCTGGGTGCCCTTGGAAGCTAAATGCGGGCTTGTCGGTGCGCTCAATACCCTGCAAAGAGCCGTCAAACAGTGATTTGTGTGTGGCTTTTAGGTTAGCTGGCAAGCTGGCTTCATCTGCAGCGAAACCGTGGTTTTGACTGGTGATCATGACTTCGCCAGTTGCAAGCACTTGAACAGGATGGTTAGCGCCGTGGTGACCAAACTTCATTTTTTGCGTTTTTGCGCCACTGGCCAAAGCAAGTAGTTGGTGACCCAAGCAAATGCCAAAAATGGGGAGGTTGGCATCCAAAAGAGTTTTGATTGCTTCGATGGCGTAGGTGCAAGGCTCTGGATCGCCAGGGCCGTTGGATAAAAATACGCCGTCTGGGTTCATTGCAAGTACTTCGCTGGCCGGTGTTTGCGCGGGCACAACCGTGAGCTCGCAGCCCCTATCTACTAGCATGCGCAAGATATTGGCTTTGGCGCCAAAATCGTAGGCGACAACTTTAAAACGCTTGCCTTCGGGTAGGCCGCTAAAGCCTTCACCGAGTTGCCAGCTGCCGAAGTCCCATGTGTGGGCTTCTTGGCAGGTGACTTCTTTAGCTAAATCCATTCCCTTTAGGCCAGCAAATTTTTGCGCAGCTTCAAGTGCGGTAGCTTCATCAATGTTACCGGTCATTATGCAGCCATTTTGCGCGCCTTTATCGCGCAAAATGCGGGTAAGGCGCCGGGTGTCGATATCGGCTATGCCTAAAATGTTGTGCTTTTTAAGGTAGCTATCAAGATCGGCTTGGTTGCGGAAGTTGCTAGCAATTAAAGGTAGATCGCGAATAACTAAGCCTTTGGCCCAGATTTTTCCGCATTCTTCATCTTCATTGTTAGTGCCAACGTTGCCGATGTGGGGGTAGGTTAGGGTGACTATCTGCTCTGCATAGGAGGGGTCGGTTAATATTTCTTGGTAGCCAGTAATTGCAGTATTGAATACTACTTCACCAACGGAAATGCCTTCAGCACCAAATGCGGTACCGCGGAAAACACTGCCGTCTGCTAAGACGAGAATGGCAGGGGTTAAGGCCCGGGTTGTCAACGTGAGATCCTCCAGGTGTGGCTATTGCTAGCCGCTATAAATTAAAACGAAAGCGTGTGTGCAGCCTTGATTTTGCTAATACGCTGGTGCCAGCAAAAAATTAGGGCTGCAAAAAAGCGAGGTGCAACTTGCGCTCCACCTCGCTTTTATCGGATTTGGTTATCAGCGTACAGTATTTGTTTGTTAGCTTGTAATTAAGTACTAACCAGCAGTAACAGCTTAGACGGTACGCAACGGCTCAATAGTGCCTGATTTGGCGCGGGATTTTACGTGAGATGTGGTGAATTGTCCACGAGCAATTCGGGATATATTACTGGGTAGCGTTGAGCCATTAATGCGCCTTGATAGGTCTTGTTTGATATGGTGACTCATTAGCTGAAGATTGGTGTATGAAATATAAATCGCATTGAGGTGATGGTGTTTATTGATGTCTTAGGAGTATTGCTTATACCTGCTTTACTAGCAGGGGTTGTGGCTGGGATGTTTGGTTTGGGCGGCGGCGTTGTTATGGTGCCGGCAATTTATTTTGTCTTAACCCACATGGGGGTGGGGGCAGAGCTGGCCATGAGCATGTCTGTGGCGACCTCTTTGTTGGCGATTGTGGTGACGGGGCTGTCTTCTGCGTTGGCGCATGCCCGCCTTGAAAATATAGATTTTGTTCTGTTAAAGCGTTGGCTGTTGCCGCTGTTGTGCGGTGCAGTGGTCGGTAGTGCCCTAGTGGCGCGTTACAGGACACCGGCATTAATTACTTTTTTCGGTGTTTTTTTGTGGTTGGTTGCGTTGATGAATGTATTGGTCCAGCGTCGAGCCAAGCCGAGCGGTAATGTGCACAGTCATAACCCGTTTTTAAACCGGTTGACGCTGCCATTGGTATTTGGGATCGGATGTGTTGCCGCTTTGGCTGGAGTCGGTGGTGGCACGCTAAGTGTTCCGCTGCTTAAGTCTTTAGGGCGCGACACGCATAAAGCTATTGGAACTTCTGCTGCTATGGGGTTGGCTTTGGCTTTTGCGGCATCTTTGAATGTGCTGGTGTTTTCTGCTGAGGATGAAGGTATACCGAGGGGCGCGTTGGGGTTGTTCTATTTGCCTGCGTTAATTGTGATACTGCCTTGCACGGTGTTGCTGGCTCCAGTGGGGGCATATCTAGGCAAGCGGATGCCAGCGGCAGTATTGGATAAGTTGTTTGTCGCGCTTTTACTGTTGGTTGGTACGCGAATGGTGCTGAGTAGCTTTCAGGTTGTAGGTTAGTTGGCGCTGTCGAGCAGCGCCTTTGATAAAACGGCTTGAGTCTAATTTTTAAAAGAGTTGAGTAGCTTAGATGCGCCCTCTTTTGTTTCTTTCGCTGCATCCTCAGTGGCTTTGGCAGCTTCTTTGGCTTTTTGCTCGGCAGCATTTGCAGCAGTCTTAGCTTGTTCTTTTGCTTTGGCAGCGGCTTGTTTGGCATCTTCAGCTGAAATGTTATCTGTAGTCTCTGCTGTTTTTTCTGTGGTCGATTTTGTTAGCTCTGCGGTTGTATCTTTTTCCCCGCAACCATAAAGGGCAGTAAAGATACCGGCTGCAATAATGCTCAAGACAATTTTTTTCATGATGGCTCCTAATGTGGGTTGGTGTTTGATGTTTGCGGGATTATCGCTCAAATATATTACCGTTGGGAGTGGAGGATTAGGTAAGAAGGGGCTTGTGCGAAAGGAGATTGGTTGAGCTGGAGGCTGTTTGTAGTCAATGTCTTACAAAGTGTGCGCAATATTTCGCCTTTTACCTTTTACTGGCATTGCTAAACTGTGCGCCATGGATGACAAGGATGATTGACCAAAGGGATGGGTCAAGCCTACGAAATAGGTTCTGTGAGTTTGGGCCGCTACATTTAATGTAGCGGCTTTTTTTTGCCTTGAAGTTTTGTTTTTATGGAAGAGGCGGGGTTAGCTACTGGCTGGTTAGGCTGTGGCGCCCTTGCGGGCTTTGTGCGATCATGCGGGCCTTTAAATAGCCGGTGTTCAGTTGTTCTGGCTTGTATCTATCGGTGCTGTCGCGCACCATTAATGAGAGTGGAGTCTTATGAGTCAAGTTGAAGTTGCCCTTAAAATTAAAGCCAGTTTAGGTGAGTGTCCCCGTTGGGATGAAAAAGAGCAGGTTTTATATTGGTTAGATATTAATGCTGGACAACTCCATCGCTTGGACCCCAAAACAGGCGAAGATACTTTTTTGCAGTTTGATGAGGAGATTGGTTGTTTTTCGCTGCGCGAGAAGGGTGGTTTTGTTTTGGCTATGAGAACAGGGCTTTACACCATTGACGGCTGGAATACCGAGCGTACTTTCATATCGGACCCAGAAGAGGGGATGGATAAAAACCGATTTAATGATGGTCGTTGTGATGAGCGGGGGCGATTGTTCACTGGTAGTGTTTATCCGCCGAAAGATTATGGCGGGGCAAGTATTTATTCGTTAAGCCCTAACGGCGATGTTAAAAAGTGGATTAAGGACTTGCTAACGGCAAATGGTATTGCTTTTAGTCCAGACAATAAAACTTTTTATTATGCAGATACCCCAAGCCATGCCATTAGCCGCTGTGACTTTGATCTTGAATCTGGTGAAGTGAGCAACTGCTCGGTGTTTCATCAGTTTCCCCATGGTAATGGGCGCCCTGACGGTGCCTCGGTAGATAGCGAAGGCTATTACTGGAGCGCTTTGTACGAGGGCGGCCGAGTGGTACGTGTAAGCCCGCAAGGTGAGGTTGTGCAGGAAATCGCCATTCCAGCTAAGTGCCCGACAATGGTAGCTTTTGGTGGTGCTGACCTTAAAACCTTGTATATCACGACTGTTGGCGGACGCCCCGACGAAGAGTTGGCGCAATACCCAGATTCGGGTTCTGTTTTTTCTGTGCGGGTCGACGTGCCGGGGCGTGCTGAGAACCGTTTTGCTGGTTAATCTATTGCTGTGATCGAAGAGGAGGCTTTAGGCCTCCTTTTTTGTGTTTCTCAATTGAATATTGTCCACGAGCATTAATAAATTGTCTAAGTGTTAACTTGTGCCTTGCGAAGTGTGCAGCTTTGGTGACAAATAACGCCCTTGTTATTTTTCGTTGTGTTGATGTATCGAGTTGTTGCTATGAAGAAAATCATGATTGTTTTATGTGCATTGTCGCTTGTTGGTTGCGCTAAGGTGGGGAGTGAGCGCTGGTGTGAGAGCCTAGCCGAAAAGCCCAAGGGCGACTGGAGTATGAATGAGGCGTCGGATTACGCTAAACACTGCATATTAAAATAAAAGTTTTTAGCTTTCTTTGTTGGATCCTGGTTGAGGAATGTTGTGAATTCGCTGATTAAAGAATTGTTGTCTGCAGGTACCTTTGCACTAACGAGTTGTTTTCTTGCGTTTGGGTTGTCGTGGTTGGTGTTGTATCAGCTCGACTTTTCTTACGGGCGGTGGCATGACGTCGGTGGGATAGGTAATGCTATCGAGAAGTTTGGCCCGCAAAACTATTACCGCAGTGGTTTTGCTGATACGACTAAAGAGCAGCGCGAGCAACTGTTCCAGCAAATTAGCTACTCGGTTCACCATGATGGGAACGGCTTGGAGTCCATCGTGTATAAGGTGCCAGGGCACCCAACTCAGACATTGCTGACCGAGGATGAGGTAATACACCTGAATGACGTTGCGCACCTGATCAATAAAGTTGAATGGATGCTCGTAATCTCGGCCGTTATTTGGCTTTTGGTGATGTTTTATTATTACAAGGCGCGATTAAAACCGCCATCGGTGCTTTACCAGTGCATGGCTTTGCTGATATTGATGGCGTTGTTTGTTGTTGTGTTGATTGTTGTGGGGCCGACTAAGGCTTTTAGCCAGATGCATGAGTGGGTTTTCCCGCCTGGAAACCCGTGGTTCTTTTATTATCAGCAATCGTTGATGTCTACGATGATGTGGGCGCCAGTACTCTTTGGTTGGATTGCGGCGCAGTGGGCGGTGTTTACTTTGGTATTCTTCGCTTGCATTCAATACCTATCTTCCCGTTTTTTGCGGTATATCAATCAATCTGTGACTAAGGCTGTTGATTAGTCTGCGTTGTGGAGTTTTTCTTGTTAAGGATTGCTGTTTTTGATAGGCGGTAACCCTCCTTACTTGGTGTGACACCGCTGCCAGTTTGTCGGTATGTGGGGTAATTTTTGCCATAAGTCTAACTGCTTGCCAACTTCGTCACGGATGCGACATAGCATTATTGTTATTATCTGGGAGTAAATTCTAATAGCGCATTGACGCTTGTCATTGTCGTTAGGTAATCATTCTGGGAGCTCTAAGATGAGGAAGCACTATGAATAAAATTGTAACTGTGGGATTGCTGTCAGCAGCTTTGTCTGCGTGCGTCGGCCCTGTTGGTACGGGCTCCAGTAGCTCTGATACGGTGTCATCTGATAATGTTCAGCCAAGCTCTAGTAGTGTAACGACTGTTTCAAGCAGTTCTGCACCTGTTTCTAGTTCTAGCAGCTCTACTGCATCATCACAGCCTTCGTTTAACGGTAATGCGATAGCAGGAAAGGCCACTTTTGGCACTAACTGCGCAGTTTGTCATAGTGATACCGATAATGACGGGTATTTTGGTGGTTCTGGCGACAGCGCAAAGATCGGTTCTGTTGACCCCGACGATTTGGGCTCGCCGGCCATGTCTGCTGCATATGATGGCGGTTCTATTAATGCCCTAGCAGCGTTTATTGGTGCCGAAATGGCGCCTTCAAACTGTGGTGAGCAATGCATAAATGATACTGCAGCTTACATTTGGTCTTTACGTGATGGTAAAGAAGGCGAGAGTGCAGTTGCAGTCTCTTGCGCTAATCCTGGCGCTATCCATTACGGCAAGCGTACGTTGCATGTATTAACTTCATACGAATATGGCAACTCGCTGCAGCAGTTATTTGGCGCTCCATTACCTGCCGATTACTCATCTATCGGTAAAGTAGGTCTGGACGTTGAGGTTGCACGCTTACCCAACCATTCATCTACGGCTTTAGCCGAGACTCGTCTTAACTCTTATTACGATAACGCCACTGAAATTACCGACTGGGCAATGTCTACGCCAGGCGCGTTACCCTTTGCGTGTGATGATGCCGTATCGTGTGCAACAGATTTTATTACTGAATTTGCTTATGTTGCATACCGCCGTGCGTTAACAGATGAAGAGCAAGCTGAAATTACAGATATTTTCACTGGCGCTGCAGATGTCGATTCAGGACTGAAGTGGGCGTTGACGACTGTGCTTATGTCGCCTAACTTCCTTTATCGCTCAGAGCTGGGAACTCAAGTATCTGAATTATTAGCTAACCCAGTAGTTGCTCCGGGTACTGATTTTGACTTTGCTGGCACGCCTCAGATTGAAACTGATGTGGAGATCCAAGCTTATCAGAATACACACCTCAGAGGGTACTCTTGGACTGGAGACGACCTAATTGCCATCACAGCCATCGCCACTGCGCGTAGTGATGGTGGGGCACCGGTGTTGAGTATTGGCCGAGGTTATAACGCTCCAGAAAACCCCATCGCCGTTATTGACGTGCGGGTCGGCGTTGAGCGGACCTATTACGTTCCGATTACCGAGGCTTATTCAAATGAACCTCCGGTTGGAATATTCAACGATGTGACAAGGGCCGGAGGGCATTCTGAAGGTGGATCTGTCACTATTACCCGTTTGGCTTATGGAAAACTGGGTGTAGCCGAAGCAGTAGAAGACGATGTTGAAAAGCTAATGGCTGCTGATCAGTCTGCATATGCTTTGGATCCTTACGAGTATGCTTCGGCATTGTCTTTTGCTTTAACAGGTTCTGGGCCATCAAAAAGCTTGCTAGATGCGGCAGTGGCTGGAGAGCTAGTTGATGAGTCGGATCGCGAGCAGCACATTGACGCGTTAATTGATTCTGATATGGGTAAGGCGCATGTTGAGCGTTTAGCCGGCAAGTGGTTCCGTACTGACGGTTTGATGAGTAAAACACGTAACGACTCTGAATTTACCAACGATGTTCGTCGCTCAATGATGCAAGAAATTCGCGAGATCTATAAGCATGTATTCTACAACGGTGATTTCCCAAGTATGTACGAAGGGGACTTTACGTTCTTAGATAGCACGCTGGCGAGTTTTTATGGCATCACTGGTGGTGGTTCATCTAACGGTGATTTTAGGTATGTGGATACAACCGGTCAGTTGCGCGGTGGCGTGATTGCTTCGGGTGCTTACATGGCCTATAACGCACATATGGACTACACCTCACCAATACAGCGTTCGGCGCATTTCCGTCAAGATGTACTATGTCAGGCCATTCCGTTGCCCGTTAACTTAGAAGACTCAGCGGAGCGTGAGGCTGCAGCGCAAACGGTTCAAGCACGCGTAGAGGCGGGTGATATTACTACTGCTGATTATTATGATATCCAAACCAATATTCCGGGTTCTTCTTGCGCCTCTTGCCATAACGCAATTATTAATCCGCTATTTGGTATGGATGACTTTGACAATGTTGGCCGCTTACGGTCGCGCGTGAATGGCGATACTGTGCAAAGCGGTTTGAAGTTTAATGACAACAACATTGCTTTGCCGGAAGGCGATAGCAACCTTCCTATTTCTCAGGTTAATCAAGGCAGCTACTTATACTCTTATAATGTAGTAGGTACATTATCGGGTGCCCAAGCTGATGCCGCTAAAGAGAGTGGTGATGGTTTACGCTTCTTTGGTGCTAAAGACTTGGGGCGTGTCATTGTCGAGAATGACGTACCAGGTATTGGTGCGTGTTTGATCGAGAAATCTACACGTTTCGCACTAGGCTGGACCCTAGGCAAAGAGTTTTTGGAGGAATCTGAAAATGGCTACTACGGTATTAGTGATGCACAAGAGGCAGAGCTTGCATGTATTCAAGATGAGCTAGAGTCAGCTTATGCAGGCTCTAAGAGTCCTAGAGATGTGTTAAAAGCGTTAGTTATGTCTGATGCTTTCCGCTTCCGTAAATAATATGTTTTACAGCGCAGTGATGCACTGCGCTGTAATAGCCAAAAAAAGGTTATTTTTATGAAATTTACTAAAAAAACTCAGGTCAGCGAGAAAGCCGTTGAGTCTCAAGCGCGCAGTGCTCAAAAAGAGCGCCGCAGTTTTTTAGATCTGGTTGCAAAGTCAGGTGTTGCGTCCAGCACGTTGCGCTATTCCAGCCTTTTAGGTGGTGTAATGACGGCGCGTTATGCGCAGGCACAAGATAGCCCCAAGCGTGTTGTTTATTGTTACATTCATAGTGGCTCGCCCGGTGACTGGCGTCCATCTAGTGCTAGCAACATGAGCTCATCATCAGCTCCGTATGCGCCTGTTGCGGACATTTGTAACTTCCGTGGTGTAGATACGGAAGTTGCTGGTCACGGCGGGGCGCGCCAAGCATTGGGTGGTAATTATAGCCCAGGTACTACGGCGGACGGTAAGCTAGGGCCTATCTTAGGGCCAAGCAGTTATTACACAACAATGTTCTTAGGCTCTAATGCGGCAGACGGTGGCGCTGGTGCTGGTAATATTATTGGTGAAGGCTTACCTATTGAAGATCCACAGCAGGCGTTAGGTAAGTTTTTTGGTGCGTTGCCAGAAGTAGGCTCTGATGATACTTACAAAAAATCATTTGAAGCACAAAAGCGTGCGGTAGAAAGTATCAAGAAAAAGCTAAGCTCTACCGAGCTTGATCGATTAGATGCACACTTTTCAGCTATTGAGAAAATCGAGCAGCGTATTACCGATCAATCTACCGCTGCTGCGCCTGATTTAAACGCGTGTAAGCCAAATATTCCTGGCGGTTATGACGACTCTTCGAACGATGGCATGGTTGAACACGCTAAACTGCAGGCTGATATTATTGTGGCTGCATTTAAGTGTGATTTGACGCGTGTGGGTGTTCTGCAAATTGGTAACCACCAGGGTGGTGGTTGGACTTATCGCGGTTATGATGGCCACAGCGCTGCGCACTCTGGTGGTGCCGGTGTTTGGAATGCCATGATGACTGAAAAATTCCAAGTGCCAGCCTATTTTATTGACCAGCTAAGAAAGACTCGGGACTCTAACGGAAACGCCCTTATCGATAGCACAGTGTTCTGTCAGGTAAGTTGTTTTGGTAATGGTTTATCTCACGCATCTACCAATGCACCATTTTTGGTGGCGACTGGAATGTCTGGCTTCAGAAATAGCTTTTCGTCTAAGTCAACTGGTGCAACGACGCGCGACTTCCACTTTGAAGTGGCTAAAGGTTTGGGTGCTGATGTTGACTTTGACGGCGCTACCGGTGGAGATGTTGACCTGTTAGGTTAATAGAGCCCTAGCGGCTGTAACAAAGGGTTACATTTGAAAACCTCGCTGCGTACTGCAGCGAGGTTTTTTTTGTTAAGCTGAAAGCCAATTTACAGCTATTTCTTTTAGATTAAATAATTAGGTAAGTCATGACCGAAAACAACGCGTTTATTTTTCCGCAGGGAATGCTGATTTGCCCTGTTTGTGCCAGCGATATAGAGGGAATGCATTGCCCTAAATGCCATAGTGAGTTCTTTGCGTTAGGTAATATCCCTTGCGTTTTTACTGCGGGCATACAGCAAAAAAAGCTTTGGCAGCATCAAATGGCCATGATGGAGGCGCAGGGCGGGGAAGCGCTGGCCAACCTTGAATATGCATTGCAGGGGTATGATTTATCTGATTTGACGCGGGCACGTTTAGAGCAAGCCTTTGAGTCTATGGAGCAAAGCCTTGATGTGATTTTGGCTCAGTTTAGCGGTGCCGGTTTGGTGGCCCAGCTCGACCCCATGTATGACCAAACGACTGTGGATAATCCGACTGAGTATTACCACCACATCTTGCGCGATTGGGCGTGGGATAACGAGCCAAGTAAGTATTTTGAAACGCACGCAAATGACGCTAATTTGAAGCGCGTAATGAATGTTTGGGCCGATCCTGCACCCGGAAAAATGTTGGTGCTAGGCGCTGGAGCTGGCCGCCTGAGTTGGGATTTACACGAGAAGCTTGAGCCGGAATTTACCATTGCTTCGGATATCAATCCATTTTTACTTACCTGCGCGCAGGATCTAATTAAAGAGCGAAAAGCGATTACTCTGCCAGAGCTTTATACCTACCCCCAAATAGGCTATCCGTTTTCTAAATCGTGGACAATGCAACCCCCAGAAGATGCCGGCAATTTGCGTGAGCGTTGGTTTGCATTGGGCTCAGATGTTTGGAACATGCCACTGAGGGAAAATAGCGTCGATACAATCGTGACATCGTGGCTGCTGGATGTGACCGGCGGTGATGTTAAAGATTTAATCGGTGTCATTACGTATCTGCTCAAGCCCGGTGGGCGCTGGATTAATACTGGGCCTTTGCTGTATTCGCGTAATATGTCTTTTGATAAAAAATATTCGGCAGAGGAGATTTTTGATTTTGCCCAGATGGCTGGATTTGATCTAGAGAGGCAAGAAGTGGACGAGGTTGAGCATATGGTGTCGCCACTGAATGCGCGTTATCACTACGAGCAAATATTGTCTTTTTGCGCTCAAAAATCATTAACGCCTAAGCCCTTGCCTAAGCCCGGCAGTACTAGTGATTGGTTAACGCCGCCTTGGTTAGTTATGCATCACTTGCCGGTCCCTAATATTGATTTTCAATGCGAGAGAGGGCATGAATTTATCGCCAAAGTACTAGAGCTAGTCGATGGCGAAAAGAGTATTTACTTGATGGCTCAGCTGCTGCAGCCAGACATGCCGGAAGGTGTTTCTGCAAAAGATGCTGTAACAGCATTGTTTGGACAGATATTGGAGCAAATGGCGCGAGCTGCTTCGAATTAGTCATACTGAAAGACCGTAACCTCCTACAGAAGGGATTATGGTCTTTCGATAAATAGTACCCTGAGATTAATCCGGCAATTCAGCGTTGTGATAAACCTCTTGAACGTCATCGCAATCGTTTAGCATATCTAAAAATTTATCAAAGACTTCAACATCTTCGGCTGTGAGCTCTGTATGCAGTTGCGGAATGAAGGTGATTTCTTCAACGTCGATGGTCAGGTCTGGGAATGCTTCGGCCAGTGCAGTTTTCGCTTTAAAGAAGTCTGTTTGTGGGGTAAATACTGTAATAGTGCCGTCTTCATTTTCGATATCGGCAACATCAACATCGTGCTCCATTAAAGCTTCTAAAACAGCATCTTCGTCGTCATGTTTAAAGCCAAATATGGCGCGGTGATCGAACATGTGAGCAACAGAGCCCTGGCCGCCTAGCTTGGCTTTGGCTTTGTTGAAGCAGGTTCGTACATCGCCGAAAGTGCGATTGTTATTGTCGGTTAAGCAATCGACAATAACCATGCAGTTGCCAGGTCCAAAGCCTTCAAAGCGAACAGTCACGTAATCCTCGCCGCCACCGCCTTTGGCTTTATCGATCGCCTTATCGATGACGTGGCTGGGAACTTGTTCTTTTTTTGCTTTTTCTATTAGGCGGCGCAAGCTGAGGTTAGCGCTGGGGTCAAAGCCGCCATTTTTGGCGCAAACATAAATCTCTTTACCATATTTAGAATATAGCTTGGTTTTCATGGCGCCGGTTTTCGCCATCGAGGCTTTGCGGTTCTCGTACGTTCTTCCCATGGGTGCTCTCTTGTTCTACGTGTTGCGAGCGAAGGCTACGCTCTTTTACTAGTACTATGATTAACAGGATGCTCGGTATTATGCCGTGTTGTTGCTCGTGTGATAAGTCTTGTATCCGGCTAAGCTATAGATTAATAGGCTTTAGGAGGTAGTTATGCGAATTGGTATTCCTAGTGAGGTTAAAAACCATGAGTATCGCGTGGGTATGTTGCCGGCCGGTGCCTCTGTTTGCATTGCAGCCGGGCACGAGGTTTGGGTGCAAAGTGGTGCGGGGCTGGCGGTGGGGTGTGACGATGCGGCTTATACGAGTGTAGGTGTGCATATAGAGCCTTCTGCAGAAACCCTATACGGCCAGTGTGACCTTATTGTTAAGGTCAAAGAGCCACAAGCAAAAGAGTGTGAGTGGCTTCGCCGAGGGCAGTTATTGTTCGGCTATTTGCATTTAGCGGCAGATAGTAAGTTAACTGCGGCGCTGTGCGACAGGGGTGTAACCGCAATAGCTTACGAAACCATTACTGATCGCCATGGCCGCTTACCTTTACTTCAGCCGATGTCAGAGGTGGCGGGGCGCTTAGCGATTCAGGCTGCCGCCATGGCGTTGACAAAACCGGTGGGTGGTAAGGGCGTGTTGATGGCTGGAGTACCCGGTACAGCGCCAGCGAATGTTGTTGTGTTAGGTGGCGGTGTAGTGGGGGCCAACGCGGTTGAAATGGCGTTGGGGTTAGGGGCGCAGGTAACGGTATTAGATACCTCGGTCGAGCGATTGCGCGAGCTAGCAGCGCTATTTGGGCCTAGGTTGCAAACGCGTGTGGCCAATAAGCAAACCTTGCTTGGGCTTTTACCCCGTGCCGATGTTGTAGTGGGGGCGGTGCTTATCCCTGGTGCCGCAGCACCGAAATTACTGGGTTATGACGACTTAAAAAAAATGCAGCCCGGCACCGTGTTAGTTGATGTCGCGATTGATCAAGGTGGCTGTTTCGAAAGCTCCCATGCAACAACACACGAGCATCCCACTTATATTCGCGAGGGTATCGTGCATTATTGTGTGGCCAATATGCCTGGCGCCGTGCCTCTAACATCAACACACGCGTTAACTAATGTGACATTACCTTATATTCTACGTTTAGCGAACGAAGGTTTGCCTGCCGCGCGTAATGATGCCCTGTTTGCCAAGGGGATCAATGTACACGACGGGCAAATCGTAAATGACGTTGTTGCAAAGGCTTTGGCTTTGTAGCGAACGCGTTCTTTTAGATAAGCTTCGGCTGGTGAGGTTGGCTAAGTATAGCGTGGTCGCCAAGCTGAACGGAGCCATCGCGAATAACCTTGCAACATACGCCGGCAGTAAAAGCCGGTTTCAGTCGCTGTTGTAACCCATCAACTTGCTCGTCCATTCGGTAGCAAGGGTCGCATTCTTTTGTTATTTCAAGTACGGCTTGGCCAATTGTGAGCGTATTGCCGATGCTTTCGCGGCTGAAGGTTATACCTGCTACCAACAAGTTGGCTCTACGAATAAGCCAATCCAAAGGGCCGCCGTGTTCTTTTTCAACGGTTTTCCAGCTATCTTCACTCAGTATCGTTACTTGTCGCTTAGAGGGTTTTCCTCGAAAATCGCCCAGCACGCCAGTAGCTCGTGAGATAGTGGTGTGGGTTAGAGCCTCCATCGGTGCGCGTTTGGTCGCCCGCCGAGCGATCCCCTTGAGAATGAATGTCATAAAAATGTGAAACCTTTTATATTGCGAATAGCTTAGGATAGGCACCGGCTCCCTGATTCTTAACATGGGAATATTTAATGGCGGCGTTTTAGCTGCATATTAGCAAAGCGACTCAAGTACAGGAATTGTTTATGTTGAATACGGTAAATATCAAAACATTGATGAGCGCTGCTCAGTGTTTATTCTTAAGTGTTATTTGCGTGATGGGGTTGGCTGCATTGGCGCATGCAAAAGAGGTTGAAGTCCCTACCAGTGATGACGATGTTCGTCCTATTCTTATTGGCCAAAAGATCCCTAAAGTTAAACTAAAAAACCCAGCTGGAGAGGTAGTAAAACTCAATTCTTTATTAAAAGAGAAACCTACTTTACTTGTTTTTTATCGCGGTGGTTGGTGCCCCTATTGTAACTTGCACTTGGCAGAGTTACGTAAGGTCGAAGCACCTTTGAAAGATTTGGGTTTCCAAATTATCGCGGTGAGCCCAGACAAACCCGAAGAGCTGCAAAAAACGGGCGAGAAAAACGAGCTAGGTTACACCTTGTTGTCAGATAGCGATGCCGAAGCAATTAAAGCGCTTGGCCTTGCGTATAAAGTTGGGGCGACTATGCGCGTGGCTATGAAAACTTTTGGCGTGAACCTAGAAAAAAGTTCTGGTCAGGATCATCACTTGTTACCAGTACCCGCGGCTTTATTAGTTGATACTAAGGGCATGGTGACATTCACTTTCGTTTCCCCTAACTACAAAGTTCGGGTAGATAATGATGTCATTATGGCTGCGGCGAAAGCACAGCTAAAAGCAAAGAAATAAGATACTGCAACAGCATAAACAAAACTCTCAGAGAGAAGGTTGTTTATGCTGATTTTTACAATGTTATATTTAGAGCCCTTTAGTATGAAAGCTTTCTTCGGTTGGGTAACTAGTGGGCATCTCTAAATATGCACTTTTTCCGCGATAGCGGCTTACAGGTTTTTGCTCCTCGACATTCTGCTGCAATGTCTAATAAGGTGCTTCCTGCACCGATGCGTCGCTCTACCTCCTGAATCCATTCAGTCGTCCGGGCGGTGCTTGACCTCCACAGACGGCGGAAATGCAGAAAGTTGCCGGGAGCAACTTCTGTCCTAGTTCTCACACAAAATTCACTATTTTTAGAGGTGCTCTAGTGTTAATTAGTGGGTGAAATTTAGCCTTACTGATTGTATGCGGTTCAGCGAGGTGGCTATTAGCGTTTTGTTCTGCGTGATAGGATTCCTTTGCTCGTTTAATTTTTTTTGAAATCAATATAAGTGAAGCTCAATGAAAACAACCATTAATTACCTCTCTGGCGGCAGTAACATTGCTGCAGATTTATATTTGCCATCTGATTTAACAAAGCCCGTACCATTGATTGTGATGTGTCATGGTTTTTGTGGTGTAAAAGAACTATTGTTACCAGGCTTTGCTGAGCAATTTCAGCAGGCCGGTTTTGCGGTGATTACCTTTGATTATCGCGGTTTTGGTGCCAGTGAAGGCGAGGCGGGTCGTTTACAGCCTGCGTTGCAAATTGAAGATATCAAAGCAACCATCGACTTTGCTGTGCAAATGTCCATTATTGATGTTGATAAAATAGCCTTGTGGGGCACATCATTTGGAGGGGCAAATGCCATTGTTGCCGCCGTGGAGGATGCTCGTGTTAAATGCCTTGCAGTGCAAGTCACTTTTGGTAATGGCGAGCGCGTTATTACTGGGGATTTAAATGAAGCAGAAACCACAAAACTGCTAGGCTCGCTTGAAAAAATGCAAGCTCGCAAAGCGCAAGGCGGTAAAGAAATGTGGGTGCCTATTGCTAAAGTCTTAAGTGATGAGCAATCTAAAGCATTTTATAGTCGTTATGCCGAAGAATTCCCAGCGTTAAAAACGAAAATTCCGTTTTTAACAACGGCGGAAACTCTAGCGCACAAACCAGAAAATTACTTGAGTGATTTAAATGCACCTTTGCATATTACGGTTGCAGAACAAGACGGCGTAAACCCTCCAGCGGAGTCTTATTCGCTATTTGATAAAGCAAAAGAGCCAAAGCAGTTGCTGAGTATTGCCGGTGCTACGCATTATGATATTTATGAGGGCGAATATTTAGCGCAAGTGTCAGCTGCCCAGATTGCTTGGTTTAAGCAGTATTTGCAGGTGTAGCTTTTACTTCGGGCGCTCTTGTGTTTTACAGCAAGCGGTATTAGGCGTGGTATGTGGCAAGTACTGCCTTTAATGCCGTGCTTGCTCTTTTTTTTGGTGTCTTTTGTCGGCAATAGATATTGCCTAAAAAATTTCAATAAGCATCTGAATAATAAGCTTTTCGTTTTCTTTACTTTCCTTGCACCTCTATTTGTGTGAGGCCTCTCTCGGTATGCAAAAAAATGCGGATAACTCCTTGCTGAATGCTGATACTTTTGCGGCTTAAAACGTGTGCTTAATTAGCATTTTTAAGCGTATATGGTAGAGGGCTGCGGAGAAAGTAATGAGCATTGCAGAAAAACTCAATAGTGCTAAAGGCGGTGATTTAACCAGTATTTTAGGCTTATTGTTGGCGGTATTGTTAACGGTTGCACTCACAGGGTGTAGCGGTGATCAGGTTGCTGTTAGTAGTCACAGTACGGCACAGAGCAGCCAAAGAGCGCTGAAGTAGTTGCTAGTGAATCAAGTGCAGAGAGCTCAAGCAGCAGTGCAGCGGTGAGCAGCCAAAGCAGTAGCGTTGATATGTCTGGTGGTCAAGCCTATCAAGCCGCCGACGGCATTGTGGGTGGGCAGCTATATTCTAAATTTTGGGCGAATGAAACAGGGTTCGAGCTGAATAATTCTAACCTCGATAGCCAAGCTCAATTGGATAGCATCGAGACCAATGCAGATTTCTTTCGCTGCAAGCAATGCCACGGCTGGGATAGGTTAGGGCGTGAAGGCGGGTACAGTAACCGCGCGCCCTCGACAACAAGGCCCAGAGTTGCTGATGTGAATTTGGCAAGGGTCAGTGAAATTGCCAGCCCGCAGGCGCTGTTTAACAGCATTAAAGGCGGCGATAATTATCGTTCGGTTAACGATAGGCTCGATAATTACGATCCTGTAAGTAATGCTTCCGTTGGCGATAAAATGCCTAATTACGCCGAAATTCTTACCGATGCGCAAATCTGGGATATTGTTAAATATTTAAAAGAGGAAGCGCTCGATACCACGGCACTTTATGACTTAATTTTATTGAGTGGGGAGTACCCAAGCCGTGGCCGCGGTTTCCTTAATATGGGCGTGGATGGCAGCCCGATTGCGGGTGATACGGTATACGCAAATAACTGTGCAATTTGTCATGGTGTGGATGGGACCAAGATATTGATAGACGGCGATGCCTACACTGTTGGCCGCCATATGCGTTTTAAACCTTATGAAGACCAGCATAAGATTAAGTTTGGCCATCTTGGTAGCATTATGGGGCCGGTGTTAAAAGATGCAGATCTTGGTGCAATTCAAGACCTTTTCGCGGCAATGCGCGATAAAGAAAAGTACCCTGATGTCAAACCAGAACCAGAACCAGAACCAGAACCAGAACCAGAACCAGAACCAGAACCAGAACCAGAACCAGAACCAGAACCAGAACCAGAACCGCAGCCTATTGATGGTCAGTTTCAATTTTTAAAGCATTGCTCAAGTTGCCATTCGGGTAATGGTGAAGGCGCTTCACCGCGCTATGGTGATGTGACAGGTGCAAGCGCAAGCTTTATCAGCGCGAAAATACAAAGCGTTCCAAAAATGGCGCACCTAAAACCAGATGATCCCGCTCAGGCGGTATCGCTAGAAGAGGTGGGTGCAATAGCGGAGTTTCTTATGCGTTAAACGCAGCAATGTGGCTTGCTTGTAGCCATTACTCAGCCCAGTTGAAGTGTCTTCAACTGGGCTTTTTTGTGGAGCACATGCAGAGTCCTCCGAGTAGCCCTAGCTTTTGTCTGGTTATGCTGTCAAGCGTAGAGGGTGTGGACTCTGGTAGAATGGCCGCCTGATTTACCTACACAGCCTTATTCTATGTCTAACGCCAAGCTTGCCTCACCTCCTGCCATTAAAACAGCGCCGCATTTGTGCTCGTTCCCTAAATATTGGGCCGAGTGTTTTGGTGCAGCACCGTTTTTACCCATGTCGCGTAAAGAGATGGACGATTTAGGCTGGGATAGCTGCGACATCATTATTGTGAATGGCGATGCGTATGTTGACCACCCAAGCTTTGGTGGGGCCGTTATTGGCCGCTTGCTGGAGTTTCAGGGCTTTAGGGTCGGCATGATTGCCCAACCCGATTGGCAAAGCTGCGACCCGTTTAAAGTATTGGGTAAGCCAAACCTCTTTTTTGGTGTTAGTGCGGGCAATATGGATTCTATGATTAACCGCTACACGGCCGATTTAAAAGTGCGCAGTGATGATGCCTATACGCCAAGCAACGAAGGTGGGAAACGGCCAGATCGCGCGGTGACAGTTTATGCACAGCGCTGCCGCGAAGCTTACAAAGATGTTCCTATTGTTATTGGTGGTATAGAGGCAAGCTTACGGCGCATAGCGCAATACGATTACTGGAGCGATGCGGTGCGTCGTTCGGTACTGGTCGATTCAGGCGCGGATATTTTGCTGTACGGCAACGCCGAGCGCGCCATTATTGAGGTGGCGACTGAGCTTGCCGGTGGCAAGACAATTGATCAACTTACCAGTATTCGCGGTACAACCGTGGTGCGAAAAGCCGTACCCGACGGCTGGACTGTGATTGATTCCTCGCGGGTTGATTGGGCTAAAAATATCGATGCCATTCCAAACCCTTATGCAATGGAGGATACCGGCACTAGCGATTGTAAAACCAACGCCAACAGCGGTGGTGGGGCGCCCTCGATGCCGGGCATAGATAGTGATTTGTACGGCGATGCCGCCCAGCAAGAGCCGCAATCGCAAGAGCAAAACGTGGAAGAAGAGGTTGTGCGTATCATTCCTATGCCGGTGCATCGCCAACATGCGCTAGATAATGAAAAAACCGCAATCCGGTTACCCTCGTTTGAAAAAGTACGCAGCGATCGTGTGCTTTACTCCCATGCTTCACGCGTTTTGCACTTGGAATCAAACCCCCAAAATGCACGTACGTTAGTGCAAAAGCATGGCAATCGCGAAGTGTGGATTAACCCACCGCCAATTCCGCTAGAAACCGACGAGATGGATTCGGTATTTGCGCTGCCTTTTGCGCGTATCCCACACCCAAGTTATGGCGGCGCCACTATTCCTGCTTACGAGATGATAAAAACATCGGTAAACATTATGCGTGGTTGTTTTGGTGGTTGTTCATTTTGTTCAATTACAGAGCACGAAGGGCGAGTGATTCAGTCGCGATCTGAAGAATCGATTTTGCGTGAAATAGAAGATATCCGCGATAAAACGCCCGGCTTTACCGGCACTATTTCTGATTTAGGAGGGCCAACAGCCAACATGTATATGTTGAATTGTAAGGACCCTAAAATTCACGCTAATTGCCGCCGTTTAAGTTGTGTTTTCCCCACGATTTGCAAAAACTTAGTCACCGACCATTCATCAACAACCCAGCTTTATCGCAAGGCGCGGGCTATCCCTGGTGTTAAAAAAGTGGCTATTGCGTCTGGCTTGCGCTACGACTTAGCCATTGAAGATCCTGAATACGTCAAAGAATTAGTGACTCATCATGTAGGCGGCTATTTAAAAATTGCGCCAGAGCATACCGAAGAAGGGCCACTGAATAAAATGATGAAACCCGGCATTGGTACTTTCCATGCTTTTAAAAAGCTCTTTGATAAGTACTCTAAAGAAGCCGGGAAGAAACAGTATTTAATCCCTTACTTTATTGCTGCGCACCCAGGTAGTGATGACGAAGATATGATTAACCTTGCGTTTTGGTTAAAGAAAAACAAATACCGCTTGGATCAAGTTCAAACCTTTTACCCATCGCCCATGTCCTTAGCAACGGCGATGTATTATTCCGAGAAAGATCCGCTGGGTAAGGTTAATTACAAAAGTGGCAAGGTGCACACCCCGCGCAATTTAAAACAGCGCCGTTTTCAAAAGGCATTATTGCGTTTTCACGATGAAAAAACGTGGCCAATGCTGCGCGATTCGTTTAAAGAAATGGGCCGCGAAGATTTAATTGGAACTGGCGAACACTCGTTAGTGCCGCCAGAAGCTTTACAGCGTAGCCGCCCGCGAAAGCAAATTGCAGGGAAATTAACGGCTGCTGTACGCGCTAATAAAGGGAATGCTGGGCGCCCCAGTAAAACCACTAAAAAAGCAGGCCCTAAAAAGCGCCGTTAATAGTATTGGCGAATTATTATGCTACCACCGCTGAATATACCTGCTAATTGCAAGCGCCTTATTGTTGGGCTTAGCGGTGGTGTGGACTCTGTAGTATTGCTTCATTGGGCAAAGCAGCAATGCCCCAATTTTGTAACCCTTAGCGCTATTCATATTAATCATCAGTTATCGCCCAACGCTGGGCAGTGGCAGCAACAAGTCGAAGGCTTGTGTGCGAGCCTGAATATCCCATTAAACACTGTAAATGTAGCCGTTAACATCGCTGGTCAAGGGCTAGAACAGGCCGCTCGGCAGGCGCGTTATCAAGCTTTTGAACAGCTGCTACAAGCTGGTGATGTACTAGCGGTGGGGCACCATCAAAATGATCAGGCCGAAACCTTATTGCTGCGCTTAATGCGTGGCGCGGGCGTGCAAGGGTTGGCGGCTATGCCGGTAGAGCGTCCTTTAGGGCAGGGGCGCTTATGGCGGCCATTATTGCAGTGCCCTAAGACGAGTATTCTGAATTACGCTAAACAGCAGGCTTTGCAGTGGGTAGAGGACGAAAGTAACGCCGATACTCGCTTTAGCCGCAACTTTGTACGCCATCAAATATTCCCTGTTATTACGCAGCACTGGCCGAACGCTGTTGAGCAAATTACCGTTGCTGCAGAGCATGCCCGCGAAGCTCAGCATTTATTGGACGAATATGCCGCGCTTGATTTTGCCTCGGTGGGCTTTCGCCAAGAACGCTGTGGGTCTTCTATTGATATTTCTGCGTTGCGGGTATTGTCGTGGTCGCGGCAAAAGCAGTTGGTGCGCTTTTGGTTAAAGCAAGAGGGTGAGTTAGCGCCGCAAAGCGGCCATTTCGAAGAATTACAAAAACTGCTGCAAGCGCAAGCCGATGCACAGCCCGCCTTGCTTTTGGGGAGCTATGGTTTTAGCCGTTTTAAGCAGCGGCTATACCTTTTGCCTGTCAGTATTTTGCAATCAGTGGCTGCTCAAGCCGTTTCATTCAAAGAGCACTGCGTATTGAGTGATGGCAGCGAGCTGCGTGTAGCCGGCTTTACTGGCGAGCTGCAAGTGCGCTACCGGCAAGGCGGTGAGCGCGCCCATCCCGCCGGGCGTGCGCACTCGCAAGCACTTAAAAAACTATTGCAAGAATACCGTTTAGAGCCTTGGCTTCGTCACCGTATTCCGCTTATTTATTGCAACAATAGCTTAATTGCAGTGGGTGATTTATGGCTGCAGTGCAACGCCGCCAGCCTGTGTGGTTTGCCCGAAGGGGCGCCTTTGTCTGTGACCTGGCACTTTCCGCAAGGCGCGTTTTAGCACGAGAAAACTCTTCAAAATAATCTTCAAGTTTTTGCGATCTGGGCCGACAAATAGGGTGTAGCCATAGATACTTGAGAGATTCCCCATGCCATTAGTCTGTTCGTCTTTAGTTGATGTTATTCGTACCCGCAAAGCCATGCAGACAGCCTTTGAAGTGGGCGATTGGGACGGGGTTAAAGCGTGTGATGAGCGTTTAGGCCGCATGCTAGATGCTGCATTTTCGGATGACAATCGCGATAACACCGCTTTGGTTGCTGAGCTTGAAAAAGTGCTGGCCATGTATGCTCGGGTGGTGACTTATCTGCCAGAGGCCACTGCGCAGCGCTGGTTATGTGCAACGCAAACGCCCTAAAAATTGGCGAAAATCGGTTTCTGTTTCTACAGTCATTGGTGTCGATAGTGGATACGCTAATGTACTAGTTACTTAAGTTGGCCACTCTTTGTTTAACGTGATGTGCTTAATGAGTGGAAGCCTATGCTAGTGATGTAGCGCAGGCTTCCTGCAATGGATGCTTGCCATGAACCAAGAAAATATTGAATTTAGATCGCCAGATGGCGCGCCCAATGTGCGCTTTATCTCGCCTAAGGTCCAAGCTGAAGCTGCATTGGCTGAATACAGCAAGGCCTTGTCACTGTTGTTTAACCAAAGTGTGCAAATGCTGTTACTGGCTAAAAATGCCGCGCTTACCCAATGTGCAGACAAACAGCTGACGGTAATACTGCTGGAAACACAGCATGTCTGCGAGCGCTTATGTAGCTACTCAAAGGCGGCGAAAGGTGTACATACTAGTGGTAACTTATTTCGCTACCTTACCTACTTGCTGAC